>JASJDQ010000019.1 GCA_030065075.1 Paracoccaceae bacterium | reverse complement strand
GATGGAGTCGCCATGTTGTGCGTGACCGAAGAGACGTTTCGACTGGCTGAGACCTTTACCATCGCGCGCGGATCGCGGGATGAGGCGAGAGTATTAACGGTTTCAGTGGAGAGTGAAGGCGTCACCGGTTGGGGCGAGTGTGTGCCTTATGCGCGGTATGGGGAAACGATGGAGAGCGTGGCTGAGCAAATCCGGTCTGTGACGGAACCCTTGGGCCGCGAGGCTCTGTCCGGAGCACTGGCACCGGGCGCTGCGCGCAATGCCGTTGATTGCGCGCTTTGGGACATGGCTGCCAAACGGGAGGGTAAACGGGTTTGGGAGTTGCTTGGATTGGCGCCCCTCGCGCCTGTTAAGACCGCTTTCACCTTGTCGCTGGATACACCTGAAAAGATGCGCCGTGCCGCCGCGCGACACGCGCACCGGCCGCTTCTAAAGATCAAGCTGGGTGGCGAAGGTGACATGGCGCGGCTTGAAGCCGTGCGCGCGGGTGCCCCCGACACCGCTATTATCGTGGATGCCAATGAAGGTTGGACGGCGGATATCTATTCCGAGTTGGCGCCGCATCTTGTCCGCCTTGGCGTCAAGATGGTCGAGCAGCCTTTACCGGCGGGACAGGATGACGTGCTGGCCGAAATCCATCGCCCTTTGCCCGTTTGCGCCGACGAAAGCTGCCATGACCGGGCCAGCCTGCCTGACCTCGCGGGCAAGTATGATATGGTAAATATCAAGCTCGACAAGACGGGCGGCCTTACCGAGGCGCTGGCGTTGAAAGAAGCCGCTGAGCAAGAGGGTTACGGTATCATGGTGGGCTGCATGGTCGGCACATCGCTGGCGATGGCGCCTGCCGTTCTGGTCGCACAGGGCGTAGCCGTAGTCGATCTGGACGGCCCGCTTCTGCTGGCCGAGGACCGGGACACGCCGCTGGTCTATGATGCGGTCGGCGTGCATCCTCCGCCGCGCGCGCTTTGGGGCTAGGGCCGATGGACCACACGGTTGTCTTCGACTGCGAGTTCCTGACCACGCCCGGCGCGCCGCAGCGCTTCTGGTGCGGCCTGGACGATCCTGATCCGGTCGTGGCACAGATTGGAGCCGTGAAGCTGCAGCTCGACGCCGAAGCGGAGTTGACGGAGACTTTTGAATGTGTGGTGAAGCCGCCCCTGAGGGGCGGTGGCGTTGCGGATGTACCTCCGTTCTTTCAAGAGTTGACCGGGGTGACCGCCGATCGGATTGCGCAGGAAGGCCTGGGTCTGGAGGACGCCCTTGCCGAGCTTTCCGGTTTCGCGGACGGCGCAGCGTTCTGGTCCTGGGGCAAGGACGAATTCAACCTTCTGGCCATCAGTTGCTATGTCGCCGGATTTTCACCGCCCTTGCCTGTGACACGCTTCGGCAATGCCGTGCACCTGCTTGCCGCGTCAGGTGTTCCGAAAGACGACATCGCCACATTGCGGAGTAACACCATGACCGAGTACTTTGGTCTGCCGCATCCGGAGCGCCCGGGTCACGACGCATTGGGCGATGCGCAATCGGTGGCGCTTGTCCTGCAGCACCTGATCCGCACTGGTCGCCTGGTGCCAGAGGCATTGCGAACGCCATCGCGTCCTGGAACCGCTTGACCCTTGTCACGGACAGCGGCATCACGCCAGGCAGAGTAAGGAGCATGCTTATGACCCGGACAGTCTATGTAAACGGTGCGTTTGTGCCGGAGAACGAGGCCAAGGTCTCGATCTTTGATCGCGGCTTTCTGTTTGCTGACGGCGTCTATGAGGTGACGAGCGTCCTGGACGGCAAGCTGATCGACTTCGACGGGCATGCGAAGCGGTTGGAACGGTCTTTGTCCGAACTGGACATGCCGCAGCCAATGCCCACGGACGAATTGTTGTCTGTGCATCGGGAATTGCTTGCCCGAAATGATCTGAGCGAGGGGATGATCTATTTGCAGGTGACCCGAGGGTCCGATGGGGATCGGGATTTTGTGTTTCCAGACCCTGATACGACCAAGCCGTCAGTCGTGCTGTTCACGCAGGCCAAGCCCATTGCGCAGTCTGCGGCGGCTGAAACCGGCATCCGAGTGATCTCGATCGAGGATATCCGCTGGGGGCGGCGAGATATCAAGACGGTACAACTTCTCTATCCATCCATGGGCAAGATGCTGGCCAAGAAGGCCGGTGCCGATGATGCCTGGATGATCGAGGACGGTTTCGTGACCGAAGGCACATCGAACAATGCCTATATCGTGAAGGACGGGAAGATCATTACCCGGCATCTGGGGAACGAGATCCTGCACGGGATCACACGTGCGGCCGTGTTGCGGTTTGCGCGCGAGGCCCAGATGACGGTGGAAGAGCGGTCGTTCAGTCTGGACGAGGCGATGAATGCGGATGAGGCCTTTATCACTAGTGCCTCGACCTTCGTGATGCCTGTGGTCGAGATTGACGGGCGGACCGTTGGGAATGGTGCCCCGGGGCCGGTGGCGAAGCGCCTGCGCGAGATCTACCTTGAGGAATCCCGCAATTCCGCAATCTGAATTCAGATAGACTTTTATCTAGTCAAAGAAATCGAAACTTTCCGGAAACTGTCGTGAGTTAGGCCAGCAAGACAACTGCTGGTATGAGCTCATGCAACTGAAGGACGCTGTACATCGGATACCAACCCTTGCGATGGACGCGATATGTGTCGTCCATCGTGCTTCGCTTGATGCCGAGCCGGAAATCAAGTGGGTCAATGACGCGTTTCTGGAGATGTTTGCGACGAGCCGGGAGCAGATCCTTGGAACGCCGCCGCGAAACCTTGTCCACGACGATCATGTCGACAACCTGAGAGCTGCCGTCAGAGGTGCGATTTCCGGCGGCAAGACCAAGCTTGCCTATGACGCGATGTTTGTGCGTCTCGATGGCTCGGCATTTTGGGGCAGCATCAGATTTACTTTTGTCGTATCGGACGAAGCGGGCGTGCATGAGATATTCATTGTCCGCGACATTGATGTGCTCATCAATCGCGAGCAGTCAGCCGAACTTGCATTGATCGAGAATGAGGCGCTTCTAGCGGAAGTGGAAGCCACAAGGACCCGTTTGGTGAATGCGCTGAACTCAAATCCCGATCCATTTGCAATCTTCGATGCCAAGGGGCGTCTTGTGGTCTGGAATCCGGCGTATGCAAAGTATGTCTCGGACGACCCTGAGGACCTCAAGAGGGGCATGCGGATCGGAGAGATTCTCGATGCAGGACTGCGAAGTGGCTACATCTCGGAAGCCATCGGCCAGGAAGAGGAATTTAAGGCCGAGTTCATGGCGAATTGGAACGCGGGCGATACCGTCAACGGCCTGATCAGGGTCAGAGGGCGCGATTACAAAGTCATCAATTCGACGTCCGAGAACGGCGAACGAGTTGTTCTGCGCAGCGACATTACCGATCACATTCGGCAGCAGAAGGAATTGGAACTTTACGCCCAGAAGCTGTCCCGAGCGAACCAGGAAATCAGCCATCAGGCTCTACATGACGAACTGACGGGTCTTGGAAATCGTCGGTTCCTGCAGAACCGGCTGAATGCGTTGATCAATGTTCGCGAAAAGACTGGAATGGAGCTGGCGGCGCTGCACATCGACCTGGATCGTTTCAAGCAGATAAACGACACGATGGGCCATGCCGCTGGCGATCATGTCCTGCGCAGCGTTGCGGACATCTTGCGAATCAGCACAAGGAAACGCGATGTCGTGGCCCGGATTGGCGGCGACGAATTCATCGTGCTGATGATCTGCGACTCGTCCTCCGACGAGCCCGAGTTCCTGGCGGATCGGCTGGTTGCGGAGATCTCGAAACCGATCATGTTCGAAGAGCGTCCTTGCCGGCTTGGCGCCAGCGTCGGCATTGCGCGGACGCCGGTCATCGGCGCGGACGAACTGCTTACCTGCTCGGACATTGCGCTTTACAAGGCGAAATCCGGAGGCCGGTCCATGAAGGCCGTGTTTGACAAGGCCGATCTGGATAACATGCGTGCCGTCAAACGCCTTGGTGACGACATTCTGAGGGGGCTGGAGGCCGAAGAGTTCGTGCCTGTGTTTCAACCTCAAATCGATATGCGCACGGGTCGCGTTGTGGCCGTCGAAGCGCTGGCGCGTTGGCAGCACCCGGAACTGGGTTTGCTTCCTCCGGCCGAGTTTCTGGAGGTTGCAACAGACATCCAGGTCGATAAGGCAATCGACAGGTTGATCTTTCGGGCGGCGATACAGGAATGCAAAACCCAATTTACCGATGCGGCCGAGAAACCGACCCTGTCATTCAACGTCAGCCTCGCCCGCCTTATGGAACCCGGACTGATCTCGGAAATCGAGGCAATGGACTACGCCGGTCAGATCGGCTTCGAATTGATCGAAACAACTTTCTTTGACAATGAGCCCGAGGAATTCTTTGCGCGGATCGACGCATTGCGTAGTTTGGGCATCGAGTTCGAGGTGGACGACTTTGGGAGCGGGCACGCGTCGATTGTCGGGCTTCGGCGCATTGCACCAGAAAGGCTCAAGATCGATAAACGCCTAATCCTTCCGGTCGATCAATCCGACAGCGCGCGCAAACTCGTGCGCTCCATCATCGAAATTGGTAGAGCGCTCGATATTGGCGTAACTGCTGAGGGCGTCGAACGCGCCGAACATGTCCGCGTTCTGACGGAGTTGGGCTGTGATCGCCTCCAGGGTTTCTACTACGCGAAGCCTTGTCCCCTGGCAGAGGCGATGGCCTGCGCCGAAGCATCAACGCCGCAGTCGGAGTGCATTGGTTAATGTGAGCTCGCGTCCTTGTAGGCGGCCATCTGCGCTTCCGTCGCCTCGGTTTGGAAGGCGTCCTTCCAAGCGTCGTATGGCATGCCGTAAAAGGTTTCGCGAGCGTCCTCTTTCGACATCTCGATGCCACGTTCCGCTGCGGCCTCCTGGTACCATCGCGACAGACAATTCCGACAGAAGCCGGCCAAATTCATCAGATCGATGTTCTGCACGTCCTTCCGATCGTCCATCAGGTGCCGACGCAAGCGACGAAATGCGGCTGCTTCCAGTTCCAGTTGCGTTTGCTCATCCATGGTCAAGGTCCTTCGGAAGTCTCTGCCATTTCCAGGGCTTTTGGCAGAAGATCAGCAAATCGCTCGGCCCACAAGGCCTGACCAGCTTCATCGGAAATCTGATCGTTTCGAATTTCGATCAAGACACTATGTCGGCCTTTTCTGGTCGCGTGCCGGTCGATGGTGTCGCCCGCAAGATAACCGGGGTACGGTTCGTTCAGCCCAACCACCAGTTCATCAAAGTCCCGAAGTAGGTCTGCCAGGGCCAAGGACAGGCGGTCATCTTCGCCAAAGAGCAAACCGACGTGCCAAGGTCGTGGTGACTTGTGGCGTAACTGCGGAGTGAATGAATGGACCGAAACGATGATCGTGTCCGGCTGTAGTGACGCCATGCGCTCGACAGCCTTGTGATAGGGTCGATAGCATTCGTCCAGACGGCGTTTCACTTCTGCGGCATCAAGCCGAAGGTTGCCGCGAATGATCGTCTCGTCATAGAGCCGCCGCACCAGCGTCGGGTCGTCCTCGCCCCGATTAGGATCGATCACCAGCCGCGAGAAGTTTGACATGACCGCGGGTGCCCGAAGCCGTTCCGCCAATCGCAGGGTCACGCTGGCGGCGCCGATATCGTATGCGATGTGACGCTGCATCTCTTCGGGATTGATTCCAAGCGAGCCACCGGGCAGCCAGGGTGGGAGAGCATTCGATGCATGATCGCACAACACAAGCCAACGCGACTGGCGCGTTTCGCCAAGCACGTGAAAGGGTACCCACGTTATATCCTGTTGTTCCGACGGCATCACTGTTCCCTGCACGGAAATCTAGTGCTGTCCTGTTGTCCTTCAACAGCTTTTTCTGCATAGAGTTGTCATGCGCTAACATGAGCCTCCCGAAAGGACTTGATCTCCCATGCGTCGTCTCCGGAATGTGAAGATTGTGGCCACGCTTGGCCCGGCCTCGTCGAACTATGAAATGATCCGCGCGCTGTTCGAAGCAGGCGCCGATGTGTTCCGCCTGAATATGAGCCATGGCACGCATGAGGATATCGCAGCGCGTCACAAGATCATCCGACATGTCGAGGAAGAGGTTGGTCGCCCGATCGGCATCCTCGCCGACTTGCAAGGCCCGAAACTGCGTGTGGGGACGTTTGGCGCGGGCCCGGTTGACCTGGAAGAGGGTCAGAACTTTCGGTTGGATCTGGACGACGCACCCGGGAATGCCAAGCGTGTTCAGCTGCCACATCGGGAGATCTTCGAGGCGCTGGAGAAGGGAGCTTCGCTTCTGGTGAACGATGGTAAGATCCGGTTGCGCGTGGAGGAACATGGGAGCGACTTCGCCAATTGCACCGTCGAAGTCGGTGGAACGATTTCCGATCGCAAAGGCGTCAATGTGCCGGATGTTGTCTTGCCGTTGGCCGCACTTTCGGAAAAGGACAAGGTCGATCTGGAGTTCGCCTGTGATCTGGGTGTCGATTGGCTGGCCCTTTCTTTCGTGCAACGCCCGCAGGACGTCGAAGAGGGCCGTGATTTGGCGCGTGGGCGCGCGGCCATCATGTCGAAGATCGAGAAACCGGCGGCTGTGAATGCGTTCGATGCAATCTTGGAAGCGTCAGACGGCATCATGGTCGCGCGCGGAGATCTGGGTGTCGAGTGCCCCATTCAGAACGTGCCGCCGATGCAGAAGCGCATGGTGCGCAAGTGCCGTGCCGCTGCAAAGCCTGTGATCGTCGCGACACAGATGCTTGAATCGATGATCGAAAGCCCGATGCCGACCCGGGCGGAGGTGTCCGACGTCGCGGCCGCGATCTATGAAGGCGCCGATGCCGTGATGTTGTCGGCCGAAAGCGCCGTCGGCCAGTTTCCGACCGAGGCCGTGGCCACGATGAATAACGTGGCCATCGAGGTCGAGAACGATCCGACATACCGAGAAGTCGTGGATGCAAGCCGTGGCGGTCCCAAACGGTCGGTCGCCGATGGCATCGTATCGGCAGCACGCGAGATTGCAGAAACGGCGGACATCAAGGTGATCTGTTGTTATTCGCAGTCGGGAACGACAGCCAGTCTGGTCGCCCGCGAGCGCCCGCATGTGCCGATCATTGCAATGGCGTCCCGGATGGCGACGGCACGCCGCATGAGCCTGACTTGGGGCCTGCACTGCGTGAAGACGAACGAGGTGGACCGTTTCAAATCGGCGGTTCTGAACTCGGCCCGGGCGTCCGTAAGGGAAGGCTTCGCCGATCTTGAAGATCAGTTGGTTGTGACCGCTGGTGTTCCCTTCGGAGAGCCCGGCACGACGAATATCTTGCGCGTCGCCCCCTGCGACGAGAGGAAGATTATCCCGGCAGATCCCGAATAATGCCACAAAATCGCCCGTTTCATCGGGCATCCTTGCAGAATGGTAGAGTACACCGATCTGATTATGTGTATCGGCGTGCTGGTGCTTTTCTTGGCTTTTCCAGCCGCCGTGGGCGCGTTTTCGCGCGGGGCGCCGCCCCGTGCAGCGATGCTGTCGCTTTTTGCGGGCGGCATCATGATCGTCTACGCCAATTCCAGCCGTCCGGGTGGCTATACGCTGGACAGCCTGCCAAGCCTGTTCCTTAAGGTCATCACCGGCGCCTGAGGCACTCAGATTCCTCTTGCCAGCTTCTCTTTCGCGCGCTAAAGCGCGGTCTTCGACGGGTCCGCCGGCCAAGTGGCATGCCGAGTGGGCCGTGAACCGTCTGGCTGAAGGAGATGGAAATGCCCAAGATGAAGACGAAGTCGAGCGCGAAGAAGCGCTTCAAAGTCTCTGCCACCGGAAAGGTGATGAGCGCGCAGGCCGGTAAGCGGCATGGCATGATCAAGCGGACAAACAAGTTCATTCGGAACGCCCGCGGCACCACGGAAATGAGCAAGCCTGACCAGAAGATCGTCAAGCAGTTCATGCCCTACGACCGGTAAGGAGAGAGACTTATGGCACGCGTTAAAGGTGGGACCGTTACCCACGCTCGTCACAAGAAGGTCACCGATGCCGCGAAAGGCTATTACGGTCGCCGCAAGAACACCTTCAAGGTCGCCCGCCAGGCGGTCGACAAGGCCAACCAATACGCCACCCGTGACCGGAAGGCGCGCAAGCGCAACTTCCGCGCTCTGTGGATCCAACGCATCAACGCCGCCGTGCGCGCGCATGATGAAGCGCTAACATACAGCCGGTTCATCAACGGTTTGTCGCTTGCCGGTATCGAGGTCGACCGCAAGGTTCTGGCCGATCTGGCTGTGCACGAACCTGACGCCTTCGGCGCAATCGTCGACAAGGCAAAGGCCGCTCTGGCCTAAAGCTTGCACGACTGCGGCAGGCCCATGACGGGCCTGCGCGCTAGGTCATATCTGCCGTTAATGTCACCTGATCAAACCTCGCCGCGGCAAGGTCGTCCGGTGGTACCCAAAGCTGCACGATCATGTCGGGGCCGAACCCTATTGGCAGACCGAAGCTGTCACCGATCTGCAAAAGCAAAACCTTGTCCGCGTTATCGCTGACGGCTGATTGAATTTCGAAACCGGTGCCGAACTTTTGCAGGGGCATTGTGCCCAGGCAAAAATTCAAGTCCGTGGCTGGCCCGCTGGCTGCAATCACGCGACTGTCCCAGCGGGTTTCTTGCGGAAAGGCTTCGAAGGCGGCGATGTAGCGTGCCTTCGCCTTCTGGCTTGCCACCTTGAAAGCATCCTTGGCATTCACAAACGTGTGGCCGGCGTGCTTGTCATGGCCTTTGACACGGTAGTCCAACAGCCCGACGCGAGGTCCCAAGTTGTAACCCTCGTCGTCGGTTTCATGGAAGTGACGGGTGATCTCCACCAGCATGTCAACGAAGGCATCGCGCAAGCGCTGCGACGGCACTCCGGTCTCGAACTGTGACAGAGCCATCCAGCGCCCGGCCTGCCAGTCGAACGTCGCATCAACCGACACCGGGTCGCTGAAGGTCCAGAACCAGAGTTTCTTGCCCCCACGGTACTGCCGCCTGTTGTGGTCCTTGCGCTGCTTCTTCAGCTTTCGGATGAGCCGTTCGATGCGTTTGGGTGAAATGCCTTCGTCTTGCATCTTGCGCAGGTGATCCAGCGTCAGGCAGAGGCACAGGCGATAGAACTCCTTGGCCCAATCCCAGATGAATTCCCAATCCAGGTGGTGGGCATCGAATTCATAGTTCCACTTCACGAATTCGTCGAGCTTGCGGGCGCATTTCCTGTTTCGCGGCACGTTCGGCATCCGTCATTCGGCGGATGGTAAGGTCCGGCGGCATGGGGCGCGCTTCCCGGTGAACGCGGGCCATTTCCTCTTCATGACTGGCATGTTCGCCCCGCCATGAAGCGGCAGCGGCGCCCTCGGCTTTTGCCATATTGACGGCCAGCGGATTGACCGCGCGGGCAGACAGAAACGGCAGGGCTTCTGCGACGCGCTGCGTCAAGACACGCCCTTCGTCCGTCAAGCCGTCGGCATGGACATGGTCGAATTCGCTTACGCGCACGTCCGGCAATGCGTCGGGCGGTTCGCGTTCCGGAAAGCCCGTCACGTCCTCTGGAGTGTAAAGCACGCTTGGCGAATTCGTGTCGTAAATGGCGTCGTTCAGAAGCGGCAGGAAGATGAAAATCGTTCCGGCCTGCGGCAACTCTGGAAAGGTGTAGGTCTGGTCCGCGAGGCTGAACTCCCGTGGCAGGCGGGACAGGTCGATTTCGGCGATGAAGTGATCTGCGACCGGTTGTTTCTCGAGATACCCTTCAAGCCGCGCAGGCCACTCCAGACCCGCGGGCAGCCGGGGCTTGCCGCCGAAACGAACGGCCTCGGCTCCGGTGACCAGCCCGGTTGGCAAAGGGCGCAGGAAGAGGGCAGCGGCAGCAGAGGCAGGGTTAACGTGCGTGTTCATGCCGACATTACCGACCGGAGAACTTGACCTGAAAGAGACGCAAAACAGCAGGAATTATGGTTTGCCGGTCTAAAGCCCGCCTGCTGCGACGAGTGAAGTCCTTTCGTGCGTTGAACCCGCCCCTTGGGCAAGGTAGCTAACCGACATGGCAGATATGAACGACTTGTTCGCGGCGTTTTCAGCCAAGGAGCTGTCCCAGCAGGCACTAGGCTTCCTGGGGGGCGCGCTGTTCCTGGGATCGTGGATACTGCAGGCGTGGGAATCGCGCCGGGCAGGCCAGCCAGTTGTTTCGGGATCGTTCTTTGCGGTCCGGGCGATAGCCTGTGCCCTGCTGACCTATGAAGGACTCCGCACCGGGTCGTTGTCTGTAGTGATCGTCATGCTCGCGACGATGGTGTTGATGCTTTACAATCTGGTGCTGATCTTCAAAGGGCAGAGAGCGTCGCCTTCTCTACCGCAAGAAGCGTCGTCGAATCCGCGATCGGAAGACTGACGGCCAACCCATCGAACCGCCGCGACGCCAAGCCGCTGGCATCTATCGCGCGCCGATAGCGCGTTCTTTTCGTGTCATCGAACACGATGATCCCACCGGGCGCGAGATGTGGGATTGCTTCGAGCAAGCAAGCCTCGCGCGCACGCCCGTCAATGACGATCACGTCAAATAGCTCGTCTTCCTTTCGTATGGCGGTGACGAATGCATCAAAGAACTGCCCGTCGAAGCCGCTCTTTTGCGAGGCATGGGTGCCGCTGCTGGTGGCCTCGGCCAACTTGAGCGAAACGCTCGGTTTGTCGACCAACTTTTCGGACAAGGCGGTGTGCCAATCCGCATCGAACTCGACGGATGTGACACTTGCCGCGCGGCTTGCCAACCAGAGCGTGCTGGCACCGCTGCCCCACTCGAACACGCGTTTGTCTGCATCCGGTCCAAGAAACCTCTCGACGGCATCGATGGCGTCAAAGGTCCACCAGGGCAAACCGACCTTTTCCATATCGTCCAGGTCATAGATGGCGAAAAGCGAACGCGCCCATTTCGCACGGCGCGCGTCCGAACGATCGAGCCGGTCCAGCACCCCCATTGCACGCAAACCGGATCGTATCACGCGGGTTCCCCCGACATAGGCGGACTTCGCAAGACGGTCGATCACGCGTTCCGTTCTCCGGCTTGGTTCTTGATGACATATGGATCGCGCCCGCTCAGCCGCGAGGCGCTGACAAGTTCAGCAATCAGACCGATGCCCAGCAACTGAATGCCGGTGACAATGAACAGTATTCCGATTTGCAGCAAAGGCCGTGTCCCGATAGGCCCCATGTCCAGTAGCCAGAGAACCGACAGGTATCCGACGAAAAGCACGCCGAGCGCCACTAAGGGCAGGCCGAGCCGCGCAAAGAAGTGCAACGGTCGCGCACCGTAGCGCGTCAGAAGCATCACGGTCATCAGATCAAGCAATCCCTTGATGAACCGGGTCCATCCATATTTCGAGACGCCGTGTTCGCGGGCACGGTGTTCGACTTCCACTTCGCGCACAACGAACCCCAGCCCATTTGCCAGCGCCGGCGTGAAGCGGTGCAACTCTCCGTACAGGTTCAGATGTGGCAGCACGTCTCGATGATAGGCCTTGAAGCCGCAGTTGATATCGTGGATTTCGATATTGAAGGTCCGCGACGTGATCCAGTTGAAAACCCGCGATGGCAGTGTCTTGTCTATCGGGTCGTTGCGGCGTCGCTTCCATCCCGAAACAAGGTCAGTGCCATTTCGGACCTCTTCCAAAAAGCGCGGGATCTCCTTCGGATCGTCTTGCAGGTCGGCATCCATTGTGAATACCACATCGCCCTTGGTTGCGTCGAAACCAGCCGCCAGGGCAGCCGCTTTACCAAAGTTGCGGCGGAACTGGATCAGCGTCACACGGTCATCTTTATCGACCAGCCCCTGTACTTTCTTCGAACTGTCGTCTGTGCTGCCATCGTCGACAAAAATGATCTCGAACGCCGTTTCAAGCGGCGACATGGCGGCTTCGATCTCCTTATGAAGCGCCTCGACCGTGTCCTCTTCGTTCAGAAAAGGAACGACAAAGGAAATCAGCTTGAATTCTGTTTCACTGGTCTCTGTCATGCAGGCTGCTCGTGCCCTGTTTTTTTGTTTCGGACGCCACAGTTTTGCCAAGTATTTCGGCCTATTTACGTGCCCAAGGAAACAATCGGAACACGCCCATGATGTCCGCGACCAACTTCACAGGAACGGACCCAGCGGTCAAGCGTCTGGCATTGCCGGTCGCACTTGTGCTTTTCGTCCTGGTCTGCGGGGGGTGGAGCCTTTGGGAACCCTTTGGGCGCGACCAGGGTATTCACGCGACCATTGCCGCCGCGCTTCTCGATGGTCAGACGACCTATAGCGATGTTTATAACATCAAACCGCCCGCCACGACGGCGGTGCATGCGTTGTCACAACTGCTGTTCGGCCATGCCGTCTCGGCGATCCGGGCGCTGGACCTTGTCTTTCTGGCCGCAACCGTGCTGGTCTTCTGGCGCATCCTGATCCACCTCGGTTTCTCGCGCGAAGCAGCGTTTCTGGCGGCAGCGGGCGTTGTGACCCTCTATTTCACCCGCTCGTTCTGGAGCCGGGCGCAGACCGACGGCTGGGCCGCATTTCTGATGGTCTGGTCCGTCTGGCTGCTGCTTCTGGGCTGGCAACGGGACCGACGCGTCTTCTTTTGGCTGTCAGGCGCTGTACTCGCCATGGCATTCCTGCTGAAATATACCGTCGCCACGCTGGGCATCCTAATCTTCTTACCGTTACTCGTTCCGGGGCAACTGTTCCGGGTGCAAGACTTCTTTGCCTTGGTTTTTGGCGGGCTTGCGATGCTGGTGGCGGTGCTCGGGCTTATGGCAGGTACGGGCGCCTTGGCGGGCTTCATCGAGATTCAGACCTTCACCCTTGGCTACGCAACCGGCCTTCGCCTGACATTTGTCGGCATGTTGAACGAACTCCTGCGACTTGCGGCTGGCAATGTTGTCGAAGCCTCGCTGATCCTCGTAGGTCTTCTTGCTTTGATCGTCGCGTTGCCACGTCGTGCGCTCTGGCCCTGGCTTCTGGGCCTCTGGGTCATTTGCGGCAGCCTGTCGTACTTCCTCCAAGGCAAGGGCTTCGCCTATCATGCCTGGCCCATGCTTTTGCCGCTCGCCGCCTGCATTGCACCTGCCTCCGAGGCAATCCTCAGCCGCCTCCAGCGAACGACGCGCATACTATTTATTGGGTTGGTCCTCGTCTTTTTCGCTGTCCCCTCGGGCATTGCGTTCACGTCTTGGGGCCTCGTCGCGGAAGGTCGCACCGATGAATTCGGGCGCAGTCACGGTGGGTCGGACTTCAACGTCGACGACAACCGCACGGCCGCCGCTTTTCTGAACAACGCTCTGGGCGACGACGAAACGCTATTTCTCTGGGGGTACGAGACCGAGCTCTACTTCCGAACCAAGACAAACCCCGTGCACCGCTTTCCCTATTCCTGGCCATTCCGCGTCGCCTCTGGCGGCAGCGGCTATCAGGACGAACTGATGGATCGGCTGCGCGCCGCGCCACCCGATGTCTTGGTCGTCGAACATGGTGACGCCGTACCTCATGTCACCGGCAACCCGAACGACTCCCGCGCGGAGTTGGCCAACTTCCCGAAACTGGCGGATTTCATTGCCGCCGGTTACGCGAAATTCGGCGAAACGCCGCGTTTCGAATACTACCGCCGCCGCCCCTGACCCTTGCAACGCCCGGCTGCTCTGGATAGCAGGGCAAGGACGCAAAACAGGGGTCCGTGATGGACGATCTACGCGAAAAGTATCTGGCCCGCATCGCCGAGGCCGCCGACGAAGCCGCGCTTGAAGAATTGCGCCTCGCCGCCGTTGGCAAGAAGGGCGAAGTGTCCTTGCAGATGCGCGAGTTGGGCAAGATGAGCGCGGAAGAACGCCAGGTGGCGGGACCCAAACTGAATGCGCTGAAGGACGAGATCAACGCGGCGCTTGCCGCCAAGAAAGCCGCGCTCGAGGAAGCCGCACTTGATGCGCGCCTTCAGACGGAATGGCTGGACGTGACCTTGCCGGCACGCGACCGGCCGCGCGGCACGATCCACCCCGTCAGCCAGGTGACGGAAGAGGTGACCGCCATCCTCGCCGACATGGGCTTCGCCGTCGCCGAAGGCCCCCAGATCGAAAGCGACTGGTACAACTTCGACGCGCTCAACATCCCCGACCACCACCCGGCGCGGACCGAGATGGACACGTTCTACATGGCGCGCGCGGACGGCGACAATCGCCCGCCTCACGTTCTGCGCACCCACACAAGCCCGGTGCAGATCCGCTCGATGATGGAAAACGGCGCGCCCATCCGCATCATCTGCCCGGGCCGCGTCTATCGCGCCGATTACGACCAGACCCACACGCCGATGTTCCACCAGGTCGAAGGGCTGGCCATCGACAAGGACATCTCGATGGCCAACCTCAAATGGGTGCTGGAGGAGTTCTTTTCCGCCTTCTTCGGCACCGCCGTCAAAACCCGCTTCCGCGCGTCCCACTTCCCTTTCACCGAACCTTCGGCAGAGGTTGACATTCAGTGTTCCTTCGAAGGCGGCCAGGTGAAGGTCGGCGAGGGCGACGGCTGGCTGGAGGTGCTAGGCAGCGGCATGGTCCACCCCAAGGTGCTGCAAGCGGGCGGCATCGACCCCGCCGAGTGGCAGGGCTTCGCCTTCGGCATGGGCATCGACCGCATGGCGATGCTGAAATACGGCATCCCCGACTTGCGCGCCTTCTTCGACAGCGATCTGCGCTGGCTGAGGCACTATGGGTTCAGCGCCTTGCAAGTGCCGACGCTGCATGGGGGATTGTGAGGTGAGTGATACCATCACAGCTTGCGAAAATGTTTGCCAAGATTTCTCGTGGCTTCCTCCGGTCATGGAGGTATTTACGCCGATCCTCGCTGCCGCAGTGGCTCTAATAATCGCATTCGTCGCATACCCTTGGCAAAAACGTAAGGATCGCGAGATGCAGATCGCTAGTGAGCAACGCGAGTGTTACGCGCAACTCATTGATGCTGCGGAGTCCTTCCATGGTAGCGTATTCGATGGAGATCAAGAAAAGACCCACGAAAAACTGGAGAGACTCAATTCATCGGTTTATCGGCTGTCAGCTTACGGAAGCGACGAAATGGTCGATATTGCTTTGGAACTTCGACGTGCTGCAATCAAGTGGGCGGGTTCCGCCCTATTTGGAGATGAAGATGGTGACGTCGATGCGAAACGCAACGATTTCAGGAATGAACTGGCCAAAATGACAAGTCAGATGCGCCGTGAGCTTTACGGGGCAAATGAGAAGGGCTTTGTGTTCACAAGTTTTTCCTCGGAGAAAGCGCCATGAAATTCACCCTCTCCTGGCTCAAGGACCACCTCGACACCACGGCCAGCGTGGACGAGATCGCGGAAACCCTCACCGACCTCGGATTGGAGGTGGAAGAGGTCGTCAATCCAGCAGACAAACTCGCGCCCTTCACTTTGGGCAAGGTGCTCAAAGCGGACCAACACCCGGACGCCGACAGGCTTCGCGTCTGCGAAGTGGACACCGACGAAGGCGTCAAGCAAATCATCTGCGGTGCCCCCAACGCACGTGAGGGCATTACAGTCGTAATCTGCAAGCCTGGAGACTACGTCCCCGGCATCGACGTGACCCTTTCGGTCGGCAAGATCCGCGGCGTCGAAAGCCACGGCATGATGGCCTCGGAACGTGAGCTTGAGCTCTCGGACGAGCACGAGGGTATCATCGAGCTTCCCAGTGGCGAAGTGGGCGACCGCTTTGTCGACTGGTTGGCAACCAACGCGCCTGACAAGATCGATCCGATGATCGAAATCGCCATCACCCCCAACCGTCCCGACGCGCTGGGCGTCGAAGGCATCGCCCGCGATCTGGCGGCGCGCGGCCTTGGTAAACTGATCAGCAAGGCACCCCAACCCGTGCAGGGCACCTTCGGCAGTCCCATCGGCATTTCCATCGACGACGACACGCTGGACGGGAACCCCTACTTCGCAGGCCGCGTGATCAAGGGCGTCAAGAACGGCCCCAGCCCCGCGTGGCTACAAGCACGGTTGAAGGCCATCGGTCTGCGTCCCATTTCGGCGCTCGTCGATATCACCAACTTCTTCACCTACGACCGGAACCGTCCGCTGCACGTCTTCGACGCCGACAAGGTACAGGGCGATCTGCGCGTGCACCGGGCGAAGGGCGGCGAGCAGATCCTCGCGCTGGACGAAAAGACCTACACTTTCGAGGAAGGCATGATGATCATCAGCGATGATCGCGCGCCGGAAAGCATTGCGGGTGTCATGGGCGGGGAAGAGTCAGGCTGTACCGAGGAAACCGTCAACGTTTTCGTCGAAAGCGCTTACTGGGACCCGGTCACCATCGCCCACACGGGCCGCAAATTGAAGATCAACTCCGACGCCAAGTACCGGTTCGAGCGCGGCGTGGACCCTGCGTTCACCCGCCCCGGTCTGGAAGCCGCAACCGCGATGATCCTGGAGCTTTGCGGTGGCGAGGCCTCCGAGGTGGTCGAAGCCGGTGCCGTGCCCGATACGACGCGCTCCTACCGGTTGGACACGGCGCGGTGTTCCTCGCTCGTCGGCATGGATATCCCGGCAGAGACGCAGCGCGCGACGCTGGAAAAGCTGGGGTTTGCCCTCGACGACGCGAAGACAAAGCAGATGGCAAGCGAAGGCGCGGTCGACAAATGGTACAGCACCCCGTCGTGGCGGCCGGACGTGTTGGGCGAGGCCGACCTGGTCGAGGAAGTGGCCCGCATCGCCTCGCTCACCAACCTCGAGCCAAAGCCCATGCCGCGCGCGAACGCGGGCGTGCCAAAGCCGATCCTGACGCTTGGCCAGCAGCGCGAGCAAATCGCCCGCCGCACGGCCGCCGCGCTAGGCTATAACGAGTGCGTAACTTACTCATTCATTGATCAGGCGTCCGCAGCGCTCTTCGGCGGCGGCGACGAATCGCGCCGCGTGGCAAACCCGATCAGCCAGGACATGACGCACATGCGCCCCTCCCATCTGCCGGGCCTGCTGCAAGCGGCAGCGCGCAATCAAGCCCGTGGAATCAATAACTTGAGCCTCTTCGAAGTCGGCGCCGTTTTCCATGGCGGCGAGCCGGAAGAGCACGAAATCCTGGTCACAGGCGTCAAGATCGGTGCCACAGGCCCCAAGGATGTCCACAAAACCCGCCGCAACGTCGACATTTTCGACGCCCGGGCCGATGCCGAAGCCATCCTCCAAGCCCTTGGTGCGCCTGCAAAAATGCAGTTTCAACGCCCCGCCAAGGCGTGGTGGCACCCGGGACGATCCGCACGTCTGACGCTTGGACCCAAGATCACGCTGGCCGCCTTCGGCGAGCTGCATCCCAAGGTGTTGAAGGAAATGGACGTCAAGGGCCCCGCCGTCGGGTTCGCCGTCCACATCGGATCGATCCCCGCGCCAAGGAACGTCTCATCCACCCGAGCCGCGATGACCATCAGCGACTTGCAGGCCGTTGAGCGCGATTTCGCCTTCGTCCTCGACGCGGATGTCGAGGCGATCAATGTCGTCAATGCCGCGCACGGTGCCGACAAGGCGCTGATCGAAGAAGTGCGCGTCTTCGACGAGTTCATTGGGGGCTCGCTGGGCGAGGGCAAGAAGTCGCTCGCCATCACCGTGCGTTTGCAACCCAGTGAAAAGACGCTGACGGACGATGATATCGACGCGGTTGGCAAGGCCATCGTGGAAAAGGTCAGCAAGGCGACAGGCGGCACCCTTCGCGGCTGAGCTTCATCTTGTCATAAATAGGCAATCAAGGCCTGTTTTCCGTCAGGAAAACAGGCCCGCCCACGGCGCCGACAGGCGGCGCAAAACCTCACTCAGGGCGCTTCGGAGTGTTCAATCCGCGTTGAACGGCGGGCCGTTCCAGAAACCGATCCAGATAGGCGGGCACATTCTTCAGATCGCCCCATCCGACGGTGTCTCTCGCGCCATAGAAGTCCAGCGCCCTCAGCCACGGTGCAATCGCGATATCGGCGATCGAGTATTCGCCCGAGATCCACGTCCTTCCCTCAAGTGCGCCTTCCAGCACGTTCAAGAGCCGCTTCGCCTCGCCCACATATCGTTCGCGCGGGCGCGGATCCTCGATGTCCTTCCCGGCAAACTTCACAAAGAAGCCAACCTGCCCGAACATCGGGCCAATGCCGCCCATCTGGAACATGAGCCATTTCAGAACGTCGTATTTGGCCACGCCTCCGGCTGGCATCAGTTGGCCGGTCTTTTCGGCCAGATAGATCAGAATGGCGCCTGACTCCCAAAGCTCCACCGTTTCACCGCCAGGACCGTTCGGGTCGATCACAGCCGGAATCTTGTTGTTCGGATTCAGCGAAAGGAACTCGGGGCTTTTTACATCGGCGTCCGACAATCGGACCAGATGCGGGTCGTAGTCCAGCCCAAGTTCCTCGAGCGCGATCGACGCCTTGACGCCGTTTGGTGTCGGAAAGGCATAAAGCTGGATGACGTCCTCGCGAACCGGCGGCCAGCGCTTAGTTATCGGATGATCTGACAGTCGGGTCATGGGGTCGGTCCTTTGTTTTCTGCTTTGGCGAACATAAGTCGAGTTTCGCGCAAGGAAATGTGGAATTTTCGACGGAAACCTGTGCGCGCGTCTTGAGTTGCGCGTCGGACCGGTTAGGTCTGGGGCGAAAGCGACAGGAAAGGGACTGCCATGACATTGAACGTTTATCTCTCGGGCGAAATTCATACCGACTGGCGCGACCAGATCATGGCCGGGGCGGAAGGCCTAGACGTTGCTTTCTCGTCGCCTGTTACGGACCATGCGGCGTCAGACGATTGCGGCGTGGCGATCCTTGGCGAAGAGCCGAACAAATTCTGGCACGACCACAAGGGGGCCAAGGTCAATGCGATCCGCACGCGCCACGGTATCGAGAATGCGGATATCGTCGTTGTCCGTTTTGGCACCGAGTACAAGCAGTGGAATGCGGCCTTTGACGCGGGCTATGCGGCGGCTCTGGGCAAGTCGCTGATCGTCCTGAACCCGCCGGAACTTGGTCACGCACTCAAGGAAGTGCACGGCGCGGCGTTGGCCGTGGCAGAGCGGCCCGAGCAGGTCGTGCAGGTCTTGCGCTATGTGTTGACAGGTCAATTACCAGCGTGAGCCACTTTCCAGAAATGAAACAAATGATTGTTTTTTCCCACTTTTGTCACTAACCAAGCTCTGGGATGGTAGATCGGCCTAAGACCGACACAGGGAGAAAGAGGGAACAATGATTCAGGAATTCAAGGATTTCATCGCCAAGGGCAATGTCATGGACATGGCAGTTGGTATCATAATCGGTGCAGCGTTCACGGCGATCGTGACGTCGTTGGTGGACGATCTGATCAATCCGATCATCAGCCTGTTCATGGGCGGAATTGACTTTTCCGGCATGGGCGTCCGGCTGAGCGAAGGCGAAGATGGCGCTGTCTTTGCTTACGGCAATTTCATCATGGCGCTGATCAACTTCCTGATAATTGCCTGGGTGGTTTTTATGCTGGTCAAGATGGTCAATCGCGTCAAGGAGTCGGCAAGCAAGCCGGAAGAGGAAGCTCCGGAAGAGCCTGCCGGACCGACGCAGGAAGAACTGCTGGTCGAGATCCGCGACGCATTGAAAGCGCGCTAGACACAGTCGAAACGACCGAGAAGGCCGGGCCATTGCCCGGCTTTTTCATTGCTTGATTGCCAAAGTCGGCGCGAGAACATCCAGGCCCAGCGCCTTGCCGACGGCAAAGTACGTCAGGTGACCTGCGTGCACGTTCAGCCCGTTAAGCAAGTGTGGATCATCCAGACAGGCCTCCCGCCAGCCCTTGTTCGCAAGTTCCAGCAAATACGGCATGGTCGCGTTGGTCAGCGCAATGGTCGAGGTGCGCGCGACGGCACCCGGCATATTGGCTACGCAGTAGTGCATCACGCCGTCGACATCATAGATGGGGTCCTCGTGGGTCGTGGGTTTCGATGTCTCGAAACACCCGCCTTGATCGATGGCGACGTCCACGATCGCGGCCCCCGGCTTCATGTCCGACAACTGCGCACGCGTGACAAGTTTCGGTGCGGTGGCGCCCGGGATCAGAACCGCGCCAATGACCATATCCGCCTCGGCAATCAATTCGGCTGTGGCGGCGGCGCTGGAATAGCGGTTGCGAAAGAGCGTGCCGAAGGTGTCATCGAGATAGCGCAGCCGAGGCAGCGACCGGTCGAGCACTGTGACATCGGCCCCCATGCCGGCGGCCACCCGGGCCGCATGCGTACCAACCACGCCGCCACCGATAACGACGACCCTGCCCGGACCGACACCAGGCACGCCACCTAGCAGAACACCACGCCCGCCATTGGCCTTTTGCAGCGTCCAGGCGCCCACTTGCGGTGCGAGCTTGCCTGCCACTTCGGACATCGGCGCCAGAAGCGGCAGGCCGCCTTGGTCGTCGGTTACGGTCTCGTAAGCAATGCACGTGGCGCCCGATGCCAAAAGATCCTTCGTTTGCTCGGGATCGGGAGCCAGATGCAGATACGTGAACAGGATCTGGCCTTCGCGCAACTGCGCCCGTTCCTGTGGTTGCGGTTCCTTCACCTTGACGATCATTTCAGACGCCTCGAAGATCGCGGCCGCGTTCGGCGCGATCGAGGCCCCGGCGGCCTCATAGTCCACGTCCGTGAAACCCGCGCCAAGACCCGCACCGGTTTCGATCATCACCTCGTGTCCATGCCGCACAGCTTCGCTAGCGGTCGTTGGGGTCATACCGACGCGGAATTCCTGCGCCTTTATCTCTTTCGGGCATCCGATTTTCATGAACGGCTCCTCCTTGCTAAGAGTATTCACCGAGAAATCCGGCAAAACTTCGCAATTTCTCTGGAGAATGACTCATCTATTCGAATATTCTTCCGAGAAACACCAATTTTGGTCAAAGGTCTGTAAAGCATGGAGATCGATGCAACAGATGCGCGTATTCTGACAGTGCTTCAACGGAAGGGCCGTATTTCCAACGCGGATCTTGCAGAAGAGGTGAACCTGTCTGCTTCGGCCTGTCATCGCCGCGTGCATCGTCTCGAAGACGCGGGGTTCATCCGCGACTATGTCGCGCTTCTGGACCCGAAAAAGCTGAAACGCTCGACCGTCGTCTTCGTCGAAATCACGCTTTCAGGGCAGTCCGACGAAGTGCTTGATGCTTTCGAGCGCGAGGTGACGCGTATCCCGGACGTTCTGGAATGTCACCTGATGGCGGGCAAGGCGGACTACTTGCTGAAAGTGGTGGCAGAGGACGCCGAGGACTTTGCGCGCATCCATCGCAAGAAGCTGGCGCGTCTGCCCGGCATCGCGCAGTTGCAGTCATCATTCGCACTCAGAAAAGTGCGGCAGACGACGGCTTTGCCTGTTTGATCTCCGGAAACAACAAACCCCCGGGCACTGCACGGGGGTCGTCGTTTCGCGGGCGAACCCGCCAGTGATCAAAGGCGCTACTTAGAGCATTCCTTCGCGCTGGGCCTTTTTACGGGCGAGCTTACGAGCGCGGCGAATAGCTTCGGCCTTTTCACGGGCTTTCTTTTCGCTGGGCTTCTCGAAATGCTGCCGAAGCTTCATCTCGCGGAAGACGCCCTCACGCTGAAGCTTCTTTTTCAGGGCACGAAGCGCCTGATCGACATTGTTGTCGCGAACACTGACCTGCATGTGGTTGTCACCACCTTTCTGAGTTAGAGTTGCGCAAAATCTGCAGGAGGTGGGCGTATAGCAAAGGCAAACTAGCTTGTCTACCGCCCATGCAACGGAGTTTTCGCCCATGTCACTTGACGCCCTCTTGGACGCCGCCTTGCCCCATGTCGCCTTCGACGGCTGGTCACATGCCAGTTTTGCGGCTGCCTGCCGCGATATCGACATCAGCGAAAGCGAAGGACTGGCGCTTGCCCCGCGCGGTGCGCTTGATCTGGCCGTGGCTTACCACCGCCGAGGCGATCGCGCGATGGTCGAAGGGCTGGCGGACACGGCAATGGAGGGTATGCGTTTTCGCGACAAGGTGGCGCTGGCCTTGCGCTATAGGCTGGAGGCCATGCCGGATCGCGAGGCGGTGCGCCGGGCCACCACGCTCTTTTCCCTGCCGAACCACGCCGCCGAAGGGGCCAAGCTGGTCTGGGAAACGGCGGATCACATCTGGACCGCCGTGGGGGACACCAGCCAGGACGGGAACTGGTATTCGAAGCGCGCGATTCTGTCGGGCATCTGGGGGGCGACGGTACTTTACTGGTTGGGTGACGACAGCGTCGATTTTGCCGACACTCATGCTTTCATCGACCGCCGGATCGACAATGTGATGCAATTCGAGACACTGAAGGGCAAGATGCGGGACAACCCATTGACCAAGCCCTTCATGCAGATGCAGGACGCCGTGTTTGGCAAGATGCGTGCGCCTCAGTCGCGCTCGGACGTTCCGGGGACGAATAGCTAGGATGAAGGCTGTGGAAATCGCAGCGCCCGGCGGGCCGGAGGTTCTGCGCATGACAGACCGTCCCGAACCTCAACCGGGTCATGGCGAGGTACGGATCAAGGTCGCCTTTGCCGGGGTTAACCGACCGGATGTTTTGCAGCGGTCCGGGTCGTACAACCCACCGCCAGGCGCGTCTGATTTGCCGGGTCTGGAGGCCTCGGGCACGATTGATGCGTTAGGGCCAGGGGTCACGGAATGGGCCGAGGGCGATCAGGTTTGTGCGCTTTTGCCGGGTGGCGGCTATGCCGAACAGGTTGTGACGCCTGCCGCGCATTGCCTGCCTGTGCCCAAGGGTATGGGGCTCGACCAGGCGGCCTGCCTGCCCGAGACGTATTTCACCGTGTGGACCAACGTGTTTCAGAGGGGCGGTTTGACGGCGGGCGAAGTCTTCCTTGTTCACGGCGGCACCAGCGGGATTGGAACGACGGCGATCCAGCTTGCCCGCGTCTTTTGCGCGCGCGTCTTCGCGACTGCCGGGTCGGATGAGAAGTGCCGGTTCTGTGAGGAACTTGGTGCTGAGCGTGGGATCAACTATCGGACCGAGGACTTCGTCGGGGTTCTGCGCGACAATGGGCGAGCGGAATTGATCCTGGATATGGTCGGCGGTTCCTACATTCCGCGCGATCTGAAGGCGCTAAAGGACGACGGCCGACTGGTCTTCATCGCCTTCCTCGGCGGTCCGGAGGCAAATGTTAACTTTGCGGAGGTCATGGTGCGTCGCCTGACGATCACCGGCTCGACGCTTCGGCCACAATCCGTGGCTGCCAAGGCGCAGATCGCACGCGAATTGCAACAGCACGTCTGGCCACTGCTCGACACAGGGCAGATCGCTCCGGTGATGGATCGGTCCTTTCCGCTGGCCGAGGCGGCCGCAGCGCATGAGGCGCTGGAGGCCGATCATATCGGAAAGATCGTCTTGCAGGTGGCGGGGTCATGAAGCGGCTGATCGGGCAAATCGCGCTGGGCTACCCGGTGTTCGTCGTTCTCGTCGCCTTTGTGGTCAGTTGGGTCGCGCCCGATGTCTTTGGAGGTCAAGCGTACTTTCTGGTGATGCTCGCCGTTCTGCCCGCTTTCTTGATGTCATTGGTGTTTGTGCTGGCGCGAAGCGGTCGCGGTCGCGTCATGTCGTTCGTCTGGTTGGGACTTTGGGTTCTGGTCGTGACGGTGGCGCATTTTCTGTTTGTCATGGTCCGGCTCGGCAGTCCCTAGCGTATCGGATCGAACAACGCGTCGTCCATCGTACAGTCGCGCCGGACATCACGGCCGCAATCGCGCGGCTCAAGCTCGCGGGTCAGGCAGACGCGGACCTCCTGGATGTAACCTGCCTTGCAAGTGATGGTAACCTGATCGGCGGAAAGCTGTGGGTTGGCTTCCAGAAAGGCGTCTTCGATCACGCTTGCCGGTAGGCGAACGGTTTTGTCGAGCTTCCGGAAGACGGCGGGCCGCACGATGCTCCCAAAAGCTTCGCGGGACAGGTCGTAGTAATCGTCTGCCGTCAGGCCCGAACAGCGCCCGTGCTTGTTCCACTGGTGCCAAGCACTGCCAGAAGAGCCGAATAGGTCTGCTTCGTCCCGTGTGTCGGCGCGCGACGGGTTCCGGGCGTTCGTCGGACAATAGCTGGGCCAGCCGTTTTCGTGCTGAGGCCAGAGACCGTGCAGGACCCAGCCGAAATCCTTTGAGGCCTCGCACTGTGGTGAGTTTCGCTGGTCCCCTTCTAGCGCGCACCAAGTGGGGGACCACGACAGGGCCAGAACGTAGTAATCGAAATCACCAGCCCGCTCGCCGTCTGCCCGCGCCATTCCGCTCATGGCCAGAAGCACCATCAAGAACCGCATGTTCCCCTTCCCTCTGGGTCCGTCTGCATCTATATACTCTGCAACTTCCCCGAAATTCGAGGATGGGTCCACCGGGACCAGCCGATTTCCGGCGACGGGCAGAATTTGTCAGGAGACACGAGATGAACAAACCAATCATGGCCAAAGCGACCGCCGTTTGGCTGGTTGACAACACCACGATCAGCTTCAAGCAGATCGCTGACTTTTGCGGCCTGCACGAGTTGGAAGTTCAGGGCATCGCTGATGGCGAAGTGGCCGCGGGCGTCAAGGGATTTGATCCGCTAACCAACAACCAGTTGACGCAGGACGAGATTGACAAAGCGGAAAAAGACCCGCTGCACCAGTTGAAGTTGAAGTTCAACGCTGCCGCTGTCGGTGAAGAAAAGCGTCGGGGGCCTCGGTACACACCGCTGTCGAAGCGGCAGGACCGTCCTGCGTCGATCCTTTGGCTGGTCAAGTTCCATCCGGAATTGTCGGACGGTCAGATCTCGAAACTGGTGGGCACGACCAAACCGACCATCCAGTCGATCCGTGAACGGACGCATTGGAACATTTCGAACATTCAGCCGATCGATCCTGTGGCTCTTGGCCTTTGCAAGCAGTCCGAATTGGACGCCGCCGTGCAGAAGGCGGCGGCCAAAAAGGCCAAGGAAGGCGAAGTCATGTCGGACGAAGAGCGCCGCAAGCTCGTCTCGACCGAGCAATCGCTGGATGCCGACCCGGAGCCGAAGATTCCGACGGCCATTTCAGGGCTGGAAACCTTTACTCTGGGTGAAAGCGACGAACCTGAGAAAGAAGAAGAGATGCCTGACGCTGACAGCTTCTTCAACCTGCCCGAAGGCGACGGCGGTACGGACGACGAACAGCCTGATTGAGGGGCGCCGGAAACCTTAAAGGCTTCCGGTCCGATTTCTTTGAAAGAAATCGCCTCGCTATACGGACTTCCGCGCTCGGAGCGCTGCACTGATGGTCCCGTCGTCGAGGTAATCCAACTCGCCACCGATCGGAACGCCTTGGGCAAGCGACGTAACTTTGACGCGTGATTCCAACTGGTCGGCGATGTAATGTGCGGTGGTCTGTCCATCGACGGTCGCGTTCAGGGCCAGAATGACTTCGCTAATCTCCTCGGTCGTCACACGGTCGATGAGCTTCGGGATGCGCAGTTCTTCGGGACCGATTGCGTCCAGAGCCGAGAGCGTGCCACCAAGAACATGGTAGCGCCCATTGAAGACAGCCGCACGCTCCATGGCCCAGAGGTCGGCCACGTCTTCGACGACGCAAATCTCTCCGTTCGCGCGTTTTTCGCTGGCGCAGATGTCGCACAAGTCCGACGTGCCGATGTTGCCGCAGTTCAGGCATTCCCGTGCGGTTTCGGCAACGCGCGCCAAGGCATCGGCCAGCGGAATCAGCACCAGCGCGCGTTTCTTGACCAGATGCAGGACAGCGCGCCGGGCCGAGCGGGGGCCAAGTCCCGGTAGCCGTGCCATCAGGTCGATCAGCGCGTCCAGATCCGACGTGGAACTCATTCGGCCTCCCCCGGCAATACGATCCGGGTGACGGTGTAGCCGTCATCGCGCAAAAGTGCGACCAGTCCGTCCGGTCCGGGAAGATGTCCGGCGCCGACGGCGACGAAGACACCACCTTGCGACAATTGCCGCTCCAAACGGTTTACGAACCGGACGTTCCGGAAAGCGAGTAGGTAGGCGTCCGTATGTTCAAGCGCTTTCGGGCCAAGATTACCGAGGACATCCGTCAGATAGGCGGCGTCCCAGGCAGCAAGCAAACCAAGGCGGCCCTCGCGGTAAAGCTGGAAGGCGGCTGATCGCGGAGTATTGGTCGAAACGGGCATTTGATAGGCGGCATAGACCGCGATAATCGCTTCGGCCGTGCCTGTCTTGTCATTTGTCAGATCGGCCAGGAACTCGCCGGGTTCTTCGAGACCTAGGATCCGCGCCCCGGCAAGGCGGCCACGCAACTGAATGTAGTCGTCTTGAATTGGCAGGATTCCAGCGGTGAAATCCTCGCAAGGGTCGGCCAACAACATCTCGGCCAGACCGGCGGTGGAGAGGATCATTTCGGCGTCTTCGGTCCAGCCCATTTCGATGGCGCGCACGCGGACCCAATCGGAAAGCTTGGGGCTGAGACCGGCGATTGTGCCGTCGCCTGTGCCGTCGAAGGCGAAGGGATCGGAGGGCGCGCGGAAGCGGTTGGGGTCATCTTGTGCGTCGCGATAGGCCTGGCGGGTTTTGTGGACGAAATCGACTTCGACCGCGACCAGCCGGGAGGTGTCGATTGTGCGCGTCACGTCCTCGGGCAAGTCCAGGATCAGGGGATCGGAGGAATGCCAGGTGCCCCAAAGATGCGACACCGCACCATTTAGGTGTTCGATCCGCCAGAATTTCCCTCGCCGGTTTTCGATCCTTGCGGCAGCGTCTTCCAGCGTGGCGCGTCCGATGGGCTCAAAGACACTATCATCGACTGGTCCGGGCGTGCCCCCGCAAACCTCGGGCGTTGCCCAATCCTGCGCGTGAGCCACCAGCGGGCCAAGCGCCAGCAGCAGGGAAAAGAACCAGCGGAGCACGGTTTGTCAGAACGGCAGCTTCATATCCGCCGGCAGACCCAGGCCTTCGGTAAGCTTTTGCATTTCCTCCTGATTTTTCTCTGCTGCCTTCGACTGCGCGTCCTTGATGGCGGCAAGGATCAGGTCTTCGACTACTTCTTTCTCATTGGGGTTGAAGATCGACGGATCGACATCGAGGCCCACCAATTCGCCCTTCGCGGTCGAGGTTGCTTTGACCAGTCCGGCGCCGCTTTCGCCGACGACCGTCATGCGGCCCAGCTCTTCTTGCAGCTCGGTCATTTTCGTCTGCATTTCTTGCGCGGCCTTCATCATTTTGCCCATGTCGGCCAGTCCGCCCAATCCTTTTAGCATCTGCTCAATCTCCTATCGGGGTGCTCCTTCCTAGATACGAAGTGAAGCAAAGGGCGGCAAGGCGCGTCGGCGTTTAACGCGGTTTTGCGCCATCGCCGCGCTGGCACGCGCCGATCCGCTGGAGGGGCTCTGCCCCTCTAGACCTCCCCGGAGCATTTTTGACAGGAAGAAGGGGATCGGGTTTTGCTTACCCGTCCTCGAACGGGTCCCATTCGTCTTCGACCTCGCCGAGGGCGTCTGCTTCGGCCTGGCGCGCGAGCTCTTCGGGGGTTTTCAACTCGCCAATCTTCGCGTTCGGGAAGGCGGCAAGGACGGCGGAGACGGTGGGGTCCTTGACGGCCTCGGCTTTCAGGCGGTCAAGCGCGGCTTCCTCCTGCTCGCGGAGTGTCGGTGCGCCGCCTTCGTTGGCGATGGTCACGGCCCACCGGACGCCTGTCCAGCTTTGCAGACGCTGGCCGAGGCGCTGCGCGAGGTCGGCGGGCGCGGAGGGCGCAGGTTCGAATTCGATGCGGCCCGGGCTGTAAGAGACCAGCCGCACGCCACTGGCCACCTGTTCCTTCAAAAGCTGGTCGCGGTTGGCAGCGATCAGATCAACGACCCGCATAAAGGTGGGAAATCGCGCCAGCGCACTTTCCGACGCTTCGGCCAGCGCGGCGTGCGCGCCGCTGGCCGTGACATGCCCGCCGGATGACATCTGGGCCTGGCGTGTCGCTACGGCCTGAGCGCCTTGGCTTGGGGATGTTGTGCTTTTACCTCCGCCACCGGAGGGAGGCGTGGCGGGCGGTGTGGTATCCTTCAACTTGGCTACCAAGTCGCCGGGTGTCGGCAGGTCGGCCACATGCGTCATGCGAATGACGGCCATTTCGGCGGCCATCATGGCGTTCGGCGCATGCGCAACCTCTTCCAGCGCCTTCAGCACCATCTGCCACATCCGTGTCAGCACCGGCATTTCCAGCTTGTCGGCAAGCGCTTGCCCGCGCGCGCGTTCATCGGGGCCGACAGTCGGGTCTTCGGCGGCTTCCGGCGTGATACGGATCACGCTGATCCAGTGCGTGATCTCGGCAATATCGCGAAGGATGGCGAGGGGATCTGCGCCGTCGGCATATTGCGCCGAAAGCTCAGTCAGGGCACCTGCCGCATCGCCGGTGACGATCCGTTCGAAGAGATCCATGACGCGCCCGCGATCGGCGAGCCCCAGCATGGCGCGGACCTGTTCGGCGGTGGTTTCCCCCGCGCCATGACTGATTGCCTGATCCAGAAGCGATTGCGCATCACGGGCCGAGCCCTCGGCCGCACGTGTGATGAGCGCAAGCGCATCGTCGGCAATCGCCGCGCCTTCGGCCTTGGCGATACGGGAGAGCATCGCGATCATGTCCTCGGGCTCGATCCTGCGGAGGTCGAAGCGCTGGCAGCGGGACAGAACGGTGACCGGGACCTTGCGGATCTCTGTCGTGGCGAAGATGAACTTCACATGGGCGGGAGGTTCTTCCAGCGTCTTCAGAAGCGCATTGAAGGCGCTGGTCGAGAGCATGTGCACTTCGTCGATGATGTAGATCTTGTAGCGGGCGCTGGCGGTCCGGTAGTGCACGCTGTCGATGATCTCGCGGATGTCGTTGACGCCCGTGCGGCTGGCGGCGTCCATTTCGAGAACGTCGACGTGACGCCCTTCCGTGATGGCGACGCAGTGTTCGCAGACGCCGCAGGGTTCGGTCGTGGGCTCGCCGTTCCCGTCCGGTCCGATGCAGTTCATGCCCTTGGCGATGATTCGCGCGGTCGTGGTTTTGCCGGTGCCGCGAATGCCGGTCATGATGAACGCCTGTGCGATCCGGTTCGCCTGAAACGCGTTCTTCAGGGTCCGGACCATCGCGTCCTGACCGACAAGATCGGCAAAGGTTTCGGGCCGGTACTTACGCGCCAGCACCTGATAGGTTTGGTCTTCGCTTTCGCTCATAAGCCCCGCCGGATTCGTGACCCGGCGAGGTTAAACCGTGCTTGAACTGGGGTCCACCGGTCAGTCGGACAGATAGGCCCAGATTTGGTCCTTCAGTTGCGCGCGTTCCTTGCGGAGGTCCAGCATGGCCATGTCGCTGATCGGTTCGACGTTGGTCTCGGCCCGGTGAACCGAGCGATTCACGACGTGATAGTCTTCGAAAAGCTTGGCGAAATGCGCGTCATTCTCTTTCAGTTCGTGTATCTTTTCGACTTTGTCTGGAAAATCTTCCGTCAGTTCATGCGGCGTGTGGCCCATGCAACCCTCCTTTTTGGCTGACGTTGAAGGTTTCACTTTTCCCGCGCGCCGACCTTGATCTGCGTCAAAGCTCGTCGCTAGTCTTCCGGGGCCGCAGGGGGCGCATCCGGATCAGGTGACGGACCATGGGATTGTCTGACTATCACATCGCGGAACTGCCCCTGGGCGAAGGCTGGCTGGGCATCGCGCCGATGCCGGGGCGGTTCGGCACCTATCCCGCCGATCTGAACGCCATCCTGCGCTGGGGCGCCGGGCTGGTGTTGACGATGAACACCGATAATGAGCTGGCGCGCGGGGAGATTGCGGGGTTTGGCGACGATCTGGCCGCCGCTGGCGTGGTCTGGCGTCACCTGCCGATTGCGGATTTCGGGGCGCCGGGCGCGGCGACAGCGGCGCTTTGGCCGGAGACGTCTGAGCGAGCGTTCTCGGTCCTGGACAGCGGCGGTCGCGTGCTTGCGCATTGCTATGGCGGCTGTGGACGCTCGGGCATGGCGCTTTTGCGGTTGATGGTCGAGGCAGGCGAAGACGCAGGTCCTGCGCTGGAACGCCTTCGCGATGTGCGTCCTTGCGCCGTGGAAACGGAGGGACAGAAGGCTTGGGCCTCGATCCCGATGTACGAGCGTTTGGGGTGGAGCCGCTGACGATGCCGAGCGACTGGCAAAGGCTGGTTCTGACTGTGCTCTTTGCCGGTTGGGCGCTGGCCTTCGGGTTTTCCTTCGCCGTTTACGAGGCGAGTTCGGTTGAACCGTTTCTTGGATGGCAGTTAATCGCGGGACTTCTGGCCTATGCCGTGTTCGTCGTTTCGAGGGATTGGCCGAAAGGTGTCGCAGTGCGGCAGTTGGGTTGGGTTCCGATCGTTGCGGCCCTGTTTGTGGTCGCCATAGCGCTAAGTTTGCAGGTCTACGTGGCTTGAGGGGACGTGACTGAAAGGAATCGGTTTCGCTGGTCGCGAAACCGATGCGCCATGTCTAATTGGCGCTTCGTTCGACTGTCGGAATGGGTGAGAGGCTGGACAACGACCCAAGCGGGGCTCGTTACGGCTGCTTCCTTCCGGACCTGACCGGGTTGGCGAGG
>JASJDQ010000206.1 GCA_030065075.1 Paracoccaceae bacterium | reverse complement strand
TCTGGATGTTCTACATCGGCATCCTCGGCGGGCTCGTCTACGGCTACTTCCTGCACATGGCGGTCCGAGGTCTGGGCGAATACACGCTTTTTGACAGCCGCATTCCGAACAAAACCGAAGGCGCCCAGTCGATTGGGGCGTTCATCGTGCTCATCATCCCGGTTCTCTGGATCGGGTTCTTCCGGCCGCAAGACGCCTATTTCATCGGCCCGGTGGGCATCGCCGCGGTTTTCGCGATTTCGGCAGCTTATTTCCTTGCCGCTCTCACCGTCATCAGCGCGCGCGGCCCCTACAAGATCCCGATGATCGTTGTCCTGCTTTTCATGATCTGGGCCACGACAAACCGCTGGGTGGCGGCGATTCTGGCCGCCGTATCATTCGGGGTGGTGGTTCTCTGGATCGTGCGATGGGTCTATGAGCGCGCGAACAAACCACTCAAACCATGGGTGACCGGGTGGCGCGGACTATGGACGCTGGCCGGCGCGCTGCTCTTGACCGCCTTCGGCGCCGTCTCCGCCGTCCTGCTCTGGACCCCGCCCGCCTGCGGGACGCTTTCAGGCTGCAACGTCGTCAAGGGGGTCGAGCCTGGGAGCCGGGCACAGCTGCGCACCGTCGACAGTTTCGAGGCGTGGGAAGGCAGGACCGCGCCCACCGTGCGCCTCGTCGCGGCACAGGGCGGCGGGCTCTACGCAGCCTACCACACCGCCTACTATCTGGCGGCCCGCGCCGACCTCGAAGAAGACTTCGCCAACTCCGTCTTCGCCATCAGCGGTGTCTCCGGCGGGTCGGTCGGTGCGGCGGTCTTCTGGGCCATCGTCAAAAGCGGGCACTGTGAAAACAGCGCCGAAACCGACCGTTGCCACCGCGATGCCGTGCAAGACATCCTGCGTTACGATTTCCTGTCGCCCACGCTTGCGACGTTCCTGTTCCGCGATGCCTTCGACACGGTGGTCCCGATCTCCTACCTGTCGGACGCGCCCATCGACCGCGCCTCCGTGCTCGAATCCATGTTCTCCGCCAAGGTCGACGGCGTCCTCGGCACCGAAAACCTGCTTGGCACCGCGCTGGCCGATAGCTGGGCGCCCGATGCCGGCGTGCCCGTCCTGATGCTGAACGCAACCGAGGTCGGCACCGGCGAACGGCGTATCCTTTCGCCCCTTCCGCTTCTGCCCCGCGACGTTCCGGCGCGCATTCTTCTCGAGGGCGGCAATGACCTGACCATCGGGAATGCCATGACCATCTCAGCGCGCTTCCCCTTCGTGACCCCACCGGCCCGCATTCGGCGCGCCGACGAAACCGGGAAGATCGTCGTCCGCCAGTTGGTCGATGGCGGATATTTCGACAATTCCGGTATCGAAACGCTGCTCGAAGCGGTGGGCGACCTCGTGGAACTGAAACAGGCCGGGCAACTCGAAGTGCTGGCCTTCGACGTCGAAGGCGGCGGGCCCGAGATCACGATCAAGGGCCTGATCGGGGCGCCCATCGGTGCATTCACCGGGGCATGGCGCGCCCGACGCGACCTGACGGGCGCACGGCTCGGCGCGATGGTGGCCGACCAGCAGAACGATCTCGACCCGCTGGTGTCGCGCCAACCTGTCGAATCGCTCCTCAGGCCGCTTCGCACGGCGAAATCCGCCTATGCCGTCCTGCCTGTCGAGAAACTGCAGGTCTGCCAGGTGCGAATGTTCGAGCAGACCATGAATTTCACCGTGAGCTGGTATCTGACGCCCGATACCTTCCGGGAAATCGAAATCCAGATGGACGATCTGGCCGAACGAATGGCAGGCGGATTGTGTCCCGACGGGTAATCGGCCCCTTGCAGGTGGGCGCATCGCGGCGTATATGACCTTCAACAGCGGTGCCTCGGCTTCCACCCCCAAGGCTCCACCGGAACACACCACGGGCCCGCTGGCCCGTTTTTTTATGTCTGAACGTATGTCTAATCTGATCGCAAAAACCAGTATGGACCAGCGCCTGGCCGAGATCATCACGCCGGTGATCGAGGATCTGGGCTTCGAACTGGTGCGCGTCCGCCTGATGGGCGGCAAGACCGCGACGCTGCAGATCATGGCGGAACGCCCAGACGGCGGCATCGAAGTGGATGACTGCGCAGAGATATCGACTGCTGTTAGTGCGACGCTCGATGTCGAAGACCCGATCGAGGACCATTATACGCTAGAGGTCTCGTCCCCCGGGATCGACCGGCCGCTGACCCGGCTGAAGGACTTCGAGCTTTGGGAAGGCTATATTGCCAAGCTGGAAACCTCGGAAATGATCGACGGCCGCAAACGCTTCAAGGGCACACTCGCCGGGACCGAAGGCGACGAAGTTCTGATCGAGATCGAAGAAGGCACAATTGGGCTCAAGTTTGACTGGCTGTCGGACGCCAAACTTGTGCTGACAGATGAGTTGATCCGCGACGTGCTAAAGGCGCGCAAGGACGCGGGCGAAATAGACGAAACGCAATTTGACGAAGTTGAAACCGTCATGGATGGCGACGAGGAGACCTGAGAAATGGCAATCACATCCGCAAACCAGCTTGAGCTGCTGCAAACTGCCGAGGCGGTGGCGCGCGAAAAGATGATCGACCCGTCGCTGGTGGTCGAGGCAATGGAAGAAAGCCTGGCCCGGGCCGCGAAGTCGCGTTACGGGGCCGAGATGGACATTCGCGTGTCCATCGACCGCAAGACCGGCAAGGCGACTTTTACCCGCGTCCGCACGGTGATCGACCCGGAAGAAGAGGAGCTTGAGAACTATCAGGCGCAACTGACGCCCGAACAGGCCAAGCAGTACCTGGACGACCCCAAGCCCGGCGACACCATCGTTGACGAGGTTCCACCCGTCGATATGGGCCGGATCGCCGCGCAATCGGCCAAGCAGGTTATCCTGCAGAAGGTGCGCGAAGCCGAGCGTGACCGCCAATTCGAAGAATTCAAGGACCGTGCGGGCACCATCATTAACGGTGTCGTCAAGCGCGAGGAATACGGCAACGTGGTTGTCGACATTGGCCGCGGCGAAGGTGTGCTGCGCCGGAACGAAAAGATCGGGCGCGAAAGCTATCGCCCGGGCGACCGCATCCGCTGCTATATCAAGGATGTGCGCCGCGAAGCGCGTGGACCGCAGATCTTCCTTTCCCGCACCGCGCCCGAATTCATGGCCGAGCTTTTCAAGATGGAAGTGCCCGAGATTTACGACGGCATTATCGAGATCAAGGCCGTCGCACGTGATCCTGGATCGCGTGCCAAGATCGCCGTCATTTCTTACGAAAGCTCTATCGACCCGGTCGGTGCCTGTGTCGGCATGCGCGGCTCGCGCGTACAGGCCGTGGTGAACGAACTTCAGGGCGAAAAGATCGACATCATCCCGTGGAACGAAGACGCGCCGACCTTCCTGGTGAATGCGTTGCAGCCGGCCGAGGTGACCAAGGTCGTCCTCGACGAAGAAGCCGAGCGGATCGAAGTCGTGGTGCCCGAAGAGCAGCTCTCGCTCGCCATCGGACGGCGTGGCCAGAACGTGCGGCTGGCGTCGCAGCTTACCGGGCTGGACATTGATATCATGACCGAAGAAGAGGAATCGCGTCGCCGCCAAGCCGAATTCGAAGAACGCACCAAGCTCTTCATGGACACGCTGGACCTGGACGAATTCTTCGCTCAGCTTCTGGTCTCCGAAGGTTTCACTAACCTGACGGAAGTGGCCTATGTCGAGATCGACGAACTGCTGGTCATCGACGGTGTCGACGAAGACACCGCGAACGAACTGCAGGCCCGGGCGCGCGATTATCTGGAGGCGCAGAACAAGAAGGCCGAGGCCCGGGCGCGCGAATTGGGCGCCGAAGACAGCCTCTTCGCGTTCGAGGGCCTGACGCCGCAGATGGTCGAGGCGCTCGCAGAAGACGGCGTGAAAACACTGGAAGACTTCGCGACCTGCGCCGACTGGGAACTGGCCGGCGGTTGGACAACCGTCGACGGCGAACGCGTGAAGGACGACGGGTTGCTGGAGAAGTTCGACGTGGGCCTTGAAGAAGCGCAGGCCATGGTCATGACCGCGCGCATTCAACTGGGCTGGGTCGATCCAGCCGAACTGGAAGCCGCCGCCGAGGCTGAAGCCGAAGGCGAAGACGGCGAGCACGCAGAGGAGGCCGGGGCCTGATGGCCCCGGGTATCGTTGCCCAGAGGCGGCAAAGCCAAGACACGGACCGAACCGGAACGGCGTTGCATCGCCACCGGTGAGGTTCAGCCCAAACGGGGCCTGATCCGCTTCGCGGTCGGCCCCGACGGGCAAATTGTGCCCGATATTCTTGAAAAACTGCCCGGAAGGGGCATATGGGTTGCAGCCGAACGCTCCGCGTTATTGACGGCTGTGAAGAAGCGCTTGTTCGCGCGCGGCGCGAAGCAACCCGTCACGGTCCCGGACACCCTTGTTGAAGATGTCGAAAGACTTCTGGCCAAGCGCCTGATCGACGGGATTTCGATGGCGCGAAAGGCCGGGATCGCGGTTGCCGGGTTCGAGAAGGTCAAGGACTGGTTGGGCCGCGACGAGGTTCGGATTCTGTTCCAGGCCTCTGACGGGTCGGAACGGGGCAAGTCAAAGCTGTATCCGCCGGGCGGCAAGGGCAGTTTTTTCGAAGTTTTGAGTGCGTCAGAATTGGGTTTGTCCTTTGGGCGCGAACGTGTGATACATGCGGCGCTCGGTTTCGGCGGACTCACTGAGAGGATCAGAGAGGACGCCATCCGGCTATCTGGCGTTCGCGAATTGGACAGTGGCTCTGCCACGAAAGAGGTAAAGTAGACCATATGAGCGATAGTGACGGCAAAAAGACCCTTGGGCTGAACCGCGGCCCCGGACAGGTAAAGCAAAGCTTTAGCCATGGCCGGACGAAGAATGTCGTGGTGGAAACCAAGCGCAAGCGGGTAGTCGTACCGAAGCCAGGGGCTGCCGGGGGTACTGCTGCGCCGAAAGCGCCTGCAAAGAGCGCGCCGGGCGGTGACCCGAAGAAGCGCCCAGCCGGCATCTCGGACGCCGAGATGGAGCGCCGTATGAAGGCATTGGCCGCTGCCAAGGCCGCCGAGGCGGAAGAGGCCGAACAGCGGGCGGCGGACGAAAAGGCGCGTGCCGAAGAGCGCGAACGCCGCCGCGCCGAAGTGGAAGCCAAGGAACGCGAAGAACAGGAACGCGCCGAGCGCGCTAAGGCCAAGGCCGAGGAAGACGAGCGCAAGAAGCGCGAGGAAGCTGAAGCCAAGGAACGTGAAAAAGCCAAACCGGCACCGGCTGCAGCCGCTCCCGAACCGGGCGCGCAACCGCGCGGCGGGGCAAAACCTGCGCCCAAACGGCGCGACGACGATCGCGGTGGCGAACGGCGCGACACGCGTGGTCGCGGTCGCGATGATGGCGGGCGCCGCTCTGGCAAACTGACGCTGAACCAGGCCTTGTCCGGTGGCGAAGGTGGCCGCCAGAAATCGCTGGCGGCGATGAAGCGCAAGCAGGAGCGTGCACGGCAAAAAGCCATGGGCGGTGCCGAGACGCGCGAAAAGGTCATGCGCACCGTCCAACTGCCCGAAGCGATCGTGGTCAGCGAATTGGCCAACCGCATGTCCGAACGTGTCGCCGATGTGGTCAAGTCGCTGATGACGAACGGCATCATGGCGACCCAGAACCAGACCATCGACGCCGACACCGCCGAACTGATTATCGAGGAATTCGGCCACAAGGTGCAGCGCGTTTCCGACGCTGATGTGGAAGACGTCATCGATTCTGTCGAAGACAGCGAGGGCGATCTGAAGCCGCGCCCGCCTGTGATCACGATCATGGGTCACGTCGACCACGGCAAGACATCGCTTTTGGACGCGATCCGCGAAACCAATGTGACCGGTGGCGAAGCCGGTGGCATCACCCAACACATCGGCGCTTATCAGGTGAAGACGAAGGACGGCACGGTTCTGTCGTTCCTCGACACACCGGGCCACGCGGCGTTTACGTCGATGCGGGCACGCGGCGCGCAAGTCACTGATATCGTTGTGCTTGTGGTTGCCGCCGATGACGCGGTCATGCCGCAAACGATCGAGGCGATCAACCACGCGAAGGCGGCCGAAGTGCCGATGATCATCGCGATCAACAAGATCGACCTGCCTGCCGCCAACCCGGACAAGGTACGGACCGATCTGCTCCAGCACGAAGTGATCGTCGAAAAGATGTCGGGCGAGGTTCAGGACGTCGAAGTCTCGGCCCAAAGCGGGCAGGGTTTGGAAGAGCTCCTGGAAGCCATCGCCCTTCAGGCTGAGATCCTTGAATTGAAAGCCAACCCGGAACGCGCTGCGCAAGGTGCCGTGATCGAAGCTCAGCTCGATGTCGGGCGTGGTCCGGTCGCGACGGTTCTTGTGCAGAACGGCACGCTTCACCAAGGCGATATCTTCGTCGTCGGTGAACAGTGGGGCCGCGTCCGTGCGATGGAAAACGACAAGGGCGAGCGCGTGACGGATGCCGGTCCCTCGGTCCCGGTCGAGGTTCTGGGTCTGAACGGCACCCCCGAAGCGGGTGACGTCTTGAACGTGGTCGAAACCGAGGCGCAGGCACGCGAAATCGCCGAATACCGCGAAAATGCCGCCAAGGAAAAACGCGCTGCCGCCGGTGCCGCGACGACGCTGGAACAGTTGATGGCGAAGGCCAAGGAAGACGAGAACGTCACCGAGATGCCGATCGTCGTGAAGGCGGACGTGCAGGGCTCGTCCGAGGCCATCGTTCAGGCGATGGAAAAGATCGGCAACGAAGAGGTGCGCGTGCGCGTGCTGCACTCGGGCGTCGGCGCCATCACCGAAAGCGACATCGGTCTGGCCGAGGCCAGCGGTGCGCCGGTTTTTGGCTTCAACGTACGTGCGAACGCGCCTGCCCGGAACGCGGCGAACCAGAAGGGCGTCGAAATTCGCTATTACAGCGTGATCTACGACCTTGTGGACGACGTGAAAGCGGCCGCAAGCGGCCTGCTCAGCGCCGAGGTCCGCGAGAACTTCATCGGATATGCCGAGATCAAGGAAGTCTTCAAGGTCTCGGGCGTGGGCAAGGTGGCCGGTTGCCTAGTCACCGAAGGCGTGGCGCGGCGCTCGGCCGGTGTACGCCTTCTGCGCGACGATGTCGTCATCCACGAGGGCACGCTGAAGACACTGAAGCGCTTCAAGGATGAAGTGGCCGAGGTCATCAGCGGTCAGGAATGCGGCATGGCGTTCGAGAACTACGATGACATCCGCGCCGGCGACGTCATAGAGATCTTCGAGCGCGAAGAAGTCGAACGCACACTTACATAAATCAGACCAAAAGCCAGGTTCCAAAACTGAAAGTGCCGCTGTCTGGGACAACGGCACTTCCAGGTGTATTGGCAGGCCACTCCGGGTGCGAGGTTGGGGGTTACACGCGTCCGACCCAGTTCCCTAGCCTATGCCGAATCTGACATTATCCCGATTCTGGAAACGAATCCATTATAAACAGTATTTTGTTTCCCAATGGTCAGAGCCAATCCCTTAGAATGGGGATCAACGGCACATCCGCGGGTGGCATCGGATACTCGCGAAGCGCGTTCGGACGCACCCATTTCAGCGTCTGATTTTCCCTAGAAACAGGCGTGCCTTGCCATTTCCGGCAGGCAAAAAGTGGCATCAGAAGGTGGAAATTGTCATAGCTGTGGGACGCAAATGTTAAAGGCGCCAGGCAGCTTTCCCAGGTGTCGATCCCCAGTTCCTCCTGAAGTTCCCGGATCAGGGCGACCTCGGGTGTTTCGCCGG
>JASJDQ010000205.1 GCA_030065075.1 Paracoccaceae bacterium | reverse complement strand
TTTCGCAGACGACATGCTTTCCGGCGTCAAGGGCAGCGGAGCAGGCTTCGAGGTGCAAGTGCGGCGGCAGGCAGATGTCGATGATTTGCACTTCCGGGTCCGCAAGAACCGCGTTCAGATCAGTGGTGATTTCGATGCCTTGCGGAGCGGCGATTTCCCTGGCGCGTGCCTCATCCAGATCGCACACCGTCGTGACACGAAACCGGTCGGGCAGGGCGAGGTAACCCTGAAGGTGTTGGGCACCAATCCCCGCACCAATGATGGCGACGGTGTGGGTCATGCCTCGGCCAGCATCTGGGCGCGGATGGCCAGTTCGGTTGCGGTGAAGGTATGCGTTTGCGAAACGGCGGTTTCGGTCCGGTCCTGCACGTCGGCCAAAAGGCGCGGGAAATAGGGCAGTCCCGCGTCATTCGCATCGATGCGCGTGTTCTCTTCGCCGTTCACCAGATAAAGGGTGTTGGTGACATGCGGGTGGCCGATGTCGGTGTACTTCCGCAGTTCGATATGGCCTTCGGTCCCCTGAACAAAGAGCCGCCCATCGCCCCAGGTGGGTAGGCCGTCGGGTGTGAACCAATCGACACGGATATAGCCATGACCCTGATCGGACCGCAGGACCAGTTCGCCAAAGTCCTGAAAGCCAGGCTGATCGGGCATGGTCGTGTTTTCCACGTGGGCATGCGTGATCTCGGCTGCCGAGCTGCCGGTGAAATGAAGGAATTGATCGATTTGGTGGCTGCCGATGTCGCAAAGGATGCCGCCATAGCGTTCGCGTTCAAAGAACCAGGGCGGTCGTGTCTTGAGGTTCTTCTTGTGCGGACCAAGGCCCACGGTCTGAACAACGCGCCCGATGGCGCCGCCGAAGACCAGCTCTTCAGCTTTGGTGACGGCAGGCACCTGAAAACGCTCGGAAAAGTTGACCGACCAAATGCGCCCGGTCTGGGCTTGCGTCGCCCTGATCGCTGCCAGTTGGTCCAGCGTCGTGCAGCCGGGCTTGTCGACCATCACGTCCTTGCCCGCAGCCATCGCCTCTATGGCCAATGCGGCGCGGTCTTCCGGCACGGCAGAGATGAGGATCATGTCGATCGCGGGGTCGTCCAAAATCCGCCGCCGGTCTTCAACTTTGGTCAGGTCGGGGAAGACCTCATTGAACTTGTTTTCCGTCACCGCTGGACCGTCTGTCCAGTATGCCTCTGCCCGGCAGCCCTGTGCGATCATGTTCGACAGCATACCGAAGATATGGCCGTGATCGATGCCGAGCACGCCGAGCTTCAACGGCATACAGTCTTCCTTTCATCGTGCAGGTCACACATGGCGCGCACCGTTCAATGTGACGCGCTTGCCGTTGCGGCCCGCCGTTTCTATGGCGGTGATCAGGGCATGGACGCCGAGTGCTTCTCGCCCGGTGACAAGTGGTGGCCTGTCGTGCGCGATGGCCTCGGCGAAGTCCTCGATAACGGTTTGGTGCCAGTCGCTTGTAAAGGCCATCGGATCAACCCCCGCGCCTGAACCTGCTGTGTCCCCGATTTCTTCCGAGCGACCGTCGTGCATGTCGAGCCTCAGCACTCCGGCAGCCAAACGAGCCGACCCGTTTTGGCAGTGCAAAGTGATGGACTCCCCGGTTCCCGGAAAGCTGGCGGTGGAGGCAAAGAGGCTTCCGATCGCGCCGTTGGCGAAGGTCAGACCAGCGACGACGAAATCCTCGGCCTCCATCGAATGAAGCGCCGTTGTGGAACACATGGCCGTCACTTCGGCGACGGGGCCGGAGAGGGAAAGCAACAAGTCCAAGGTGTGGATTGCCTGGCTGATCAACACCCCGCCGCCATCGCGCGCATAGGTGCCGCGCCCCGGCTCATCGTAGTAGGATTGAGGTCGCCACCAGGGAACCGCGACTTCAGCGGCAACCAATGGCCCCAAGTCGTCCATCCGTTCGCGCAGCGATCTTGCCGCCGGGCGGGCGCGATGTTGGAGCACAATGCCAAGGGGTGTGTTGAGTTCCTCGCATAACTCGACCAGTTCGGAGGCGGCTTCCAGGGTGCGCTCGACGGGCTTTTCCATTAGGATGGGTTTTCCAGCCGAGGCAAGTTTCCCGACAATCTCCCTTCGTGCATTTGGCGGTGTGGTGACGATGACGAAGTCCACGTTCGGGTCATCAGCGATGGTCTGCACGCTGTCAGCTAGCCGGTCGCACACATCCGGAAAGGCGCAGATGAACCGTTCGCGGCTGTCAAGACTGGGCGCAAACGCGGATTCCAGCGTAACGCGCTCCGAATTCCGAAAAGCTTCTCCGTAGGTCTTGGACACCATGCCAAGCCCGATAAGAGCGGCGCGCGCCGTGTGTTCTTTGCGTGGCATGTCTTGCGTTCTGTCCGTTTAGGCGACCGCCGATCAAGCGGCACGCCACGATTGGCCGGGTGACCACAAAGATCAAGAGGGTCAGGGAACGGATTGTTTCCGTTTCGAACTGAATACAACGCGAAAGTGCCATTTTCCCGCCCTTAACGCCTGCGAATTTCAGAACGCAGGCATAAGCGAGCTCGAACGTGCTTAAGATATTGAACAAATTGAGACTCTGGTCCCGGCTGGGATCGCGCGCCGCGCGGGATCAAGACCTGTTGCGGGATGAGACGGGTGCCATGGATTCGCGGAAGCTTTTCCAGCCTATTCGCTCGCAGGAAGAGCTTTCCCAGGATGAGCACGGCAAGGTCCAACTGACCGGGCGGGCCCTGTCCAAGATCATCCGGGCAGAGGCGCCGCGTGCGGATCAGAAGTCGACTTGAACACCCGGCAAGCGAAGCTCTTTGACCAGTTCGCGTAGCTCCTGTCGGGCAGCGACGTTTGACAGGTTAAGGTTCTGAACGCCGATGTCACGCAGGTCCAAAAGTGTCAGGCCGCGTGGGAAAAGTTCCCTGAAAATAACACGTTCCGCAAAACCAGGGGCCACGCGAAACCCGATCCGCCTGGCCAATGTCTGTACCGCTTCGGCCATCTTCTTCTTGTTGTGCATGGCCTGCGCGCCGACGCGGTTGCGCACGACGACCCAGTCGATGGGATCGAGCCCGGCCTGGGCGCGCAGCTGACGGGCATTCCAGACCATCTCGGAATAGATCGAGGGCTTCAGTACCTTGTTCGTTTGGGGATCAATTTGCGCCAACAGATCAAAGTCGACGAAACTGTCGTTCAACGGCGTCACCAGCGTGTCCGCCAGCGAATGGGCGACCTGGCTGAGACGTGTGTGTGAGCCCGGGCAGTCGATCAGAATGAACTCGACCTCGTGCTCCAATCCGGTCACGGCGGCAGAGAGGCGCTGGTCATAAATGTTCTGGCCGGGGGCCAGGGATTCTTTGGCGATTTCAGGCAGTTCACGATAGATCGGGATGGGCAGGTTCAGGTTCTCCCGCTCCATGAACCGCTTGCGATTGTCGATGTAACGACCGAAGCTGCGCTGCCTCAGATCGAGGTCCAGGACACCGACCAGATGGCCCATTCGCACCAGGGATGTGGCGATATGCATCGCGACTGTGGACTTGCCTGCGCCGCCCTTTTCGTTTCCGACGACTATGATGTGGGCCACTGCTCTGCCTTCTGTCCCGTGACGCCCACCCGGCGCCCATTTCGGCCACTATATTGCGGGAGCGCGCCCAAGAAAAGATTTACCATGGGCAAGTGTTAAGCTTGCGTGCGTGCGCGGGGCGTTGCGTTCCCAAGCGCCATTCATTAACGCCCGAAAACGCAGGCAAAGCTGTCGATTCCGGGTTCGATATCGCGTCGGTATCACGTTGGTGCTGGTATCTGTGCTGCGCAGCGCGCCGCTGCGCGCAAAAAGACATCTTACCTGCGCCTCAAGGTTTCACGTAAAGTGCGCGTGGACGGTCACAAAGACATTCGGCGGGGCCGTCTTCGCGGATCAGGATCGGCTCGGTGATGGCCAGCCCCCAATCGTCCATCCAGAGCCCCGGCATGAAATGGAAGGTCATGCCCGGTTCGAGGACGGTCTGATCTTCGGCCCGGAAGCTGATGGTGCGTTCGCCCCAATCCGGCGGATAGGAAAGCCCGATGGGATAGCCGCAACGCGCGCTTCGTGAGATGCCCGCGCGCTCCAGCGCCGCGCCCAGAGCCTCGGCCACATCCGCCGCGCGGTTGCCAGCGCGCGCTGCCTCGATCCCAGCCCCAATGCCTTCGACCAAGGCGGCTTCAGCGCGTAACATCTCGTCCGTTGGCCGACCCAGAAAAACCGTTCGGCAGAACGGGGCGTGATAGCGGCGATAGCACCCGGAGAGCTCGAAGAAAGTGGCCTCGCCCGTGCGAAAGGTGTCGCCGGTCCAGGTCAGATGCGGGGCCGCGGCGTCGGGACCGGAGGCCAGCAAGGGCACGATCGCGGCATAGTCGCCCCAGTGTTCGCCCACGCCGCGAATGGCGGCGGCCGAGATTTCGGCGACCAGTTCGTTCTTGGCCAGCCCCGGTTCGATCCGCTCGCGCGCAAGATCGACCAGCGCTTCGGAGATGCGCGCCGCCTTCCGCATGAAGGCGAGTTCCTCGTCGGATTTGACCGCGCGCTGCCAGTTTACCAACGCCGTCGCGTCTACCAGCTTTGCTTGCGGCAGGCTGACGACCAACGTCTGGTGCGCCTTGGCGGAGTAATAGTAGTTCTCCAACTCGACGCCGATGCGGGACCGGGCCAGCCCAAGGTCCTGCAGTTTCTCGCCCAGATCCTGCATCGGGTGTCGCTCGGTCGTCTGAACGAAGTGTTCGGCGTAGGAGGTCACGCTTTCGGCCGCCATCCAGACAGTGCGCAGCGCGCCGTTCCGATCCTGCGCGCGGCCCCACCAAATGGGATCGCGGTCATGCGTGACGATGACACCCTGATGCACATAGAACGACCAGCCGTCATAGCCGCTAAGCCACGCCATATTGGACGGGTCTTCCAGAAAAAGGGCTTCGATGTCTTTCGCCGCCATGGCGCGCCGGGTCTTGGCAAGGCGGCGGGCGTATTCGGGTTCTGAAAACGGGATATCGGGCATGCCGACGATCTGGACAAGTTGCATGCCAAAGGTCAATGCGTCGCGATTGGCATGCAAATCGTCTTGCATCGTGTTGCAAACCCGATCCACTTCGTGTTGGCTAGCCACTGGCACGAACTTGGGACGGGGGATCGCCTTTTGCCAAAAGACACCGGAACGGACGATTTCGTCGTCTTTGACCGCGTTCAGAAAAGCTATGACGGGGAAGTTCTGGTCGTCAAAGACCTGAACCTGTCCATAGGCAAAGGCGAATTTCTGACCATGCTTGGGCCGTCGGGGTCCGGCAAGACGACCTGCCTGATGATGCTGGCAGGGTTCGAAACCGCCACCCACGGCGAGATTTTGCTGGACGGCACGTCGATCAACAACATTCCGCCGCACAAGCGTGGGATCGGCATGGTGTTCCAGAATTATGCGCTTTTCCCGCATATGACGGTGGCGGAAAACCTGGCCTTTCCATTGGAAGTGCGAAAGTTGGGGAAGGCCGAGCGCGAAGAGAAAGTGAAGCGCGCCCTCGACATGGTGCAGATGGGTGAGTTCGGCGGGCGGCGTCCGGCGCAGCTTTCCGGTGGGCAGCAACAGCGGGTCGCGCTGGCGCGTGCGCTTGTCTTCGAACCCGAGCTGGTGCTGATGGACGAGCCCCTGGGCGCGCTCGACAAGCAACTGCGTGAACACATGCAGTTCGAGATCACCAATCTTGCGCATGATCTGGGCATCACGACGGTTTATGTGACGCACGACCAGACCGAGGCGCTGACCATGTCGGACCGCGTCGCCGTGTTTGACGACGGGCGCATTCAGCAGCTCGCGCCGCCCGATGTATTGTATGAAGAACCCGAGAATAGTTTCGTCGCGCAGTTCATCGGCGAGAACAATACGCTGTCAGGCGTGGTCGAGACGATGGGCGACGGCGTCTGCACGGTGAAGCTCGATTCGGGCGATATCATCGATGCGAAGCCGGTGAACGTGTCTGCGCCCGGCGATAGAACGCTGGTCTCGATCCGGCCCGAGCGGGTCGAGTACAACAGGGACCGGTTGCGGGAAGGTGTCCACACTCTGAAGGCCAAGGTGCAGGAATTCATCTATATGGGTGATATTTTCCGGACGCGTTTGCAGGTTGCAGGCCGGGATGACTTCATCATCAAGACACGGAACGCCCCCGATCAGGTGCGTCTGACCCCGGGTCAGGAGGTCGAGATTGGGTGGCTGCCAGAGGATTGCCGGGCGCTTGACGCCTGAGCCATGCCGCGCTTCGATGAGCTTCGGGGTTGCGGAAACAAGATGGGTCGGGTGCCAGTCCCGAGGTCCGGCCCTTCATCAACGTCGGGACATGGGAGTAAGAAATGAAATTGACAACCACTCTTCTTGCGACGAGTGCTCTGGCCGTTACGGCGGGCGCTTCGTTTGCGGATGGCCATATGGCCGATGAACTGACGCTCGTCTCGTGGGGCGGCGCATATCAGAAGTCGCAGCAGCGCGCCTATTCCGAGCCCTATGCGGCGGAAACAGGCGTCTCCTTTACCTGGGACGAAAGCTCGGCCGAGGCGGTCGCGAAACTCCGCGCGATGAACGAAGCGGGCAATATTACCTGGGATGTCGTCGACGTTGTGGCCGCCGACGCCATTCGTCTGTGCGACGAAGGTCTGGCGATGGAAATCGATCACGACGCGCAACTGGCGGCGGCGCCCGATGGCACGCCTGCGTCCGAAGACTTTGGAGAGCTGATCGTGAGCGACTGCTTTATCCCGCAGATCGTTTATTCGACGGCCTTCGGCTATCGGAACGACATGCTGGAAAAGGCGCCCGACAGCGTCTGCGCCATCTTCGATACCGACACCTATCCGGGCAAGCGGTCGCTGGAGAAGCGCCCGATTGCGAACCTTGAGTGGGCGCTGATCTGTGACGGCGTCGATATCTCGGACGTCTATGACGTGCTGGAGACCGAAGAAGGTCAGGCGCGCGCGTTCGCCAAGCTCGACTCCATCAAGGATAATACCGTTTGGTGGACGGCGGGCGCCGAAACGCCTCAGCTTCTGGCCGACGGCGAAGTCACCATCGGGTCGACCTATAACGGACGTCTCTTCAGCGTGATCGAAGAGCAGAAGCAGCCTGTGTCGATCCTCTGGGACTGGCAGATGTTCGATCTGGACGGCTGGATCATTCCTGCCGGTCTGCCGGAAGACCGTCTGGCCCGCGCGCTGGATTTCGTGAGCTACGCGACCGACACGCAGCGCCTGGCGGATCAGGCCAAGTACATCAGCTACGGTCCGGCACGCGCGTCCTCGGCTCCGCTCGTCGGCAAGCACGCCGACCTCGGCATCGAGATGGCGCCGCACATGCCGACCGATCCGGCGAACGCAGTGAACACGTTCCTGTTCAACTACGAATGGTGGGCGGACTATCGCGACGATCTGGATGCAAAATTCCAGGCGTGGCTGGCCCAATAATCAATCGTGTCGGGCGGGGATTCCCCCGCCCGTCCTTTTAGGGAGAGCGGCATGCCCAAGGGATACATCATTGGCCACATCACGGTTACGGACCCAGAAAGTTATCCCGAGTACGTGCGCCGCGATACGCCCATCCTGGAAAGCCATGGTGCACGGTTCGTCGTGCGCGGCGGGCAATCCGAAGTCAAGGAAGGCGCGGCGGGGGACCGTCATGTCGTCATCGAATTCCCAAGCTATAAAGCGGCACTCGCGGCTTACAACGACCCCGAGTATCAGGAGGTCGCCGATATTCGCCGCAGGTGCGCAGAAAGCACGATCATTGTGGTTGA
>JASJDQ010000204.1 GCA_030065075.1 Paracoccaceae bacterium | reverse complement strand
CGCCCTGCGGCGCGCGCGCTGTTTTATTGGGGCTCTGCCCCAAACCCCGGAGTATTTCCGACAGGAAGAAGAGGTGTCGTCAGGCGTTCGACTTCGAGCGTCAGTTCGAGCGTGCGGCGGCCGGAAGCGCCGGTGTTGAGGGGTTGCTCGTCGCCCTGGATGATGCGGGCGAAGTGTTCGAGTTGGCGGATGAGCGGAGTGCCATCGCCGACGTGCAGGGTTTCGGCCCGTGGGGCGTCGGCCCAATCGCGAGCACCTTCGAAGAGGGTGAGCGACGGGAAGGCGAGCGCGCCGCCCGAGCCGGTGATCATCATCGACGTCTCGCCGGTCCTTGCGATGTTGGGGTTCTCGCCCGTTCCATGCTCGAAGCCCCATGGCGAGGCGGCGCAATCGGCAAAGGCGATGGTGGCGACTAGACCGCTTTCGAAGCGGAGCACGACGCCGCCCGATTCCACGCGATCCGCTCGCCTGACCGGGTTGGCGCCGAGACCGGCAACGTCCGTGACCTCGCCGAAGAGGAACTGGAGGAGGTCCAATTCGTGGCTGACGTTCATGCGCACCGGCGCGCCCTCGGGCCCTTGCCGCCACGCGACGTCGAAGTAGTCGGCGGGCTTTTGTACGGACCACATGACGTTGGCGAGAACCGGTTGGCCGATCCGGGGCAGCGCCGCTTTCAGCGCGGTGACGCGGGGGTGAAAGCGCCGATGGTGGCCGGTCAGGATATGGACGCCTGCAGTCGCTGCCCTTTCGATCATTCGGGTGGAGCCCATGACGTCCGAGGCGATGGGTTTTTCGATAAGCGCGTGCCAGCCTCGGTCTGCCGCCACGTTAAAGGTGGGTTCGTGGAATTGCGTCGGCGTGGCGATGACGAGGCCGTCGGCGTCGATGTCCGCGCTCTCGATATCGGCGAACCAGGGCGCTTGCGCCAGCTTCGCCGCTGCCGGATCGGGGTCGATGATGGCGGCGAGCGTCAGGTCGGGGTGGTCGGCAATATGGGCAACATGGCGGCGCCCGATGGCGCCTGCGCCTGCGACGGCGATGCGTGGCATGGTTGATCCTTTCTGCCGTCGCATTGGCGTTATCTGAACGGGTTTTGCAACGGGAAATGCGAGCTCCGTACTTCTAAGAGGGAAGAGACCCTCTGACCCGACAGCGGACCTGGCCAAACCTCGGTTAATGAGAGCTAAGTGAGAGCTGCGGTGGGCATACCTCTTCACCCAACCGTGTCTAGGATCGGCTTTGCCCCGACCGACAAGGAGGATGATTTCCTATGAAACGTTCGGCCCGGCTATTCCGTCCATCTTCAGGGTCGGCGATATACGCCTTTGGCTGTTTGCACCCATTGCACAGTTCGGCACGCCCGAGGACTTGCGCCGCGACGACCTGAGATATGGGCATTGCGTCCCTGCGCACCCAAACAGCAGTCAGCTGCTCAAAGGGATGGCTGGCCAGATCCCCCCTCCGCTGGTGGCACGGCTCGCTGATAGAGATGCCATGTGGTGTGGCCAAGGATCGGCAGGGTGAAGATCAGACCCAAAAACGCTGGCGCCAGCGACAACAGCATGGTGACCGAGATGATCGCCGCCCAGGTCAACATGACCACGGGGTTCTCTTTGACGACGCGAATGGAGGTGAGCATGGCGGTCACGAAATCGATTTCCCGGTCGAGCAGCATGGGCATAGCGACAACGGTCACCGTGAACAGGACTGCCGATAAAAATGCGCCGACGCAGGTACCAATCGCAAGGAAGGTCCAACCCTCTGGTGTGAAAAAAACGATGTTCAGAAATCTGTCAAAATCCGAGAAGGACTTATTTTGCAGGATCAGCGCCAGCCAAAGCCGAACCTGGTAAATCCACACCCAGAAAATGAAAAGGGTGACAAAGGCCATCCAGCCCATTTCGCGCTTGCGTTGATTGGCCATGACGGAAAGGATGTCCGACCAGCCGAAACTCTCTCCGTTCTGTCGCCGACGGGACATTTCGTATAGCCCGGCGGCGGCGAAGGGTGCGATCAGCGGAAAGCCGACCGCGGCGGGGATGATCATCCAGATCTGGCCAAGCCAGACCAGGCACCAAACAAAGAGGATGCCGAAAACCGCATAGAACAGACCGAAAAAGCCGCTCATTACGGGGCGTGCCAGGAAGTCGGAAAGCCCGGCCTTCAGCGAGGCGCTGATATCCCCCGGAGTCACCTTGGCGACCTTCGGGCTGCCCTGCTGTTCGGGCGTCAGATTGTCCGGTGGCGTGGACCCTGCGGTCTTGGATGTCATGGCACACTCCTTCCAAAGCATGGCACCGCGACGACCCGTTTGCCAACGAACAGAGCGGTGAAACAGACATCTCTCTTGCGACCACAAGATTGCATCAGGTCAGGCATTTGGGCAAGGGATGGGGTGTCGCAGCCAAGTCCGCCAACCGGTCTTCTACATCACTGCACCGATTTGCCAGGGGACGAATTCGTAGTCGCCGAGGCCCTGAGCTTCGGATTTGGACGCCTCGCCGCTGGCGACGCGGAGGAAGAGGTCGTAGATTTCGCGGCCCTTTTCTTCGACACTGACGCCGCTTCTGAGGATGTCGCCTGCGTTCACGTCCATGTCGTCGGTCATGCGGGCATACATCTCGGAGTTGGTGGCGACCTTGATGGTGGGCGCGGGTTTCGAACCGAAGGCCGAGCCCCGGCCTGTCGTGAAGCAGACGAGGTTGCAGCCGCCCGCGATCTGACCCGTCACGCTCGCGGGGTCGTAGCCGGGGCTGTCCATGAAGGTGAAGCCCTTCGCGGTCACGGGCTCCGCGTATTTGTAGACGCCGGTGAGCGGGGTGGTTCCGCCCTTGGCGGCCGCGCCCAGGGATTTTTCGAGGATGGTCGTGAGCCCGCCCTTCTTGTTGCCGGGGCTTGGGTTGTTGTCCATGCTGCCGAGGTTGCGTGCGGTGTAGTCCTCCCACCAGCGGATGAGGCCGATGAGTTTTTCGCCGACCTCTGTGTTGATGGCGCGGCGGGTCAGAAGGTGCTCGGCACCGTAGATCTCGGGAGTTTCGGCCAGGACGCCGGTGCCGCCTTGGGCGGTCAGCAGGTCGCAGGCGTAGCCAAGCGCGGGGTTGGCAGTGATGCCTGACCATGCGTCCGAGCCGCCGCATTGTAGCGCGACCATCAACTCGGAGGCCGGGCAGGGGGTGCGCGTGGCTTCATTGGCGATGGGCAGCATGGCGCGGATTTTCTCCACGCCCATGTCGATAGTGCGTTGCAGCCCCGCGACGTTTTGGATGTTCATCGCCTGAAAGAGCGGGCCTTGCTTCAGGCCGTAAGCTTCGAGGAGCCAGTCGATCTGGTTCATCTCGCACCCCAGCCCAACCATCAGGACGCCCGCGTGGTTCGGGTGGCGCGCATAGCCCCACATGACACGCTGGAGCGCCTCGAAGCCGTCGCCCGATCCCGCCATGCCGCAGCCCGTGCCGTGGACGAAGGCCACGACGCCGTCGACGTTGGGGTATTGGCTGAGTTCTTCCGGCCCGAAGGCGTCGGCGATGCGCCGCGCGGCGGTGGCGGAGCAGTTCACGGAGGTGACGACGGCGATGTAGTTCCGGGTGCCGACGCGGCCGTTGTCGCGGCGGTATCCCATGAAGGTGTCTTGTGACTGGGCGGGTGGTGCGGTGCGCAGATCGGTGCTGAACTCGTAATCCTGATCTGTGTTGCGGAATTCCACGTTTTGTGTGTGCACATGGTCGCCCGGTGCGATGTCGGTCGAGGCGTAGCCGATGAGTTGCGCGTATTTGCGGATCTCGCCGCCCTTAGGGATGGAGGTCGTGGCGATCTTGTGGCCGGACGGGATCAGCCCGGTCGTCGTGACGTTTTCGATCTGGGTGCCAGTTTCGAGGGCACGGGTGGCCGTCACCACGTTATCGCTGGCGTTTAGGCGGATGATATCGGTCATTTGATCCTCCCGGTTTCGCCGGGCTTCGCCCGTCGATCTGCCGGGGAGGTCGGCCATTGATTGCGCCATTTGTTCGAGCAAAAATGGACGACGCCTCCCCGGACCCCTCCGGGATATTTTTGCCAAGAAGAAAGCGCAAGCATTGTCAGTCCACGGTGTCGAGGGCACGAAGAGTGGTGGAGGCGTATCGGAGCACCGTTGGACGGGCATCGGTCCTCCAGTCCGGACGGGTCCCATCAAAGAGCGCGACGTAGCAGTCCCAGCCGCCAATTTCCGGATTCATCCAGCAATGGACCAGCAAGCCCTCTTCGCCCGTGCCTGGGTGAAGGACGGGTGTCCCAGGCGCGAGGTACGGCATGTCGATTTCCGGTCGCGTGTCGTCGGTCATGCACAGACGGGTGCGTCGGCGTCCCAGCGGTGGAGGTCTATGTGGGGTTCCTTGGCGAGCTTGGCGCGGGCGGTTTCCCACATGGTTCTCCAGGTGCGCCAGTCCTTCAGTTCGGTTTCGGGCGCTGCGCGCGAGCGGGCGACGAACTCGGGGAAATGGGCGCGGCCCGTGGGCTGGCCGGTGCGGTTGTAGCGGAGGTCGAACGACCAGCGGATGCCGTCCGAGACGTTGGGCAGCGAGGCGTGCGGCGTCATCGGGTGAAAGAGCACCGCGCCGCCCGCGCGCACCGGCAGGGGGACGGCGCGATCGGGGTCGACGAAGCCCGGCGCGATCGAGGTTTGAACCTGCGGGCAATGGGGCAGCAGGCTGTCGGCCTTCTGGATGGTTTGCAGGCAGCCGTTTTCCACCGTCGCATCCGTGATCGCCAGCCAGACGGTGACCATATCTGTCTGGTCCGCTTCCTCCAGCGCCACGGCGCGGTCCTGATGCCAGGCGGTGCCGCCCACGTGGGCACGGATTTCGTCGGCGCGCAGGTCGCGCTCGGGCGGTTTGATCCGGACATGCTGGATGGGGTTCGAGGTGATCTCGGACCCGATCAGGCATTCGACCATGTCGAGAAGCCGGGGCGCGGTCACCATGTCGAAGACGGCGGGGCCGAAGTGCATGGGCGTATCCGCCTCGATCCGGTCGCCGGGAAGCGAGATGTCCATCGGCTGGAACCAGTCGAAGCCCTGGTGATAGGCGCGGGTCAGCGTTTCGGCGAAGTCGCCGCTTTCAATCCCCCAATCGGCGCAGAGCCCGTCCAGGATGCCCTTATACTCGGCCTTGATCCGGGCAAGCTGCGCCTCGTCGAGGACGTTGTCCACGACGAGAAACCCTGTCGCATGGAATGCCTCTATCTGCGCGTCGCTTAGCATCGGCCATGTCCTCCTGACAAAACGCTACTCGCGAAGATCGGGTCTGCCAACGGAAAAAGGGGTTTAGCCCTGGAAGTCGTCGTCCAGATAAACCTGAATAATCTCGGCGAAATCCTTTTCCGCGGTGAAGCCGAGCGCGGTAGCACGCTCGGGGGCGAAGTCGCGCGGCCAGTACTTGACGATGTCTTCGATGACCGGATCGGGGGCGTATTGGATGCGGGCGGTGACGTCGCCGCCGGCGATGTCCTTGAGCGCCTCGATCTGTTCGATGACCGTGCAGGAGACACCCGGCATATTCAGCGCAGGGCGGCCCTGGTAGAGGTCCTGCCGGAGGGTCGCCGCGTGGCGCAGGAACCCGGCGGCGGAGCGAGGCGAGGCGTGCCAGTGGCGCGTTTCCGGGCTGACGGGCAGCACTGCGTCCTGACCGTTCAGGGGTTCGCGAATGATGCCGGAGAAGAAGCTGGAGGCGGCCTTGTTGGGTTTGCCCGGGCGGACGCAGATGGTGGGCAGCCGGATCGAGACGCCGTCGAAGAAGCCCTTCCGGATGTGGTCGCTGAGGACCAGTTCCGACATCGCTTTCTGTGCGCCGTAGCTTGTCTGCGGTGCGTGGAGGAACTCGTCATCTATCTTTTCGGGGAAGGGGGCGCCGAAGACGGCGATCGACGACGTGAAGATGATCTGGGGCTTGTAGCTGCCGTTCGAGGCTTCGACTTCGGCGCGGAAGGTGTCCAGAAACACGCGGAAGGCGTCCATGTTGACCGACCAGCCGAGTTCGAAATCGGCTTCTGCTTCGCCCGAGACGATGGCGGCGAGGTAGTAGACGATTTCGGGGCGCTGGGCGGCGAGCCGTTTCATCACGCCTGGATTGGTGACGGTGCCCCGGATCTCTTCCGCGACGGGGGCACCGTTTTCCGGGAACTGCAGGTCGCAGAGCGTGATGCGGTCGCCTGCCGCCAGGGGTTGGTCTGCCAGCAGATGCGCCAGTTTCTGGCCAACCATGCCGCCGCCGCCGATGATCAGGATTGTCCGCATTGCTTTGTCCTCGTTCGAGTTCGGCGGCAGAGTAGTTCGAATGCCGAGCGGTCTGCAACAGGGGAGGAGGGAGGATCTGCTTTGGTAATCAATTCGTTGCCGGTGAGTGTTTGCGTTTGCCCGGGTCCTCGGCAAGTGGCGTGCATTTTGGGCAGTACGTGGTGAAGTTGCTGGTCTTTCGGGCGGGAACCCTCTACGCCCTAATCAAGAAACGGCTAAGGGGTGAGATGTCGGGACGGCTTCAGGGAAAACGTGCGTTTGTGACGGCGGCCGGACAGGGGATTGGTCGTGCCACGGCTTTGGCCATGGCGGTCGAGGGGGCCGAGGTCTTGGCGACCGATATCAACGAAGACGCCCTGTCGACGCTCTCGGTTCCCGGTCTTACCACGCGGCGGGTCGATGTGCGCGACACGGCATCCGTCAAGGAAGGTGTGGCCGCGGCGAAGCCAGATATCCTGTTCAATTGCGCGGGTTTTGTGCACCACGGAACCGTCCTGGACGCGACCGAAGACGAGTGGAATTTTGCCTTCGATCTGAATTGCAAATCCATGTTTCGGACAATGCAGGCCGCCCTGCCGGCAATGCTGGAACGCGGCAGCGGCTCGATCATCAATGTCTCGTCGGCGGCCTCGTCAATCATGGGTGCGCCCGACCGGTTCATCTATGGCGCCTCGAAGGCCGCGGTCATTGGCATGACCAAGGCGGTGGCAAAGGATTACATCGCGAAGGGCATCCGTTGTAACGCCATTTGCCCCGGCACAGTGGAAAGTCCATCGTGGGAAGACCGGGTGCACGCGCTTGGCGAAGAAATGGGCGATGTCGCGGCCGCGCGCCAAGCCTTTGTCGAACGCCAGCCCATGGGACGCGTTGGCACGCCAGAGGAGATCGCGGCGCTTGCGGTCTATCTGGCGTCGGACGAAAGCGCCTTTGTCACGGGACAGGAAATGATCATCGACGGCGGTTGGGCCGGTTAGAAGACAGGAGGAAACCCCTTTGAAACTGCTACGTTACGGTGCGCCCGGCGCCGAGAAACCCGGTATGCTTGATAGTGATGGCGCGATCCGTGACCTGTCGGGCCAGATCGACGATGTCACGGGTGCGACGCTGGGCGAGGCGACGCTGTCCCGTCTGAAGGCGCTTGACCCCGCCGATCTGCCGAAGGTCGAGGGCGAACCGCGTCTTGGTCCATGTGTCGGCGATATCGGCAAGTACCTTTGCATCGGGTTGAACTACACCGACCACGCCGAGGAAACCGGCAACCCCATCCCCGACCACCCGATCTTGTTCATCAAGGCGAATTCGGCCATTTCCGGGCCGAACGACACCATCGTCATGCCGAGAGGCTCTACCAAGACCGACTGGGAGGTCGAGCTGGGCGTCGTGATTGGGCGTGAGGCGAAGTATGTGAGCGAAACGGACGCGCTGGATTATGTAGCGGGGTATTGCACCTGCAACGATGTTTCTGAACGCACGTTCCAGATTGAACTGTCGGGGCAATGGACCAAGGGCAAGTCCTGCGACACCTTCGGGCC
>JASJDQ010000203.1 GCA_030065075.1 Paracoccaceae bacterium | reverse complement strand
TCGTTGTCGTACCAGGTCAGGATCCGGCACATGGTGCCCTCCATGACCTTGGTTTGATCCATGTGGAAGATCGACGAATGCGGGTCGTGGTTGAAGTCGTTCGAAACCAGCGGCTCGTCGGTGTAGCCGAGGATGCCCTTGAGCGGGGCCTTGCGCGCGGCTTTCTTGATCGCGTCGTTGACTTCCTCGACCGTGGTCTTCTTCTTGGCTTCGAATGTCAGGTCGACGACCGAGACGTTGGGGGTGGGCACGCGGATCGCGACACCATCAAGCTTGCCTTTCAGTTCGGGCAGCACGAGGCCCACGGCCTTGGCGGCGCCGGTCGATGTCGGGATCATGTTCATCGCGGCGGCACGGGCGCGGTAGAGATCCTTGTGCATCGTATCGAGTGTCGGCTGGTCACCGGTGTAGCTGTGGATGGTGGTCATGAAGCCCTTCTTGATGCCGATTGCATCGTTCAGGACCTTGGCCACCGGCGACAGGCAGTTGGTCGTGCAGGAGGCGTTCGAGACGACCTTGTGCGACTTCCGGAGCGTCTTGTGGTTCACGCCATAGACGATCGTGGCGTCGGCGTTCGCGCCGGGGGCCGAGATCAGTACTTTCGAGGAACCGTTTTCGAGGTGCGCCTGGCACGCCTCTTTCGAGGTGAAGATGCCGGTGCATTCCATGACGACGTCGACATCGGCCCAGGGCAGGTCGGCGGGGTTGCGGATCGCGGTGGTCTTGATCTTGCCGCGGCCGACATCAATCCAGTCCTTGCCCGATTTCACGTTGATCGGGAACCGGCCGTGCACGCTGTCGTAGCGCAGAAGATGGGCATTGGTTTCGACCGGGCCCAGATCGTTGATTGCGATGACCTCGATGTCCTCGCGGCCCGATTCAATGATCGCGCGCAGCACATTGCGGCCGATCCGGCCAAATCCGTTGATTGCAACTTTGACAGCCATGGATGTTTTTCTCCTTCTTGGCTCACTAACGCCATACAGCAAGTAGACTGATCAGATCGAGAAAGCGGCGGGCCAGAAACAGCGCAATCCCCAGTCCCAGCGCATAATCAAGCGCCAACAAGACGAGGATCACCAAGCCTAATATCAGTGCGATCCGATTGGTCATCTTGCGCGCCTTATACAAGAAGTTGACGGACGGGAAAGTGCCGGGGGCGAAATCCCGCGGTTATGTGATTTTTTGCCGCTATGCCCTGCCACACGCTCTGCCGAAGCAATGGCGATCCTCAGGCATTGGTGTCCAGCCAGATCGTGACCGGCCCGTCGTTGACGAGGGACACCGCCATATCGGCACCGAAGCGGCCGTGGGCGATGTCGATGCCAAGGTCGCCCAGCGTGTCCGCGAAGTGGCGGACGAGCGGTTCGCCCAGTTCAGGCTGCGCAGCGGTTGAGAATCCGGGACGGTTCCCGCGCGAGGTATCGGCGGCCAGTGTGAACTGGCTGACGACAAGAGCGGCGCCGCCGGTGTCGAGGAGCGCCCGGTTCATGCGGCCTTCGTCGTCGCGGAAGATGCGCAGTTTGGCGATCTTCTGGGCCAGCTTGGCGGCGGTCGCTTCATCGTCGCCGTCCATCGCGCAGGCGAGGATGAGAAGGCCGGGGCCGATCTGGCCGACAACTTCGCCCTCGACCGTGACGCTGGCAGAGGTCACACGTTGGACAAGCGCTCTCACAGCTCGGCTCTTGTCGGTGGGTTCGCACCTGCGCGGCTGACCGTGATGGCGGCGGCGCGCGCGCCTAGTGTAGTCGCGGCGTCGATCTGGTCCGGGGACAGTGCGCGGATGGCGGATTTGGTGAGGGCGCCCTGTTCACGAAGGCTGGTCAGAAGTCCGCCGTTGAAGGTGTCGCCCGCACCGACGGTATCGACAACCTCGACCTTAGGCGCTGTCACAAACCGGGGTCCATGTTGACTGTAGGCGGTCACGCCCTTCGCGCCTTCGGTCACAAAGACGATCGCAGGACCTTTGGCGCGCATGGCTTCGGCTTTTTCGGCCAGGTCGCCGTCGCCCATCATCCAGATCAGGTCCTCGTCGGATACCTTGACCAGGTCTGCGGCGGCGAGCATCCGATCGAGGCGCGCGCGGTAAGCGGCTTCGTCCTGAATGAAGCCTGCGCGAATGTTGGGGTCCAGCATCGTCACGCGCGCGCCGCCGTCGCGCATCATCAGAGCCTCGTATGTCGCCGCGCAAGGTTCCACGGCAAGCGAGATGCACCCGAAGAAAAGCGTGTCGATCTGGTCGCTGACCGTTGGAATGTCCGCCGTCGAAAGCATGCGTCCGGCGCTGTTTTCGTCATAGAAGAGGTAGCTTGCGTGGCCGTCCACCAGCCTGACGAAGGCAAGTGTCGTCGGGCGGTCGGGGCGGGCAGCGAAGCTGGCGTCCACGCCAGAGGCGTTGAGCGTATCCATCAGCATCTCGCCGAAGAAGTCGGTCGAAATACCGCTGAAGAAGCCGACCGGTTGGCCGAGCCTGCCAAGGGCATTCGCGGTGTTGAAGACCGACCCGCCGACGAAGGGCTGGTAGGCTGCGCCGCCTTCGGTTGTTTCTCGCGGCAGCATGTCGATCAGGCATTCGCCCGCACACAGGATCATCTGAACCTCCATTTGCGGACCTGAATAGTTTCAGATGTTAGCGCTGACAAGCAGTTGGAGTTTCCTTTTGTGCGCCCGACTTTTGCCATTTTGGAGGTGTCCACTAGAACGCGTGAGAAGAGGAGCAGAGGCATGTCGGGGTACATTTTTGCCAATGCCGCCGAAGCGGAAGAGATCCGGAACGACGTGCTGGAACGGCTAAGCATTGCCTTGCCCGACTGCAAATTACGCCCTTCCAAGGACGATCCTTTGTCCTATTCGGTGACCGGAGGCGCGGAAGGCACTCTGACGCTCAATCTGGGGAATCTGATTTCAAGCGTTATGACCACATGGTCCGAGGATGCGCGTGAAGAGCTGATCACGGCTTACGTGGGCATGGCTTGCGAGGCCGTGATGCCGCCCGCGATCACGCTGGATCGCGTCTATCTGGGGCTTCGGCATTATCGAACGTTTGACGCGATCGGCGGCGTGCCGAAGGACGATCCGTTGTTCGAACGCGGACCGGGCGATCTGGTGAGCGTCGTTCTGTCCGACATGGGTTCCGGTCTGCGCGTTCTGAACAAAACGGCTTGCGCTGCAGCGAAGTTATCGATCGAGCGGGTCAGGGCGGCGGCGGAGACGAATCTTCTGGCGTTGTTGCCGGATGTCGGTGTGATCGATCACGACAGTGGGGCCGTCTCGCTCAGCCTGGACCCGGCGCCATGGCTTGGCAGTTCGCTTTTGATGACGCCCGGGATTTTCGCCTGCGTCATGCGCGACCGGGGCTGGACACGTGCCTTGATCGCCTCGCCTTTGCGGGAGACGGTCGAGTTGCGGGATGCGGATGCGCCGGGCGCGGTTTCCGCGATGGGCGACCTGATGGTCCGCGCCATGACAAATGATACGCGCTTCCAGTCGCAGTGTTTATGGACGATGCATTTGGACGCTAAAGGCCCGAAGATGACCCATCGTATGGACGAAAGCGGCGTGTTGATCGCGCTCTCGTAGCCGGTGCTATTGCACCTGAATTTGCCCCTCGGCATAGAGATAGCCCGCGATGGCTGCGACAATCAGGGCGGCGATGACGGCCAGCGCGATCTTCCAGGGCGACCATGGCCGTTCGCCGCGCACTTCGCCGGTTTGGCCGTTGACCACGAAGCGATAGGACGTGCCGCGGAACTTGTAGGCTGCGATCCAGACAGGCACGAGGATGTGCTTGAAGGTCATGTCTGAAAGTTTGGTGTCGATATCCTCGACCCGTTGGCGGTCGCCGCCGATGTCGAATTTCACGTCGCGCAGGATCTGGCGGTCCATGATCGCGCGGGCTTCGGTAAAGGCGTCTTCGAGTTCAATGGTATAGGCCTCGGCCCGGAAACCGGCGAGGTATTCGGGTTGATAGGGTTCAAGCCGTGTCAGGTCCCAGAGGACCAGCGTCCTGCGGAACTTGTCCGGTAGCGCGGTGGACGCCAGGACAAGCACATCGTCAAAGAAACGGGCGACGCGACCACGCACGGGCGTCCAACGGATCTTGGGGACGTCGACGGTTTGTCGTTTTCCGTCGCGCATGATCGTCTTGCGTTCGTGATAGACGATGCCGCGCTGGCCGCGATAGCTGCTGTGCGTGTCGGCATCGAAGGTCCAGCAAGGGGTGTAAATGCCGGACATCTTTCGGCCCTTCCGCGCATACTCCATCAGTCCGGACGGCGCGAACCAGAGACTGCCAAGCCAATCGGTCATCACCACGCGGGCTTCGCCTTCGTCCAGTTCGAATGGCAAAATGGCGGCCGGTTTGATCTGTCGGCTTGTGCCCGTGTCGGTAACGACCGGTGTGGCGCAGAACGGGCATTCCTTGGCGTGCACGGCCGGGTCGAACTCGGTTCGTGCGCCGCAGTTGGGGCAGGTGGAGGTGCGGGTTTCTTCGGTTTCCGCCGTGCCGAGGCCGGCGCGCAAGGCGCGGATCAGGTCCTGTTCGACAACGGCTTGGCTACGGGTCCAGGGACCATGCTCGATCGCGCGGGAGTTGCCGCAATGGTCGCAGGTCAGGCGTTCTTCGCCCGGCTCATAGCGCAGGTCGGACCCGCAACTGTCGCAGGGAAAGCGATGCTCCTCAGCGCCCATGTGCACGCGGTCGGGTCATTGGGCCTTAGCCTTCCGGCGGAGGCGGAGGAGCGACGGTGAAGAGTTCCGCCAATTCGGTGTCTTCCGCGTGCATCCAACCGTCCTGGCCCGGCGTCCAGACCCAGCTTTCGCGCGTGAGCCCGCCATCTGCGGCCTTCTGACCGAGGTCGGCCTTCGAGAATGGGCCGGTTGTCTGCCCGTTCTTGGCCAGGTGCCACACATGTTCGACGGGCGGCGGCGGCGGTGTGGCGGGTGTTGCAGCTTGCGTTTGCCAAGGACCCGGCATCGTGCCGCTCATCGCCATGCCCATGCCGGCGCCCATGCCCATGCCCATTGCCTGACCGGCCCCCGAGTTCGGCAGGCCAAGAGCCTCGCCGGCCTTGTAGTGCAGATGTTCTTCGAGGCTTCCGATCACGCCGCGCGACGTGCGTTCGTCCAGCGCCTTTTCGACGGCAGGCGGCAGCGAGATGTTTTCGATGTAAAGTTCGGGCAATTCGATGCCGTAGGACGAAATCGTCTCGCTGATCGCTTCAGCCACCAGTTTGCCGAGATCGCGGGTATTCGCGGCCATGTCGAGGACGGGGATCGACGTGGCGGAGATCACGCGCGAAAATTCCTGCACGATGATGTTGCGCACCTGATAGCTGATCTCGTCCATAGTGAATTCGCCATCGGTGCCGACGATTTCGACCAGGAACTTGCCGGGGTCCGAAACCTTGACCGTATAGGTTCCATAGGCGCGGAGGCGCGTCGGCCCGAACTCGGGATCGCGGATCATGATCGGGTTCTTCGTGCCCCACTTCAGATCGGTGAAACGGCGGGTCGAGACGAAGTAGATCTCGGATTTGAAGGGCGAGCGGAAGCCGTGATCCCAGTGCTGGAGCGTTGTCAGAATGGGCAGGTTGTTGGTTTCCAGCATGTAGAGGCCGGGCAGGAAGACGTCGGCCAGTTGGCCTTCGTGGACGAAGACGGCAGCCTGGCTTTCGCGCACGGTCAGCTTTGCGCCGTATTTGATCTCGTGGTCCTCGCGGTCGAACCGCCAGACCATCGTGTCGCGCGTGTCATCGGTCCAGTGAATTACGTCGATGAACTCGCCGGTCAGGAAATCAAGAATACCCATGTCGCTCTCCTAAATCGCGGTCATGCCCGGCGGCATGATCCAGTTATCCTTCTCGTGACTGCCAAAGAAGTCACAATACGCGGCGCATACCGATCCGTCTTCCGCCACCAAAGTGAATACAGGATAGGTTCCATCACCATAACCAGAGCGAATGAAGGGGACAGGCGTACCATCTGGAAGCGTAGCGTTCCAAGGCGCGGCATCTTCCTCATCATATTGTTCGAAGTGTTCAATGTATAAATTGGGCGCTGGATAGCGATGATTTGGGCTGTCTTTTGGGTAATCGGTCGGCAAGGTGGCTCGGAAAGCGTTCAGAGCCTCCAATGAGGCTGGAGTTACCGGGGAAACTGCGCCCCCATCAACATCGCAATCCAGTTCATGACGACCGCCACAAACAAATTCGTTGGAATACACCAAAGCGAGCTTCGACCAGTACCCGTCGTTGGTGGAAAAGAGCACGAGTTGCGACTTTGAAGCGGGAACCGAAAAAAATGTTGCTTGGGTCGCGCAAAGAGGATCAACAAAACTGAGCTTTGCTTCGAAGGTCGAGAACGCGCCGAAGAGTTCGACGCCTAGGTCGCCGCCAGTCTCCGCGATTATCCACTCCATAGCGTTCACGACGCACCACCCAGAAGCGCGCGAGCCATTTGTTGGACGATTGGCCGTGCGGTATCAGCATCCATACCTGGCTGCAGACGCGCGTCATAGAGAATGCCCAGCATGGCTTCGTCCATGGCCGTCAGGCGACCGAATTCGTCGTCGTCGTTGAAGATCGACGGGCGGGCCTGTGCGCTGTCATTGGCCAGCCCCATGCCCTGAGCCAGTTCCTCGTGAATGCACGACAGCCGGAGGAGCGGCGGCAGTTCGGCACGGATCACGGCAACCGCTTTCGTCAAAACGCCATCGTCGGCCGGATCCGCGGCCACGACGACGCAATAGCTTTCGCGCTCGAGCCCTTCGATCACCGAAATCTCGCGGTCCCGAATGCCGGGCACCAGGCGCTTGAGCGTCGGGCCCACGACCCGGCGTTCGGCTTCCGAGAGGATCAGGACCCGAAAGTTTCCGCCTCGGTTGACGAAAGAAACCGGGTGGCCTGTGACACGTCCGAGCCGATCCGCAAAGCGCATGATGGATGCGGTGTCCTCGGCGCGTTGTTGGGCAGTTACGCTGGCGCCGAAGATCGGTTCGATGCGCACCGGCGTGGCCCAACGGTGAAGCATGCTGTCCGCTTCCTGCCGGACGAGCCGCGGGCCGACGTCCGTGAACTCGCGCGAAAACGCGATGGCTTCGAAGGTGCGTGCCAGTTGGTCGGCGTCAAAGGGCACGTCCGGTCCTCCACCGTCGATGCGGAGAAGTCCCCGCGTCCGATGGCCTTGCTCGATACGCGCGTAATATGCGCGAAGAGCCGCGCTTTCGGGCGAGGTGCCTTCGGTCACGACCGGGGGCCGTGGCGCCGGGGGCACGTTCCCCGTCGCCACGTCGAACTGGTCGCAGGCTGCAAGCAGCATCAATACGCCCCCTATCGCAACACGTCGCGCCTGGCGCATCGTTCAGGCCGGAACGCTTTCGCCTGCGTTGGTGCCGGTGCCGTCCTTCCGGGCTTTCGCCGCCGCCAGAGTGTTCTTCAGCTCGGTTTCCATCTTCTGGAGTTCGACCTCGGCTTCGGCGCGTTTCTTCTTGCCTTCGTCGGCGATGGCCAGGCTTTCCTCGATTGTCGCCACCAGATCGGCGTTGGCCTGCTTGACGGCTTCGATGTCGAAGACGCCGCGCTCCATTTCCTCGCGGATCATCTTGTTTGCTTCGCGAAGGTTCTTGGCGTTGGCCGTCAGAAGCTCGTTTGTCAGGTCATTGGCTTCGCGCACGGCTTCGGCAGCCTCGGACGAGCGCTGGATGGTCACCGCTTGGGCCAGTTGGGTTTCCCAGAGCGGCACCGTGTTGACGAGCGTCGAGTTGATCTTGGTCACGAGCGACTTGTCGTTTTCCTGCACCAGCCGGATCGAGGGCAGCGACTGCATCGTCACCTGA
>JASJDQ010000001.1 GCA_030065075.1 Paracoccaceae bacterium | reverse complement strand
AATTTACGAGCTGGCGCGTAAGCATTGTGGGCATCAGCGCCAGTGGCGGGTGTCGGTCGAGACCCTGCTGAAGAAATCCGGGTCATCCAGTCCGCGACGGGTGTTTCGCGCCATGCTGCGGGAGATCATCCGCAAGGACAGCCTGCCTGATTATCACCTTGCGGAAGAGCCGGGTGATCTGATCGTGGTGCGGCGTGCGGACCCTGTGATCGACGAGGGCAGGGCAGGGCAGCTCAGGCCCGAGACTCTGGACGAGGCGCGCGCAACGATGCCGGGGGCGGATGTCTATGCGCTGGAAGCCGAATGGCGGACATTTGCGGCCCGGACCCCGCCCCGGGACCCGGATGCGGCGTTCCTGGGCTGGGTGCGCAAGCGTCCAGACCGCCGCTAAGCCGGCACAGCGGCTGGCGAACTGACCAGACCGATCCCGAAGGCCTTTTGCTCGGAAAACGAGGTGATCCGTTCGGTCCGCAGAGTCTGGTCCGCTTCAAGCTCTTCCCAGAACCGGTTCACGTCGATCGACGGATCGGCAAGGTTGGGCAAGATGTCATGGTATATATTTCCCGGCTCTCTGCCGGGACCTGATGCGCCAATTCACCTTGCTGAAAAAAAAGACGTGCTCAGTCACCCGCGGGTCAGGTAACGACCGTTCGACTATGGAATTCTATCCCCGCGCCTCACGCCTCGGGAACGAACCGGGGCAGGATGCCTGTGAGTTCGTGCATCACGCTCATCAGCCGTGCCTCGGCGGCGGTGTCCGCCTCGTTCGGCAGGATCGGGGTGGTGAGCCGGACCAGAGCGCCATCCGTCCGGCCCGTGCGCACCCCATCGACAAGAAGCCAGTACTTCGCGGCCATGTCCCAGGCGATTTTCCGGCCCTTCTGGTCGAACCAGTAATAGACCATCATGCGCGTTTCGCCCTTCTGAATGATGGCGCGGTTGATGCGGAATGGCGTCTGTGAACCCAATTCGGCCGAAAGATCGGTGCGTTCCAGCCAGGCAATTTCCCAACCGCCTCCGGGCAGGCAGATTTCAGGCGAGTGCACGCCGCCTTGGCTTTGATCATCGTACCAGGCGGAGAAGAATTCGACCGATGCGGCCTCCCCGGGCTGGGCCAGCCATATCGAATGATAATCGTCTGCCCCCAGGACCCGTGCCACGCTTTCGGAAAGCCGCCGTGGCGTCCCGTCTTGGCGCCAGGCGCCGAGGCTCCGGGGAAACAGCGCGAAACTGTCGCGGTCGACACGCAGGCCGCTCCGGTCCGGTACTGCCTGCCAGGCGAGGATGGCGGTCATCATCAAGACGGCGACGGTGATCATCGCTGGCGAGCCGCGGGTAAAGCGCAGCCGAGCCGCCTGGGTCAGGAGCCCGTCGGTTTCGAGATCGAGCGCTTCGGCCAGCCCCATCTTTCGCGCGTTGAAAAACAGCATCACCCGCGCCAGCATGAACAGGATCAGGATACAGGCGATAAAGATCACCCAGCCTTCGAAGAAATGGGTGAAGCCGTCCAGCCAGTCGAGACCCCAGTATTGCACGATGACGCCGGCGATCGCGATCCGGACCGAGTTCATGAAAACGGTGATCGGCGCGGCGGAGATCAAAAGCACCGCCTTGTGCCAGATCGGCCCCTTGTAGAGCACCGCGAAGATGTAGCTGAACGACAGTATCGGGAAGAGATAGCGTAGTCCCGAGCATGCCTCTGCCACATGCAGCTTGGTGATCCCCAGATCGATGATATTGCCGTCAAGAAAGACCGGTATCGTCAAAAGCCGCAGGAACCAGACGCCCAGCTCTGAAGAGATGAGCTGCAGCCAGGTCGTCATCGTGTAGTAAATCGTGTCGGGCAAAGGCAGCATGTACACAAGGTGCAGCACCGGTGGCCAGAAATACTTGCCCGTTGACCAGCCGAAGCTGACCAGCAGAATACCCCCCACCCAGAGAACGACCGCATAGGCGACGAGGTCGGAAATATTCGACAACTTGCCAAGCGCGGCCAGCCCGAGCGCAATGACAATCACCGTCACGCCGACCCAGCGGTCGCGCTTGGGTCCGGGTTCGACCGGGTATTCCTTCAACTGGCGCAGGAACAGCAGCCCCGACAAAATGGGGATCAGCGGCCCGTGGCTGTATTCCGGCAGTGCCCAGGCAGTCAGCAAGGCATCCAGGCCGTCTGCAAAGAAAACACCAGCGCCCAGGATAGCGACCAGAAGCCAGAAAATACCTGGTGTCAGCCACGTGGTGAGGCGGCTGGGATTTTCGGCTGCACTCGTCATGTCATCCCGTCTCAGGTGGAGATCGTTCCTCGTTAATCGGCACATCATATCAAATCTGGCGGGTATTTGTATCCATCCGCTAAAAACAATTCGGTGAGTTGCCGATAAGCCTGACGCCTCCGTGTCCTTACGAACACGTCATCAATTATCCGTTTAGAGTGATCGTTGAGAATCCCTGACATCGCAGCTAAGGGTCGCGTCTGTGGTGTAAGAGGTGAAGATGTCGGAAAAGGTCCGAATAGCGGTCGTCGGTCTTGGAAAGATGGGCCTGTCCCATTTTTCGATGGTGAACGCGCACCCCCATGCAGACACGATTGCCTGCGACGGCTCGGGGTTCCTGGTCGATGTGCTCTCGAAAAATATCGATGCCCCGATTCACAAGGATTATGACGCTCTGCTGGCGGGCGAAGCGCTGGACGCCGTGGTGATCGCGACACCCTCGAAACTGCATGCTCCCATGGTGCGCGCAGCGCTTGAGAGGGACATCCACGTGTTCTGCGAGAAGCCGTTTTGCCTTGACTGGCAGGACAGCGAGGCGCTGACCGCCCTTGCCTCGGAAAAGGCGCTGATCGGGCAAGTGGGCTACCATTATCGCTATGTCGGTGCGTTCTGCGAGATGAAACGGTTGCTGGACGCCGGCGCCATCGGGCAGGTGACGCATGTGATGGCCGAGGCCTACGGTCCCGTCGTCCTGCGCCCGAAGCGCGCCACATGGCGGACAGACAAATCCGAAGGGGGCGGGTGCCTGTATGATTACGCGGCGCATCCATTGAACCTGCTGAACTGGTATTTTGGTGCGCCCGACCGGGTATCGGGATCCGTGATGAGCAAGGTCTTCTCGGAAGGCACCGACGACGAAGTGTTCTCGACCTTGCAATGGAACGACGGCCCGACGGCCCAGCTTTCGGTCAACTGGTCTGACGAAAGCCACCGCAAGATGTCGACCAAGATCGCGATGATCGGCACAAATGGGCGCCTCTACGCAGATCGGCAGGAATGCCAGGTCTATCTGCGAGCGCCGGTGCCCGGGCTTACGGGCTACGACAAGGGCTGGAACGTGAAATACACGACGGAATTGACGGAAGACCGCTGGTTCTATCTGCGGGGCGAGGAATATTCCGCCCAGCTCGACGATTTCATCAATGCGGTGCAGGCGGGCAAGACTGCGGCGGATGAGAACGATTTCGCTTCTGCCACCGAGACGGACAGGACCATGGCGATGATCATCGAGAATGCTGAGACCGGACGAGCAGTGGGCACCGCAACGGTGCGCGAACCGGTGGCCGCGAGAAAACGCGGCTGGTTCAGTCGGAGAAGCGCGTGATGGATAGGCTTCTTTTTGGCGACAACCAGTTTTTCGGCGTCAATCACATGTCGGAGGAAAAGGCCCGGCAGCAGATGATGCGCTTTCAGCAAACGGATGCGATCATGGAGGTGCTGGATATTGCCTATGACGAGGGCATTCGCACGTTCATGTGCACCACGCATGACCGGCTCGCCGAGATCGCTGACCGCGTGAGAGCCGATAAAGCCCGGTATAGTGACTTTCAGTTCTACCCCTGCATGCCTTACGCCCACAAATACGCCAATGCCGTGACCGAGCATGGGATGATGGGGGCGTTGAAGAATTTCATGCCCGACGACGGTATCTTCGCGACGGCTCTGTCCGGGGCGAAGGCGCTTGCGACCAAGGAAGTCGACGGCATGGCAAAAGTGCTGATCGACATGGAAATGAAGATGTTCCACGGGACGAAGACACCGGTGATCTTCGTCCAGAACGTATTTGCCGATCTGCTTCTGGGCATGGGCTTCACCCGTGCGCTCAAGCTGTTCCATGACCATGTGATCGAAAAATACGGGGTCGAACCGGCCTTTATCACCATGAACATGCCGATGATGCTTGAGGCTTTGGAAAAGGAAGGAATCGATCGTCCGATCATCTGTTCCAATATCAACAAGATCGGTTTCCGGATGTCCGGGGGGTTCGATGCCTATCTCGACGCGCTGAAATCGGGCCGTGTCCGCGCAGTGGCCATGTCGGTCTATGCCTCAGGGGCGATACCGGCGGATGAAGCCATTCACTGGATTTCGGAACTGCCGGGCGTTGAATCGATCGTGTTCGGAGCCTCGAGTGCCGGCAACATCCGTGGGACAAAGGCGCTTGTCGAAAAATACATGGGAGATATCGCGGCACCTTGAGGAGGCCTGCGCGCCCGCAGCCTGGTTGAAGCCGCAGGAGATTGCTCTGCATCCGTGCAGGCCTACAACATTGCGGGATGATCTCTTAAGGTGGACGGGTTGTGAATAGACCCAGATGCATGGCTCAATTACCAGCGATTTGGGCGATGGTATCGGTGGAGTTCGACAATTCGACGCATTGTTAAAACTCTGATCCGCTGGATCTTTTTTACCGTCCTGTTGCTGGTCGTTCTGGTTGGTCTTGCAGCCCTTCTGGCACCTGGCCCCGAGGTTTCACCGGAGATGGCGGAGTGCATCGCGTTGTTCGAGGACAATCTGGAAGAATGGCTGGCCCAATGCGGGGCCGAGCCACGGTCATGATCGGGGAGGTGAACATGCGCGCACCACAGGCTCTTTTGAATGTCTCAGCCGGCGTGACGAAACTCAATCGTCGGGCGTTCCTGATGTCCGGGGTCTCGGCGATCTCGCTCAGCGTCCTGATCGCACATACCGGTCTCGCGAGAACGAAGGACGGATGGCTGCTGATGGAAGGCGATATTTAGGTGATTTTCAATCTGGATGTTCTGACCGATGCTTCCGCCCCGCGCCGCTACGATGTCTGTGTGATCGGCGGAGGGGCCGCAGGTATCACTTTGGCCAAGAAACTGGCCGATCTCGGAAAGACCGTCGCCCTCTGTGAGGGTGGTTCGGACGGGTATGAAGGTGACAGTCAGGACATTTATGCCGGCGATGTGGTCGGAGACCCCTATTACGATCTCGATGCCGCGCGACTGCGCTTCTTCGGCGGCTCCACCAATCACTGGGCCGGGAAATGCCGGAGCTTCGAAGAAGCTGATTTTGACAGGGCGCATCTGGGCCCCGAGTTCGAATGGCCCATCGGAAAGAGCGCTTTTGATGCCTATCTTGAAGAAGCGGGAGAGGTTCTGAATATCCGAACCAGCTTCAACGACGAGGTCGTTGATGAGGAATTCGGAATCAAGAGGTTCGTCTTCCGTCACTCCTCGGTCAATTTCGGAGAGAAATTCAGAGACTTCTTTGAAGGCTCGGACAAGGCGGACCTCTATCTGAATGCCAATCTGACAGCGCTCACCTTGCAGGAGGGCACGCGCCGGATCACATCCGCAGGCTTCACTGGCTATGGCGATACACAGATGGAGATCGCTGCCGACAGTGTCGTCTTCGCGATGGGGGGAATCGAAAACAGCCGTCAGCTTCTCTATTTCCATCGCCAGCTTGGCGACCAGCTCTATGACGCGGCGCTACCCGTCGGCCAGTACTGGATGGAACATCCGCATTTCAATCTGGGCGAAGCCCTGGTGTCCCGGCGTGTCCAGGAACTGGGGCTCATTTCGCTGACCGGACCGATCCAAAAGAAACTGGGCATTCTGGCCTGTGGATTCCGTGTTGATATTCAAGGTGGAACCGCAACACGCCGATTGGTGAAGAATCTCCTTTGCGTCGCCCCCAATCTGGGCACTCACATCGCCAATCTGGCAGAGAAGAATCTGGTCTGCGGTGTCCGGCTCAAGGCCGCCTGGGAACAGGCCCCGGCCGCGTCGAATGCTGTGAAGCTCCACGGTTCGAAGGTGGACCGCTTCGGAGTTCCCTTGTCTGAACTCCATTGGGCAAAAACCGATCTGGACCGGCTGACTATGGCGAAGTCGACCTGGCAGTTCGCACAATATTGCATGCAGCGCGGATATGGTCGCTTCAAGATGCAGGACTGGATCATGACCGGCGGCGACTATCCGTCAAATGACGAACTGGCCGGGTTCCACCATATGGGTGGCACACGCATGGCCAAAACCGCAGCACTCGGGGTGGTCGATGCTGACTGCAAGGTTTTCGGGACCGAAAACCTTTATATGGCAGGTTCGTCGGTCTTCACGACCGCCGGGCACAACAATCCGACGCTTCCCATCGTGCAGCTTGCGCTGCGGCTGGGGGATCATCTGGCAGGGCAGGGGGCTCAGTGACGATTGCGCCTATCGAGCCAGCTTTCGATCAAGGCCGCCAGGAACATTGCATTCACGGATATGATCAGCCAGTCGAACGGTAAGCGAAACCGCACGCGCGTGAAGAACAAGGCATAGGCCAGGCCGGCGGTAATCCAGAGTGCGAAGAACAGGACCTCAAGCCTTCGGATAGGCACTTTCCGGATCATTGCAAGTCGAAGCAAAAGCGGGCCGATGATCAACACGCTCCATGCAGCCAAAAGGATGATATCCCGCGCACTGGCCGAGACCGAGGAGGCGCCCCCTTCGAGCTCGTTGTCGGAGAGCAGCTGATTGCTGAAATGGAACCAGTGGATGAACTTGCCGACATACCGACTGAAGAACTGCGCGGGATCGGCGGCGATCTCCCTAAGAGCCGCCTTGGTCATGATGTCGTTGCGCTCGATCTCGTTCTTGCCGGTCAGCTCTTCGTAGACATAGTCAGGAAAGCGGATGTCCAGACTGGTGTTCCAACGCGCCTCGGGCGAATTGCCCGCCAGCAGGTTGTAGCCCGAACTCGTCGCCACGGGCACGAAGCTGTCGAATGCAAGCCAGTTGCGCAGCGTCCAGGAACTGACCACCGCCCCCGAGACAAGGCTGAAGATCACGACCGCGGTCAACCAGCGCTTCGACAGGGTGATAATCCAGATCAGGAAAACCGGGGTCAGCAGCAGAACCACGGGAATTGTCAGGACCAGGAGACCATAGGCTACCCCGCCCAGCACAATCGGGCGCAGCCGATCCTCATCGCGCAGGCTGTCGAGCAGCCAGAGCGTCAGAACAAGCAGGAAAGCGGCAAGGGTTTGCGGATAGAGGGTCGAGGCCGTGTAGATGACCACCGGCCAACCCGACACCATGATCACACATAACAGGGCCGCGAAATCCGAACTGTGACGGCGCACCAGCTGAAACAGCAGAATGAGGCTCAGCGCCACAAGCACGCCATTGATCAATCGTGCTTCCATAAGCCCGGCGCCGAGCGCGCTGAGGGGCGTCAGCAGGAACACCAGGCCCGGTGCACGATAGGCTGTGGGTTCCCCTGGAGTGAGGGCGAACATCCCGGTTTCGGCCAGGTTCTTCGATATGCCGAGAAAATCCGGCTCGTCCAGGGATTTGACGACATCTCCGCTGTAAAGCACCACGGCCCAGCACAAGATCATGACGACCCCGGCAACAGCATATGCAATCTTGGCTTCGCTACCTCGGGTCAGGCTCAAAAGTCGTAGTGCCCAGGACACACTCGTTCTCCAAAACAAACCATAATTTCATGCACTTTAGTCACTTCTTGGTCTTGTGACCCGGATATGAGATGGAGGTATCGTATTTTCTGTACCCATGAGGTCTTTTTGCGACTTCTTTCCTGGTCAGAAGAACGGCTGTGAGTGAGTAGAAAGGCGTGGTGATGCCTGACGGAAGTAAAATGCCCCTGACCGAAATGGAGAAAGTGCCCATGCTGAACGCCTGGGTGCACGATGTCTCGATGGATGACATCGTCGAGAATTTCAGATCCGGCACCATGCTGACGCTGCATGTCGATATGATCATGAAGCTCCAGCAGGATCGCGAGTTCTACGATCTGCTCGACAAGTTCGATGTCATCACATGCGACAGCCAGATCATGTTCTTCGCCACCAAATGGCTGGGCACGCCGGTACGGGAACGCGTCTCAGGCTCGGATTACTTTCCAAAGTTCTACACCCGTTATGCGGATGATCCGTCGATGACGGTGTTTCTGCTGGGCGGCAAGGAAGGCATCGCCGAACTTGCCGCGAAGAATGTGAACGCGAAAGTCGGGCGCGAGATGATCGTGGGCACATACGCGCCGTCTTTCGATTTCGAGACTGAACCGGGCGAAATCGACCGGATGATCGAGGCCGTGAACGAAAGCGGCGCCACCGTGTGTCTGGTTGGGCTGGGCGGAGGACGCCAGGAGAAGTGGATATTCAAGTATCGTGACCGCATGCCCGGCGTGACGCTCTGGCTGCCGCTCGGCGGGACAATCGATTACGAGAGCGGTACGTTCGATCGCCCTCCCGCTTGGATCACCGAATGGGGCTTTGAATGGCTCTATCGGTTGCTGAAGGAGCCGCGCGCGCGCTTTCACCGCTATGTGGTCCACGAACCGCCCTTTCTCTGGGCTGTTCTCAAGCAACGGCTGGGACTATACCGGGATCCCTTCGCGGATCGTTGACAGGCTCGGAAATGATTTCCGTCATCATTGTCAATTATGGAACGGCTGATCTGACCATCGAAGCGGTCGAGTCCGTCCTCAGTCGCACACATGGTGGCCGAGAGGTCGAGGTCCATGTGGTCGACAATGCCTCGCCCGGAGGAGACGCGGAACACTTGGCCGACGCTCACACCGCGCGCGGTTGGGGAGACCGGGTCACCCTCTGGCCCGAGACCGAAAACCACGGCTTCGGCCGCGGCAACAACGTTGTGCTGACCGCCCTTGATCGCCGCGCCACACCGCCCGAGTTCGTCTTCTTGCTGAACCCGGATGCGACGCTCGAAAACGAAGCGCTGATGATCCTGTCAGAAGCTTTGGAAGCGAACGCCAACGCCGCGGCTGCGGGGGCTGCGATTACGGGTGAGGGGGGCCGGGCGGTGACGTCTGCCTTCCGGTTCCCGAGCCTGACAAGCACCCTTCTCGAAACGGGCAGTTTCGGCCCGCTCGACCGCATCTTCAGCAAGTATCTGGTGCCGCTGGCCCCGGATCACCCTGCGGGTCCGGTCGACTGGGTGTCGGGCGCCGCCGTCATGTTCCGGTTCAGTGCGCTGAAGGAAACCGGGTTTTTCGACCCCGCATTCTTTCTCTATTTCGAGGAAACCGAGCTTCAGAACCGGCTCGGACGGGCGGGCTGGACAACCCTTTTCGTGCCGACGGCCCGCATCCGCCATGCCGAGGGTGCCGCAACCGGCCAGTTCGGCGCAAATCGGCAAAGACAACGGCGCCCGGAATATCTTTACCGCTCGAGATGGATCTATTTCACCAAGACGAAGGGAAGGGCGCAGGCGCTTGGGATCGCGCTTCTGGTATTGCCGGCGGCGCTTCTCAATGTCCTCCAGCGGCGCCTGCGGGGGCGTGCGCCGACCCTGCCGCTCAACTTCTTTCGCGACCATTGCCGGTACGGGCTCTGGCCGCTTCTTCGCCCCGGTGGATTGCCATGAGCGTTGCGGCCGTTGTCATCGGACGCAACGAAGGCGACCGGCTGGTCCGGTGTCTGACCTCGCTCGTCGATGAGGTTTCGCCCATCGTCTATGTGGACAGCGGTTCAACAGACGGCTCGGTCGAGGCGGCGAAGAAGCTCGGGGCAGAAGTGGTCGCCCTTGATATGAGTCGGCCTTTCACGGCTGCGAGAGCACGCAATGCGGGTCTGGCCCGCCTCGATGACATCGGCGCCGATGCGGCATTCATCCAGTTGATTGACGGCGACTGCGAGTTGCGGGACGGCTGGATCTCTGCCGGGCGGCGCTTTCTGGAAGAGAATGCGGATTTCGCCATGGTCGCCGGGCGTCTGCGCGAACGTTTTCCGGACGCGACGCTCTGGAATGGATTGGCGGATGCCGAATGGGACACCAAGACAGGAGAAGTGACTGCGGTGGGAGGCATCGCAATGCTGCGCCGTACGGCCCTCGCGGAAGAAGGGGGGTTTCGCGAGGACCTTATCGCTGGCGAAGAACCGGAACTCTGTCTGAGACTTCGACGCCGCGGGTGGCGTATTCAGCGGCTGAGCAACGAAATGGCTTGGCATGACATCGCCATGACCAAAGCGACACAGTGGTGGAAACGCTGCCGCCGTTGCGGGCATGCCTATGCCGAGGGCGCGGCGCTGCATGGTTCCGGACCGGAACGCTACCGGGTTAGAGAAACTCTCAGATCTCTGTTTTGGGGAAGCGGGGTTCCGCTTGCGGCGATTCTTGGAGCAGTGTTCACGCCCTGGGCGCTCCTCATCCTGTTGAGTTGGCCACTGCAGATGCTGCGCTTGTTGTTCAAAGGGTTTTCCCTGCAACGCTCGATTTTCCTGACCTTGGGGATGGTGCCGGAAGCCCAGGGAGTTATTGGTTATCACCTGTCGCGTCTTCGCGGCCGGCGGCGAAGCTTGATCGAGTACAAGTAATTTCAGGGGACTTCAGATCAGGTCTGACCAGTTGTCGGTGGGAATGCCGGGATCCTTAAGACAGGCTGCTATGTCGTTTGCCAGCGCGTCCTTGACAAAGGCCAGTTCCTCCGGCGAAGGGCGGTAGCGTTCGGTGGATTTCGGTGTAATCGCGGATCGAATAGCCGACCGGAAGCGTGGGGGCACAAGGGCTCTGCCCAGTGATTGGATCGCGGAGTTTTTCAGGCCGCGGTTGAGCCAAGGGCGGGACGAGACATAGCGCTCGTTCTTGCGCTCCAACACCGGTATGTCGGCAGGTTTGGGCAGATTCACAAATTCAAGAAGAGTATCTGTCCAATCTCCTGTGCTGAGCGTGTGGAAATCGAGAACCAGGAGCCTGTCCCCAAAGAGATCGCGATAGGGTTTGAGCTGAGTGGCATATCGGGAGCGTTCAACGTGATAAAAGAGCGGATGCCAGCCCTGACGCCTCCGTTCTGGTTCGGCGCGAAGCGACTCCAGAAGCGTTGCCTTTTGCCAACCCAAGCGCAGCGTGTGTTCATACTCCGAAACAATTCTCGCCACGGGATCGCGAAAGATCACCACCAAATGCACGGCACCCACATCTCTTCGGTTCGAGAATTCCAGAATGCGCTCTGCCGTCCCCGGGCACCACAGATTGTCCGTCGAAGCTTCAACGCGCAAACGTGCACTCGGATCGGCCGCGAACTCTTCTGCGAAGGCGGCCTCGCTGGACACGAGAGCATCCGCAAACCCCGCACCCGGACCGGACCAGGTTCGGTCAGAGAAATCGGTGAAAAAAGCGGTTTCCTTGCTCCGGGCCACCACAACATCCGGGAGCTGGCTCATGAAACTCGCGATACTTGTTGTCCCGCTTTTGGGGACGCCCAAAATAATGAGGTAGTCTCGACGATCCACGATCAGTTCCTTGTCATTCCCACATGCTGCATCGGTCATTCTAGAGAGCCAGAGGGTGCAAAAGCCGCTTCAAAGTGGTTTGAAGAGTGGCCAGATGGCATCTCCGTTCAACCACAGGACACATCCCACGATACCGATGCCGACCAGAAAATACCCGGCATCATGCAGCGGGTCCCAGCCCTGGTACCGCCTAATCGACGCTATGAGCAGAGGATAGAATGCCAGTGCGGCCACTCCGGGAGCGACGGCGAGGCCACCCATTCCATAATTCTGGATGCCGAGAATGAGGGCCGACAATTGCACGAGCGCCAGCGCTATGGTCAGAATGGCAAATCGTCCGGAATGACCGGCCGCGAGGGCCAACCTCACGTAGCTGCTGATAATGATTGTCGGGATCATCGCCAGCGATATCAGAGCGACAAAGGGGCCAGCCGCCTCATAGCGCTCATCGTAGAGAAACTCGACCAACCCAATGCCTATGAAGGCAAGGACGGCGGACCCGAACAGCACGCCGCCCGTCAAAACCCTGCGCGCCATATTGATCTTGCGCCGCGCCTCTGCGCTTTCGGAGGGAGGCCTGCGTGCATAGACAGGAAAGAGAACCCGGCTCGCCAGCGCCTTTGAGAGGTTCATGGGCACCATCGCCAGCATCAATCCGATATTATAGATAGCAAGGTTATCGAGGGACACGAACTTGCCGAGCACGGCGCGGTCGGCCTGAGCAATCACAAAGGCCGCGACCGTGCTCAGGAAGATGTATTTTCCGAACCCGAAGATCCTGAGACCAATGGCGGGATTGAAGGCAAAACGGCTCCGCTCGCCGGGCAGGACAATATGTGACAGAACCGATGTCAGCAGGGCCTGGAAAACCCAGCCGATGGCAAGTGCCCAGACGGATTCCAACCACCAGGCGAGGATGACCATCACCAGGACCCCCACGACCTGACTCCCGAGTATCAGAGCGGTCAATCGACCGAGAATCAGGTTTCGATCGGCGAACAGAATTCTAGGGGATGCAAACCCGCCAAAGACCATCGTCAGGCCGACCACGGGTAAAAGCTCTGCCAGCAGTGGTGCGTCGTAGAATTCGGCCATAGGCGCTGCCAGAAGCAACGTGGCAAACCACAAGATGAACCCGCGCACGATATTGATGACCCAAGCCGTGTTCAGAAACTCTGAACTGTCACCGTCTTTGGACTGAACTGCGGCTTCGCGTACGCCGACATCGGAGAAAAGCTTCATACCGGTCATACAGACCTGCACCAGCGCCATCAGACCAAAGGCTTCGGGGAACAGAAGGCGGGTCAGGATCAGGTTGGAAACCAGCCGGATGACGTTCTGACCGCCGAAATTGATGATCGTAAAGAACGAGCCGCGTGTGGCGCGCGCTTTCAGTGTGTTGCCTGCCAGAATTTGCGTAATCCGTGTTCGCACAGACTGCACTCGCCATGTGGGCAGACCATGCCCCAGGATCGACCGGTCCAATCGCGCAAGGCCTAACCGATTGGATCTGATGCGACAATGCCTGTGCGAAAGCAACTGAGAGTTTCAAGCCAACTGTGTCCATGGCGCTGACACGGCTCAAGGTGATTGCCCTCGGCCCATTCGTTCCAAGCATTGATGAAGAGCAGATTTGCCTCGCCTTCTGACTGGTTCACTTTGGTTTTGGCTTCACACCAGCGCCCGAAGAGCTCCGGTGAACTGCTCCGGAAAATGATCGCTTTTCCCGCAGGACGCCGCGCCGAATTATCCCAAGAGGGGCAGACCCCGGGAAACCAGGGATAGGGGGGCGCTGATTGCTCAAGATCGTATGCGACAAAGGCCTCCATGTCATAGAGTCGGTCAAGATCGGCGACCTGACCCGCGACGCGCCGCAACCGCTCCGCGATCCGGCGAATTGGCCGCCCCCTCAGGTCGGGGCGGCTGTTCAACCAGCGCCGGAATGACCGTGAAAAGGGCTGAAACTCAAGGGCTGCGTCAAACCCCAGTCTGTTTGGAGGACGCGTGTCACGATCCAGGTAACGCTCGACCCGAATTAAGTAAGGGTCGATCCCATCGCGCGCGCATGTTTCGCGAAAAAGGTCGCACCAGCGGTTTGCGTCGGGCAACTCATCGGCATTGTAGACGGCGAAAACGGGCCGGTTGTCGATGCGGATGTAGCGCGTATCCGCAAATGCCGGGATCAGATGGCGTGCATGGGCAATGGTCTCATCGTCTGAGTAACTCTGGGCCAGCAGAACCTGATTTGCACCGCCGTCCCACGCACGAGTCCAGTTTTCGTTGGCCCAGCAAAGCATGAACGGGAAGTCGTAGGCAGGATCGGCCAGTACGGCATCAAAGGGGCGCTCCAGCACCCGATGGCCGGCAAACCAGTAGTGATACCAGCAAAAACCGTGCAGTCCTGCGCGCCGCGCCATCTCCGCCTGGGCGATCCGGACTTCCTGCAAACGCAGATCGTAAAAACCGAGATCTGCGGGGATGTGCGGCTGTTCATGGCCGGCAAAGCGCGGGAGCGCCTGGACGACGTTGCGCCATTCGGTGAAGCCAGCTCCCCAAAAGGCGTCATTTTCCGGAATCGGGTGATACTGCGGCAGAAAGAATGCGATCGGGCGCGGCAGAGGGAACACAGCAGGCGCCATTGCACCCAGTTTCGGAGCAGAGGAACCGTCTGGCATGGTCCGTAAATTGCAAGTCTATGGTTAATCGGATGTTAAAAGGCGGTAACATCATTCGTGAAAACGAATGCGGATATCCGCTCTGACCATCGCTGACATGGCGGCGATACTCGATGCCATCTCAGAAGACATCCCGGATGCCCGGAAACTAAACCCTACGTTAACCACGCCCAGGCAACCGTGCTTTCATGCCTTCTCTCGCACTCGACACGCGTCTGATCTGGTTTGCGCACTGTCCCAAGGCGGGCGGGACATCAGTCGAGGCCCTGATGTCGGAGAAATGGGGCACACGCGTAGGTCATCTCCATTGGGGATGGGATCTCTGGTGGAAGGAAGGGGGCTGGCGCACGGCCGAGCCTCCCAACTCGCCACAGCATCTGACTTGGGCCGATGCCGAGCAGATACTACCAAGCAAACCGGATCTGGTTTTTGCTTTGGTGCGCGACCCAGTCGCGCGGATAATGAGCGAGTACCGCTATCAACGCAGGTATCGGCGCGGCACCCGGGCAGGGCGTGCGCTCGCCTTTCTGCCCTTCCCCCTCTGGCTCAGGCTGATGCTTGCAGTGGCACGACGGAACCCTTACGCCTTCGATAATCACCTCAGACCGCAGAGCGATTTTGTTCCCGCCGGGGCAGAGGTCTTCAGGTTGGAAGACGGGCTTCAGCGCGCCGTCGACTGGTTGGCAATGGTGGCAGAGGCAGAGGACCTCGCCGCGCCGGAACGCAGATTGGCGACAGGACACCAAGATCAGACGGATCCTGCCACGCTTGCCCGGATTTCCGCCGCCTTTGCAGAGGACTATAGGCGGTTCGGCTATTATCGACCGCGGGTCCCGCCGACACGGCTCGACTTCTCGGATTGGATCGCAACGCTCATGGCACCATTCGTTGCCGCACTCGAGCGTCGTGGTCGGCTGTGAGGCTGCGCACGCACAGTTAGGCAACGGGTTAACTTTTTCTCTGAGGCTGCCACTCCAAGCCGATACGTCCGAAGGAGCGCTCCCATGGCCCTGATCACCGATGCTGCGACCGCTTGGTCCACCCCCATCACGCTGACCGTCGATGAGGTCTGGCAGGCCCGCAAGGGCAGTGTTTTCGTCACCACCACAACCAGTCCAGCGACGGATGACGGTCTTTCGCTGCATGAGAACCACGCCGTGCGGTTTTCAGCAGGTTCCGCTGTCAGCTATCGCAAGGAGGGTGCCACTGAAGCGCTGATCGTCCGAGAGGCGATCTGATGCGCGACGTTCTTGACCCGGCCGATATCTGGATTGGTACACCACAGGGGGCGCAGATCTTCGGCAACAAACGCCCCGTTGCCGTTGATGATACGTTGACGGTCGAAAAGGATAGCGGGGCCATTACCGTCAATGTCCTTGCCAACGATTTCGACCCTGAAAACGGCGCGCTGACACTGGTCTCTGCTGTGGCTGCTTTGGGGACCGCTGTTGCCGAGGCGAATAATACCGTCACCTACACGCCGCCAATCGGCATTTCGGGTTTCGATACCGTGGTCTACGAGATCGCTGACGATCAAAACCAGCGCACGACAGGCCAAATCAACGTCACCATCCTTGATACCGCACTGTCCATTACGGTCCAGAGTGACAATACGATGTGGGTTGCCACGGGGGACGGCGCCTTCACCGTAACCGTGACAGCGCCGGCAGAATTTGCCGGAACCTACGAGGCGCAGGCCGCTGATCTGGCCACAGGGCCGGTGAATCTCGTTGCGCCGATCCTTTCTGGCACATTGGCCGTTGGTCAGACACTCTCGGCGGGAGACGGGCTTTGGATTTACGACACGACAGCGGGAGCGCCGGTTCAAAGCTGGCAGTGGCAAAGGGCCGGTACGGATATCGCTGGCGCCGTCACAGACACGTATGTTCTGCAGGCTGCCGATGTCGGCTTCGATATTGCAGTGGTTGAGGCGATGTCCGACGCTTTTGGAACGCGGACCGCAACAAGCGCTGCCGTCAATACCGGCTTTCTGCCCTCCAACGATACCGCGTTGCTTGGGTGGTGGGACGCCAATGACACTTCCACGATCACAGACACTGCAGGCGCGGTTTCAAGCTGGGCCGACAAAGCAGGTGGCCCGGCGTTGTCGCCCACTTCCTCGCCACAAATTCCGACGACCGGATTGCGTAATCTCAATGGGCTGAACGTGCTGGACTTCAATGGCAACAGTCACCTGCAGGCGAACCGAACATTTCCATCATCCGGAGATGTCGCATTTCATATGGCGCTCGAGATCGACAGTGTCGCCAGCTTGTTCGAAGCCGTTCTGGCAGTGGAAGCGGGTAACGACTTCCAGATCGATGCGAACTCGACCTCTCAGTTCGACGGGCGTCTGAACCCTGCGGGTATCGGTTCGGCAGTAAACCTGACCGGTGGCCCTTTCTCGGGTCCGCAAATCCTGTCTGTCGTTCTCGATCAGACCGGGACAGCAACGATCGACGTTTTTCTGGGCAATGTCTTGCGTGCGAGTACGGGCTATACTGCAGTTCTCGACGCCAACGCTGCTCTGCACATTATGGCGAACCGCTCGAAAAACGCCTGGGCCACAGGATCCGTTGCCGAACTGGTCATAACCGGCGACATATCTAACAGGTTACAATACCATAACTATCTGAGTGCCAAGTGGGGGATCAGCTAATGCCAACCTTTGCCTTCAGAGGTTTTGAAACAGGATCGCCCGTCGATATCACCGTCGCCCAAGATTCTGCTTCAGAAAGCGCATCGGTCTCGACCTGGAACGACACCAGTGATCTTGGCAGCTTAAGTGTCTCTCTGTCGCTCCCGCCCCGTATCACCGCGCCCGCCGGGGTCTGGATGCAGGCCGGCGAACACTCCGGCTTTAACGTCAGCGGTCCAAGCGGTGGAATTTATGATCCCCGTTATCATGAGATCACCCATATCTGGGATACCGATGACAGCGGAGTCTGGTCTTCGCCAGAGAACATGCCGGCGGCATGGAACAACAAGGCCATCGCCAATGGCCCGAGGATTGCACATGTCTATGCTGCGTCGGGTACCTACACCCCATCGGTCATGGCAGTTGACAGTGCGCGCACGACAGGGAACGAAAGTGCCCCGACGATTACTGTCCTGAACCCGGATTTTGTCTATGCCGGCAACTCAACAATCGTCATTGCACTGGATGCCGATTTCAGCGGAAAGCCGGCGGGTGCGACCGAAGTAACTTCCATCGCTGCCCTCGATAACGCGATCAGCGCACTGCCAAACTCGACGCCGATGCGCATCCTGTTCAAGCGGGGTGAGGTTTATAACGATGTCGATATCAACTGCCGGTCCCGGCAGGTCGAGTATATCGGTGCGTGGGGGACAGGTGCCAAGCCGATCCTCTACTCGCCGTCTTACCCTGCCAACAGCGTCGGTGCCCGCATGTTCGATTTCCAGAACAGCACGGTCATTCAACAGATCACCTTTACCGACCTCGACTTTCGCAGCCATTGGCACGCGAACGGTGAAGTCGGCTATGCGGGACTTCCTTGGTGGGTGTGGAGCATTCGCCGGGATGACTGCCATATGACAGTTCATGATTGCGACTTCACGGGTTTCAATCAGATCGATGTCGACGTTGGGTCGGAACAGGACCGGCCATGCACAATGATCATGGGCGATAACCATGTAACGAATTGGGCAAGCTATGGATTTTTCCAGCGCAGAAACGCAAACGCCAACTCGAAGCTTGCCTTTGTTGGCAATCGTATCACACAGAACACGCGCGCAACGCACGGCACGAACTATCAGCAAAACGATCTTGTCGGAAACGATCACGGGCCGATCCGGTTTGAGGCGATCGGCCAGCACTATATCGGCTGCAATGATCTTTACAGTCAGTGTGGCTGGTCCGGTCTGGACCCGGATCAGTCAATCCAGCCTTGCATTCGTGTGAACACCTATGCCGATTTGGCGCGGGGCTATACCGGCAATATCGAGCGATGTGTTCTTGAAGGCGGCTATCATGTTATCAACATGGCTGGGGAAAACAGTGGCCGGGTCGAACATCCCGGAAACTACCTAATCGACAAAGTGTTCGCCATCGGGACCGCCAAGGCTGCTCAGGCCGGAGGGTCAGGCATCGGCATTCTTTGTTCGTTTGGAGGCACTACGATCCGAAACTTCTGCTATGTGATGCCGGACGTTCCGCACTATCACAATCCAACGAACCCGTCGGAATATATCGTCAGCCTTCCGTCAGACAATCCGGGTGTCGGCAACCTCGACGAGCCAGTTGCGGTCTACAACTGCACGGCGGTCAATTTGCGTGGAAGCTCGAACGACCCAAGCTATAACTGGGGCATTGAGACCAACGTGTCCGGCTGGACGAGCCTGACTGTCGAAAACAACGTGGTCTGGGCTCCCGGCCTCGACACCGCTGTCACGGCGGACGGACCGCTCTCTACGGACGCCTTCCCAGGTATCACACCCAGATGGCCCGGCTTTTTGTTTAACGCCCGCTATGAAGGCAATGAAACTGTCTCAAATAATGGCTCATTTGTAGTTTCCTACACACCTGGCAGGGATCAGCAGCATTGGACAAACGCGGCGAATGCAGGCGACAATTTGCACATGATCCGGATTGGCGGGTCGCTCTATCGAGCGCTGTTCGGAGACATGACAGTTGCCGCCGAGGCCGGTGGCCTGCGCATCACCAATGTCTCCGGTACTTCGTGGTCTGGCGCGTATGAAATGGTTCTTGATGAAAAGTCGGTGCTGACCATTCCCAACACCTATGCCAATCCATCGGCCATTCCGCTGCCGCGTCCCACCAGCACGTCAGCGGCCCGCAATACCGGAGATAACGGACTGAAGGCCTATGATGACCTTCTGGGTGATGTCCGCCCCACAAGCGGCAACGCGCGCGGTGCGCTCCTGCCGTGACCCTCTAGGACTTGGGTGCTACCGCCCGGGCTTCGGCTTCGGCCATCGCCCGAGCGCGTCCCGCAATCAAAGTCCGCCGCTGATAGGCGCGGATGAACGACCTGAGTTCGGGGTCGTCATGGCGTTTTTCCCCTTTGAGCCAGGCACCGAAATACCCTTGCAGACTTGCAAGGCTCCCGAGAATGTAAGGTGGCTCAACCGCTCTGAAGACCGCCGTCGCGAAGAAATAGAACGGGTCGGTCCCCATGAAGTACTGGCCGAAGCCATGCCGCCTGCGACCGGTGTAGATCGACGTCTGCGAAGAGCCCATGGGGCGCAGGTGTTCAAACCGCAAATCCGGCGTGTCCCAGCTCAAGGCTCTCCAGCCAAGCTGGCGCGCTTTGTGGCAATCGATGGCATCCCACATGACCTGCCGCACCAATCCTCCGATTTCCAGGAAGCATTCCCGGCGCCAAAGTTTGGTCATGCCGACCGACATGTCGTCGCTCTTGCGTTCGGACACCAATGCGCCATTCCGCCGGATATAGGGTTTGCCCGAGCAGGTGCCGATCCGGGGATCTGCTTCCATGCGATCGATCAGTTCCTCGAAATAGCGAGGGGGGAGATCCAGGTCGAGGTCGAGTTTGCAGAGATAGGGAAAGTCCTGCCAGTCAAGCGCGTCGAGGCCAAAATAAAAGGTTTCGACCACGCCGGGCCCGACCGCGCGCTTCCCGCGATCCGGCTTGGTGATCACCCGGATCCAGTCATGTTCGGTGGCATATTCAGCCAGGATGTCGGGAGTTTCGTCGCTTGAGCCATCGTCGATGATGGCCCAAAGCGCTGGTCTGTGCGTTTGCGCCACCATGCTGTCAAGCGTGCGACGCATGTATTGAGCTTCATTTCGGCAGGGCGAAATGACGAGATAGCGACGATCGGACATTGGGCGCACACTCAGGATATGATCTTAACCTGTGCAAGCCTTTATCCAAGTCGCGCAACGTTTTGAACAACCGCTAGAGCAATCCTTTGATGCCTGTGGCAGTTGTTCCGCTTTCCCAGACACGGGTCGCCCGGATCGGGAAAACCGTCCCGTGCGCAACATGCAGATCGCTGATCGATCCATCGAGCGCCGTCACGCGCACTGTGCCGGGGGTGGCTACGTTGAGAGCCGTCGTGACTTGCGGGAGATCGGTCGCATTGTCGGGTGTGATGTCAAAGACAGAGACTGCAGGCTCTCCCGGTGACCTCATCCGGTTGGCAAAGTTGTCGCTCATGAAGTTCTCCTCTCGATTCAGAGTTGCGCGCGCGAGGCTGCACGAACGATTCTAAGACGAGGCTAATGGCACGTGCGTTTCCCTGGCCTTTCACGCAACGGTCGCGCGTTAACCTGGCGCTAACCAAAAGGTTTCAAGAGTTGAACGCAGGGATGAGAGAGCATGCGCATGAAAGGCCGACTGCATGTCCCTTCAGTTCACATCCCCCGCTCCGTCACTCCAGAGTTTTGCCAGACGTTTGCGGCTGGGCCTTTTGACACCGCACAACCCCTTTGATCGTGGCACCTTCTCCGGAACGAGCTTTTTTGCTGCTCGGGCATTGGCGTCCCGACCGGACATCGATCTGCATATCCTTGGCCCGCACCGGCAGCCAACTCCGCTGAACCGTCTGAAAGTCAAACTGCTGCGCCAGCCGCCGGTCGTGCCTCAGCCTGAAACCTTTGAGACAAAGGAGCTCGACATGGTTCTGGGGCTTGTCGCAACGCCGCTTCTGGACCAGTTCTCCCGGCACCATCGTGTTCCTTACTTGCATGTGACCGACGCCACGCCGCAGTTTCTGCACGACACCTACAACTGGGACATGCCGCGTGATGCAGACGCCCTTGAACGTCGGGTTTCGCGACGCGCTTTCGCGACGATCTATTCGTCCGACTATATGGCGGCGAAAGCACGCCGGGAACTCGGCCTTGAGAGTCCGTTCTGCATTCCCTTCGGCATCAATATTGAGAAACTGCCCGAAAACTGTCCCACCAAGTCCAGGGACGGCGTGGTAAATCTCCTGTTCGTCTGCTCCGACTGGCAGCGCAAAGGAGGGGACAAGGCATTGGCCGCTTTCGATGCACTCGAAGCCAAAGGCGTCCGGGCGCGCATGACCGTCGTGGGGCGCGCGCCGGAAAGCTGCCGCACCCATCCCGGCGTGACCACGACCGGCTTTCTGGACAAGAACCGCCCGGCCGACGCCGCAATCCTGGCCGATCTCTATCGGAAGGCCCATCTGATGCTGCTGCCGACACGGGCCGATTGCACGCCCATGGTCGTGGCGGAAGCCATGGCCTACGGCACCCCGGTTCTGGCCAGTGATGTCGGTGGCATGGCAACACTCGTGATCGATGGAACGGGGCGGCTTCTGGACCCGAATGCACATGCAGGCGCTTGGGCGGACGCGGCATATGGGCTGCTCAGCAATGCGCGACTCTATCGGGATACCTCTGAAAAGGCATTCTCCCACGCCCATTCCAAACTGACCTGGCGGGTCTGGGCACAGAGCATCCGGATGCTGGCCGAAACGTCCTTAACATCCGCTGCCGCTGCCTGAACAGGATCAAACCCGAGCTTCGGCCCGAGCGTGCATATACTGGGTGAGAACGTGGACGAGGCTCATATGCGCGTCCTCCACGATGCCGTAGTTGTCGACCTCGACATGGACGACCGTCTTGGCGATATCCTTCAGCTTGCCGCCCTTGAACCCGACAAAGGCGATCGTCGGCACGCCAGCGGTATTGGCGTATTCGCATGCCTTCACCACATTGGGTGAGTTTCCCGAGGAGGAGATCACGAGCAGGGCATCCTCTGGTTTGAGATAGTACTTCAACTGCTCCGCAAAGATGTCGTCGTAGGAAATATCGTTACCAAGCGCCGTCAGGATCGCGAGGTTCGACGTCAGCGCAACAGTGCGCATAGGCGACTGGCCTTCGACATATGTCCCCTTCGAGATATCGCACACCGAGTGATCCGCAATGGATGCAGAGCCGCCGTTGCCGGCCAGCCAAAGCGTCCCGCCCGCAGCCATGACCTGATCGAAGATGGCCAGAACCTCTGGCACCGGTCCTTTGTCAAACGCAAGGACCGCTTCGGCGAAACGCGTGTAATAGGAGTTCAGAAAGGCGTTGAAATCAGTCATGGGGACCCGAACCGTTATAGAAACACTGGCGTTTCAGTCTGCAATCAGGACCGGACTTGGTCAACGCCGCCGGCGTCACGCCTATGCCTCGGGGGAGCAAGCGACACTTTTCTGCGACACATGTTTGGCCAGAGGCGAGAGCGCCGCGCATTCTCTTTTTTCCGCTTTTGGCACCTGATAGTTACGCCTGTGTATCGGTGTTTACGTTTGCGGCCAGGGTAAGAATGATCCACTACATGACCACAATCGGGGTCGGCGATGCCTGGGTCGGAAACGAATTGCGCGTGGTCGCAGCCAACGGCATCCCCTTCAAGCTGCATGCTCTAAACACGCCCGAGAAGACGTATTTTTCCTCGCCGGACATCGCCCAGATGAACAGGGCAACGAATGTGATTTACCCGCTGTCGAAGGTCAAGGCGCTGATGGCGCTCCTTGCGGCTCCCGTCCGGTTCGGCTCCCGGTTCTGGGGCGCTCTCTGGAATGCTTTGACGGGCCCGCGCGAGTCGCTTCGTATTCGCGCTGTCGGAGTTTGGCACCTGGCCGTTGCCTGCCATTGGGCCGCTGATCGCCGATCGGAAACAGTCAGCCTTATTCACTCGCAATGGATACATTCCGCCGGAACGGTTGCGATGTACGGCGCCTGGCTTCTGGACAAGCCGTTCTCCTTTACCGGGCATGCGGCAGATCTCTTCCGGAACCGCCAGGCGCTTTCCGACAAGATCAAGCGCGCCGCTTTCATCGGCTGCATTTCGGAGTTTCACCGGGACTTTTTCCTGAAAGAGGGCGCGAGACCGGACCAGCTGCGTATCGTCTATTGCGGGCTGGATCTCTCGCATTTTGCCGTGAAGCCGCCGCGGGAGCGGAAAGCAAACGAGCCGTATCATATTCTCTCTGCCGGCCGGCTTGTCGACAAGAAGGGCTTTGATGTTTTCATCCGCGCCATCGGCATCCTGAAGGATCGCGGCCTGAATGTGCGTGCGACGTTGGAAGGCTCCGGTCCGCTCGAGGAAAAACTCCGCGCCCAGATCGCCGATCTGGGGCTGAACGACACGATCCACATGACCGGCACCGCCATCAAGCAGGAGGATATCCCGGCCTTCATGGAAGGCGGCGATGTGTTCACCCTCCATTGCGTCTGGGCACCCGACAATGATGTTGACGGGCTGCCGCAGATGCTGATGGAGGCGATGGCCTGCGGCCGCCCCTCCGTTTCGACCCGCATCGTCGGTATTCCCGATCTGGTCATCCATGAGAAAACCGGGCTGCTGGTGGAACCCGACGACAATGCCGAGGCATTGGCTGACGCGCTCCAGCGCTTGCTCGAAAATCCCGGTTTCGCCGCCGAACTGGTGGCAGGGGCCGAGAAACATCTGAAAGAGACCTTTGATCTCAAGACCTGTTTAGAGCCGCTTTTGACCGAATATCGCGCCCGATTGGAGGCCTGAGCCATGATCATCACCCAAACCCCCTTCCGTGTCAGCTTTGCCGGTGGCGGCACCGATCTGCCCGCATTTTACGAGCACGAGTACGGTGCCGTCCTGTCGGTCGCTGTGAACCACCATATGTACATCACAGTCAGTCCGCGCTTCGAGGACACGACGCGGATTGCCTATTCCAAGGTGGAGATCGCGGACGGGGTCGATGCCATCGAACACACCATCGTCCGCGAGGCGCTCAGGCTTACGGGTCTCGGCGAGAACGGGCTGGAAATCACCACCGTGGGTGACGTGCCCGCCGGTACCGGCATGGGGTCGTCCTCAAGCTTTGCAGTGGGCCTTCTGAATGCGCTTTACGCCTACAAGGGTCAGGTCACGAGTCCGTCGAAACTGGGCCAGGAGGCCTGCGATATCGAAATCGACATCCTGAAAAAGCCGATCGGGAGACAGGACCAGTATGCCGCCGCTTACGGTGGCGTGAACTACATCAAGTTCAACCCCGACCACACGGTCGATGTGGAGCCGGTGGCCACAAGCCCCGATTTCTTGCGCGAGCTCGAACGCCATATCATCCTGATGTACACCGAGCAGCAGCGCGATGCGGATGTGATCCTGAAGAAGCAGTCCGAAGGGTCAGCCGACAAGATGACCGTGCTTCGCCAAATGCGTGACCTGGCGGGCGAGATGCGGCTCACCATGGGCGGGGAAGGGGATCTCAAGGCCTTCGGCGATCTTCTGCACCAGGGCTGGGAGCTGAAGCGCAGCCTTGGCTTCGGCATCACCAACCAGGGGGTCGATGACTGGTACAACGCCGCGCGCGGCGCGGGCGCCATGGGAGGCAAACTCCTCGGTGCCGGCGGCGGCGGCTTTCTTCTGATCATGGCGCCGCCTGACAAGCACGATGCGATCCGTGCCGCCTGCGGCCACCCGAAGGAACTGCCGTTTTCCATCGACCGGCGCGGCAGCCGCGTGATCTTCATCTCCGACCGTTACGCGTTCTGATGACGGCAAAAGCGCTTCTTCTGGCAGGCGGGCTTGGCACGCGGCTTCGGCCGATTACGGAAACCACGCCCAAATGCCTCGTTCCCGTGGCTGGCAAGCCGATGCTGGATTACTGGTTCGACGCGCTTGAGAAAGCGGGTGTCCGGGACGTTCTGCTGAACACCCACCATCTGCCCGATCAGGTACGCGCCCATATCGAGAAGACGAACGCCACCCGCGACCTGGCTGTGGTGGAAGCCTATGAACCGGAGCTTCTCGGATCCGCCGGCACCGTCCATGCGAACCGTAGCTGGGCGGACGACGCAGGCGAGATCCTCGTCATCTATGCCGACAACCTTTCCGACGTGGACCTCGCCGCGATGCTCACCTTCCATCGCGCGCATGACGACCCGATGACCATGATGCTGTTCCGAACCGCTTACCCGTCTCAATGCGGGATCGCGACGCTGGAGGGTGACCGCATCGTCGAATTCATCGAGAAACCCGAACATCCCGCCTCCGATCTGGCCAATGCGGGCCTCTACGTCCTTGACGCCGACGCGTGGCGCGAGATCGCGGATATGAATGTTTTCGATTTCGGATTTGACGTGATCCCGGCCTTCGTCGGCCGGATGAGGGGTTTTGAGCATGACGGATATCACCGCGATATCGGCAATAAAGAGGCTCTGACCCAAGCCAATATCGACGCCGAAAGGCTCTTTTCATGAGGAACAGAGCCGCTTTCCTCGACCGTGACGGTACTGTCATCAAGCTGGTGCATCACCTGACCGATCCGGGCGATGTAAAGCTGATCGACGGGGCAGGGGACGCCATCAGGCGCCTACGCGCAGCAGACTGGAAGGTGATTGTGATCACAAACCAATCCGTCATCGGACGCGGCAAGCTGACCGAGGCGGGTCTGGCAAATGTTCACGCCGTCATGGCGGCGCAACTGGCCGCTGACGGCACAGAAGTGGATGACCTCTATTTCTGCCCGCTCGCCCCCACCCAGAACGACCAGCGCGTGATCGAGGACCCGATGCGCAAACCGGGTCCCGGCATGCTCTTGAAGGCCGCCCAAGACCACGACCTCGATCTCGCACGCTCCTGGATGGTGGGGGACAGCCTCTCGGATATGCTTGCGGGCCGAAACGCGGGTTGTCGCAGCCTTGTCGTCCGCACGGGCTATGGCCACAAAGTAGAAACCGACTTCGATGCCGAGGCCGCGAATTTGGCCGAGGCCGCGGAAATCATCCTGAAAGAAGGGGACGCCCCATGAAAATCCTGTTCACCGGCGGGGCCGGATATGTCGGCGGTGCCGCGCTGCGTTACGTGGCCAAGAAGGGCCACGATGTTCTGGCCTACGACAACCTGGTCGAAGGTCATCCCGGCGCGGTCGGTGACAACCCCCTTGTGGTGGGCGACATCGCCGATACCGAGAAACTGACCGAGACGCTGAAAGACTTTGGCGCGGATGCCGTCATGCATTTCGCCGCCGCCACCAATGTCGGGGAATCGGTCGAGAACCCCGAATACCATTACCGCAACAATGTGGGTGGCACGCTGAGCCTGCTCGTTGCCATGCGCGAGGCGGGGGTGAAGCGCATGCTCTTTTCCTCGACCTCATCGACCTATGGGCTCACCGACAAAATACCGATGGACGAGAACACGCCGCAACAGCCGATGAACCCCTATGCGTGCTCGAAGATGGCGGTCGAGTGGATGATCCACGACTTCGCCCATGCCTATGGCTTCGGCTACACGCTGCTCAGGTATTTCAACGCCTGCGGCGCCGACCCCTCCGGCGAGTTCGGCGAATATCACGATCCCGAGACCCATATCATCCCGCGCATCCTGGAAGTGGTGCTTGGCATGCGGGACGCATTCGAGGTCTACGGCACCGATTACCCGACCCGCGACGGCACGTGCCTGCGCGACTATGTCCATATCGACGACCTGGCCCAGGCCCATCTTCTGGCCATCGAAGCCACCGGCGAGACCACGCGGGATGCGTTCAATATCGGCTCGGGCACCGGCTACACGGTGAAAGAGGTGATTGAAGCTTGCGAACGGGTCACCGGTGAGAAGATCGCCTGGAAGGAAGGCCCGCGCCGACCGGGCGACCCGACCGCGCTTGTCTGCGATCCGGCGAAGCTGAAATCCCAGTTGGGCTGGGCGCCCGAATACACCTCGATCGAAAGCATCATCGAGACCGCCTGGGAATGGCACCGGAAATATCCCGAAGGCTACAAAGGGCCCCGGCATGTTCCGAACAGCTAGCCCTTGTCCGGCTTCCAATCGGGTTGGCGCAACCATCTGAGCCCCGACGCGGCCAGAAGGGCGACCATCGGAAGCGCCGGGATATGATAGCGGTCGCCGGCGACGATGATGGCGTGGATGGCCGTGAAATAGAGCCAGAGCCAGACCGGCATCGACAGGAGCGCGGCCCACCAGCCGATCCCGCGGCAGAGGGCCACGATCCCGGCCATGGCCGCCAGAAGAGCGACATACCAGAAGCCGGTTGAAACCGCCTTGGCGGCGGTGACGCCCGTCGGCCCGAACAACCTGTTCAGCGCCGCTTCATTCCAGACAACCCCGATGGTTTCCCGATCATGCAGAGTCAGCGCCTTGCCGAGTGTCCGCCAGACGAATGCGACCGGTTCCTCTTTCAGATACTCCATGGCCAGGGACCGCGTATAGGCAGACCGTTCGATCTCGCCCATGCCATGGGTCTCGCTTGGCAGAGGCTGATATTGCCCGGTCGTCTCGGGATTGTTGCCCATCCAGAAGTTCGGCCAGAAATTCGTCGACATGAACACCCGCTCGCCGAAGATGCGTTCGTTGCGCGCGCTCCAGGGCGAAACCGTTGCAAAGATGATGACCGTCACAAGGGCTGCCTGAAGGCTCAGGAGAACACCGCGCTTCGGGCTTCGCAGCAATGCCGCCACGGCCAGGGCCGCGGGAACCAGCAAGGCAACGGGGCGCACATAGGTGGCAAGCCCCAGTGCAAGACCGGACAGAAGGATCATCAGCCAGCCCCGGCGCGTCGTCAGTTCGGCTTGCGTCCAGGCGACCAGCCCCAGAAGCAGAAGGGCGATGAAATGCAACTCGCTGGCCATCACCGTCGTGTATTGAATGAGCAGGGGCCAAACGGCGAACAGCAATGCGGCCAGACGCCCGACTTCATCGTCTATCCAGCGCGCGCCCAGAACGGCCAGAGCCCAGACCGCCGCCATTGACGAAACCATGTTGACCGCGATCACGCCGAGATCGCCGATCCCGAAAACCGTGTAAGCGCCGGCATAGATCGCCGCGGCCCCCACGGCCCAGTAGGCACCCGGTTCTTCAGGCGTCCAACCGTAGACACCGTGTTCGACGATGTTGCGCGCGAACAGATCATAGGCTGCGGCATCCGAGATCGGCTCAACGGGAATGAGTATGACCCAGACGGTGCGGAGTAACAGCGCAATGATCAAAATGAGCGGAAGCGACGGAAGGGGCAGGCGGCGCATCAAGTACGCGCCTTTGCATCGGACTTCGCGACCATCTCGGCGAAGGGGAATACGATAAAGCCGATCATGACGGCAAACCAAAGTGTGGCAACACGAATGATGGCCGTCGCAAGAATAGCCGTTTCCAAAGGAACACCTTGCAGCAACAGAAGGGCAACCGCACTGGCCTCTGTCCCCCCCAGACCGCCGGGCAAGCCGGAAAGTGCACCGGACAAAACAGCCGTCAGAAAGATGGCTGTCGCGGTCGCAGGGCTGATCGATGCCCCCAACCAATCGAGAAGCAACCAGAAAGCCAGACCCTCAAACGCCCAGCCGACCAGGCCGATCAGAAGGGTCGGCAGCATTACGGGCCAACGCATGAAAGGCCGGAGTTTTCTGGTCAGTCGTCTCAGTTTGACGAACAAGCGCCCGGCACGACCGCCCAGCACCCGCCAGGCCCAGACAACCATCAGTTCCAGAATCTGCGGACGGCACGCGATCGCCACAAGAACAGTGCCTGCGAGCAGGACCCACCAGGCGGCGGTCGTTCCAAGGCTTGCAATGGAAAGAGCGAGCGCAATCAGCCCGACGATCGCGGCAAGCTCGATCGCACGGTCTGCAAAAGCGACCGGCAGGAGATCCCCAAATCCGCGGCCTGTCGCGCGCATCAGCCAACGGAGCCGGATCAGTTCTCCGACCCGACCCGGCGTGGCCGTCATGGCAAAGCCGCCGAAGAAATGCAGCATATTCTGAGAAACACTTGTCGAGACACCACCGGCTCTCACCAGAAGATGCCATCTGAGCGCCCGAATAATGTAATGCGCGCCCGCAAGACCACAAAGCGCCATCAGCTTCAAAGCGCCCAATTCGCGGACGGCCTTGCTGGCATCCTGCCATCCGGTCAGGGCAATGGCCCCCACCATGACAACCACGAAGATCAGCAAAACCCATCCGGTCCGGCTAAAACTGGGCTCAAACTTTCCGGGAGCCGAACGACGTTCGATGTGCTTCGTGTGTCCCGCCACGCCGCTCTCTCAGTCTCGACCGTAAATGTCTTCGTAACGTGTAATGTCGTCTTCTCCGAGGTACGCGCCGGTCTGAACCTCAATCAGGTACATTGGCACCTGGCCCGGGTTGACCATTCTATGGCGCGTCCCGAGCGGGATATAGACGCTTTCATTTTCACTTACGAGTTTCACGTCTTCCCCGATTGTCACCTCGGCGGTTCCGGCCACGACAACCCAGTGCTCCGAACGATGCAGATGCGATTGAAGGCTCAGCACGCCACCGGGTTTGACCATGATCCTTTTCACCTGGAACCGGTCGCCCAGACACAATGTCTCGTACCACCCCCAGGGGCGGTGGAACCGGGGGTACTCGTCCGCCTGGTCGATTTTGGCGGCGCGCAGCACCTCCACAACTTTCTTGACATCCTGTACCCGCGCCCGGTCCGCGATCAAAACGGCATCGCTCATGGCAACGGCTACCGTATCCTTCAGCCCCAGTCCGACAAGATGAACACCGGGGCTTTCGGATCTGAGATAGCTGCCTTCGCAGTCCACAGCCGTGGCCGAGCCGGCAACCGCGTTCTCGGCCGCATCCGCATCAGAAATTTCCCACAAGGTCTGCCAGGATCCCAGATCCGACCATCCGCAATTGAACGGAATGGCCGCCACCCTCTCCGCTTTCTCCATGATCGCGTAGTCCAGCGAAATCGCGTTGATGCGCGACCAGGGTTCCGCAGCCAGACGAAGAAAATCCAGATCCCCCTTCGCGGCTTCGACGGCGGCCCGGGTCGGGGCCACCAATTCGGGCGCATGGGTGTCGAAAGCGGCGAGAAAATCGCGCACTCTTCCCATGAACAGTCCCGAGTTCCACAAAAACCGCCCCTCGGCGACCATCGCCTCCGCACTTGCCAGATCAGGCTTTTCGCGGAATTTTTTGACAGGTGCTGGAGCGTTCGTCGCAACTTCCAGCTCAAGATAGCCGTAGCCTGTCTCGGGTCGGTCGGGCCTGACACCGAACGTGACGAGCGCGCCTTGCTCTGTTGCAGCCCGCCCTGCATCGATCGCGGCGAGAAAGGCCTCATGATCTGTGATCACGTGGTCCGATGGCGCCACGAGCATGAGGTCGTCAGGGTGCGCATCAAGCAAGAGGGCTGCAGCGAGGATGGCCGGCGCCGTGTCGCGGCCCTCAGGTTCGACAACGACGCGCATGTCCATCAATCCGATTTCGGCGGCCTGATCCGTCGCGATGAATCGAAATGCCTCGGCTGTCATCACCAGAGGAGCTGCGAAGCCGTCACCCGAAAAGCGCTTCAGCGTCGACTGAAAAAGCGAAGTCGCTCCCAGAAGCGGGACGAACTGTTTGGGATAGGCTTTTCGAGAAGTCGGCCAAAGTCGGGTTCCTGCACCCCCGCACAGAATAATGGGATGGATCACTCTACCCATGTTGTCATAGCACTTTCTCTTACGCGCTGGCAGGGAGTTGCCAGATATCGCTTGCACTCTTCACGCGCACATTGCTCGTTCATTCACGATACGCTGTCAAACTTGGGCCGGGAATAAGTGGCAAAAATCTTGTGGCGTTTCCCTAGGGCGACAGACGGTAGCGTTTGCGAAAGCGATATGGGGCGCTTGGGTCACACTTCACGATCACTTCGGCGAAACGATGGTAAATCTGTTGCTTGAAAGGGAATAATCAAATGATCCGAAGTCTATCGTGAAGTGCACTCGTAACCAGCGAAGCGTCATGTCCGAACCTCAAGTTTCCAGTGCATCCCCCGTACTTGTCGCCGATCTGGATGGCACATTGTGCAAGACCGACACCTTGCATGAGGCTGTCTTGCGCCTGGTGGCAAGCGATCCGCTACAGATTGCCCGGCTTCCCGGGTGGATCGCCCGAGGGAAGGCCGAGATGAAGGCCGCGATCGCCGACAAGGTGGTGCTCAACGCAAGTGAACTGCCGCTCAATGAGGCGGTCGTCGAGACATTACGCACAGCGCGCGAACAGGGACGGCGCACGGTGTTGGTCTCGGCCGCGGATCATCGGCAAGTCACGGCGATCGCGGAAGCGACGGAGCTCTTTGATGAAGCCTATGGCACCGCCGAAGGGCGCAACCTCAAGGGGGACACCAAGGCCGCTTTCCTGACAGAGCATTATGGCGGAAAGGGTTTTGACTATATCGGAGATGCAAAAGCAGACCTCCCGGTCTGGCACGCCGCCAATGCTGCGATCACGGTAGGTGCGGGCAGCAGTCTGCGCCGCGCGGCAGAGACCGCCAACAGCAACGTCACCCATATCGATCCGCCAAACGGCACTGCCCGGGCGATCCTCAAGGCCATGCGTCCGCACCAATGGTCAAAGAACGTTCTCTTGTTCCTACCGCTTCTGGCGGCCCATGATCTGTCACTCCTGCCACAGGTGATCCTGGGCTTTCTTGCCTTTTGCCTGACTGCCTCCAGTGTCTATGTTATCAATGACTTACTGGATCTGTCCGCAGATCGGGCGCACCCGCGCAAGAGGCTGCGTCCCTTCGCGAGCGGTGCGCTTACGGCGACGCAAGGCCTGGGCCTTGCGGGCTGTCTGATGCTGGCCGCGCTCATCCTCGGCATTGCGACCGGAAATATCGGCTTCCTTGTTGTCCTGGGGGCCTATTTTCTGGCGACCTTCGCCTATTCGCTTTGGCTCAAACGCAAGCTGATCATCGATGTCCTCATGCTCGGCGGGCTTTATACGATCCGGATCGTGGCCGGCGGTGCCGCAGGCGCAATCGATCTTTCGCCGTGGATGCTGGGGTTTTCCATGTTTGTTTTCCTGGCACTCGCCGCCGTCAAACGTCAGGCCGAACTCATGGACCAAGTAGAAACCGGACGGACATCGTCCGGTCGCGCCTACGAAGTTGACGATCTACCGATCCTGCGCGGCATCTCGCTTTCCGCAAGCCAAGCATCGGTACTGGTTCTGGCACTCTATATCTCGTCAGGTGATGTCCGGGCCCTTTATGCGTTCCCGAGCCTTCTCTGGCTGATCTGTCCGCTGCTGCTTTACTGGCTTCTGCGCATGGTCATGAAGACCCATCGCGGTCAGATGACAGACGACCCGATCGTTTTCGCGGCCACCGACAGAATAAGCGCAATCGTGGTTCTCCTCTGCCTGGCACTCGGCATCGTCGCGGCCGTCTGGCCTTACAACGTTCCGGTCATCTAGAGGCCGGAGGACGCCTTGAACGACGCCAGGCGGTCCTCTTCCACCTTTCGGCGTGCGGCGAGGTGCCCGTAATGCCCAAACAGAAAGCCCAGCGTCCGGATGGCCGACATCGATCCGCCGGGGAACCGTTTGAACAGGAACAGAACGATATCGAAGGCCACGCGGAGCACCACTCGCGCGAAGCTTATCGGGAACGCACGGTCGGGGGATTTGATCTCGAAAACTGCCCGCGCCTGATAATGCGTCGACCAGCGTCTGAGCCAGTCTTTCTTCGAGACGTTGGGCGACGCCTCGGTCTTGCCATGCAGATGCAACATGCGGGCCCGCATCGCGACCAAAAGGGGCAGCCCCATGTCTCGCGCCCGGTTGGCGTAGTCATCATCCAGTCCATAGAACGCAAAGATCGGATCAAAATCGCCAATCATCTCGAAGGTCTCGGTCGCGCCAAGCAAAGCGGCCGCGATAATCGTACGCTGCCTGTAATAGCGCTTCGGCTCGCCTTTCAAGATCATGTCGTCCAGAAGGCCCGGCGTGGCCTTCAAGAGTTCACGCATGCCGCCATCTAGCTCATCGCGGCGACGATGGTTCACCTGAACGGGCGTCACGAGCGACATCGGGTTTTCCTGGCAGACCGCGACCATCTCGGCAATGGCGCCCGCCTCCATCTCGATGTCATCATTCAGAAGCAGGGTGTAATCCGCACCGGAGGCACGGGCCATCTCCAAAGCACTGTTCCAGACCAGCGCCAGCCGCGTGTTCTTTTCGTTGGTATGAATGGTCACCCGTGGATCATCGATTTTGGCCAGGACATGGGCGGTATTGTCCGTGGCGCCATTGTTGATGACGGTCACCTCGATGGCCAGCCCTTCACCTTCGTTGCGCAAGAGGGAAGCGACACATTCCGAGATGAAGTCATCCCGATTGTAGGTGGTGACCAGACAGGCTACGCGGACCGGAGAGGATGGGCTTTGTTTACTCGAAGACACAACGCAAACTCATTTCAACTGACGCGCTTCGCATATGCGACTTATATGCCTGTGCGGAACAACAATTTGCCGACGGACCGTCAAAAAAACTTCGCATGATGTTAGGATGTTCCGGTCGGGTGTCAGGAGAACCGTGTTGAAAGTTGCTATTTTTGCAGGTGGTAAAGGTTCACGCCTCATCGAGGAAACGCACCTGCGTCCGAAACCTCTGGTCGAAATCGGCGGCAAGCCTCTGCTGTGGCATATCATGCAGCATTATTCGGCCTATGGTCACGATCATTTCGTACTTGCGCTCGGCTACATGGGCGCGGCCATCAAGAAATACATGGCCGAGCTCAGTCAGTACGAGGGCAACCTGCGGGTCGATTTCACGACGCGGGAAATTTTTGGTCAGGAAAATTCGACCGGCGACTTCGACGTCCCGAACCCGCCCTGGATCGTGGACCTCATCGATACCGGCATCGAAACCATGACCGGCGGTCGACTACAGATGCTGCGGCATTATCTGTCGGACGACACCTTCATGCTGACCTATGGTGACGGGCTGTCCGATGTCGATCTCGACAAGCTTGTGGCGTTTCACAAATCCCATGGTCGCATTGCGACGATGACGGTCGTGAACCCACATACCACTTTCGGTCACCTGCAGTTCGACGACAGCGGACGGGTTCTGGATTTCGTCGAGAAACCGGACTCTGCCCGCAACCTGATCAACGGCGGTTTCTTTGTGCTGGAGCCGCAGATCTTCGATCTGATCGAGGATGTGACGGATGCGACCGTGATGTGGGAACAATCGCCGCTTCGCAAGCTCATGGAGCAGGGCGAACTGATGGCGTATCAGCATGACGGTTTCTGGTCCTGCTGCGACCACCTTGCCGACAAGCGCCGTCTGGAGGCCATGTGGGCGTCGGGCAACCGCCCCTGGGCAACGTGGGAAGCGCCGAAAAACGGCAGTCAGGCGCCACAGATGCGCATCGACGCGAGCCCGGCCCCGGTCAAGTCGGGTGACGCGGGTATCGGCCGTGGCAGCCATCCCGGCGAATGGGTCCGGTACCGCTCGATTTGAGGACCCGATGACTGCTGCTTCGTCTTCTCACCGTGTACTGGTGACCGGCGCCACCGGGTTCATTGGGCGTGCCTGTCTGCAGGCTCTCGCCGGCACTCCTGTCACCGCAACCTATCGTGGCGCACGACCGGACGACCTGCCTGGCGTCGACTGGGTTCAAGCCGACCTGTCCGCACCCGGTGCCGCTGCAGCTCTTTGCGCGGAAGCCCGGGCAACGCATCTGCTCGCACTCGCCTGGGAAGTGGGCCCCGGGTACCAGACATCGGTCGAGAACTACCGTTGGATCCAGTATTCGATCGATCTCCTGCTTGCCTTTGCCGAAGCCGGAGGGCAACGCGTCGCCTTCGCCGGCACCTGCATGGAATACGACTGGACCGCGCCGCCGCCCTTCAAGGAAGGTGTGACGCCGCTTGGCCCCAGCACCGACTACAGTGCCGCGAAAACGTCTCTGTTTCAGGCATTCGGGCCGCTTTGTGCCCGTCTCGGAATGACAGGGGTATGGGCCCGGCCATTCTTTCTTTTTGGCCCCGGCGAGAACCCGAAACGGCTGGCCGCGGATGTCATTGTCTCACTTCTCGAAAAACGCGACGCGCTCTGCGGGGAAGGAACGCAGAAACGGGACTTCCTGCATGTCGCGGATCTGGCGGACGCCATGATCCGCCTCCTTTTCAGCAAAGCGGAGGGCCCCGTGAATATCGGTTCGGGGGAGGCGATCCCCATCGCCGACGTGATTAACGAGATCGGGCGTCAAATCGGGCGGTCCGATCTCATCCGTCTTGGCGCCCGGGCGCCGCAACCCGGCGATGCGGACTGCGTCCAGGCCGATATCTCCCGCCTCAGAAGCCTTGGGTGGGCCCCGAAATTTACGCTCGAAACAGGGCTTGCGGACACGATCGCCTGGTGGCGCGCAGAACTTGAAAGGAAGACTGTCACATGACCTCTCCGAACATTGTTGTCATCGGCACCGGTATGGCGGGGCTCGGAGCCGCGCATCACTTCCACGAAGCCGGAATTGCCGTGCGCGCTTTCGACAAGAACGCCCATGCGGGCGGTCATACCTACAGTCATGTCTATTCGGACACGGGCTTCATCTTCGACGAGGGGCCGCATGTCAGCTTCTCCAAAGACACGCGCATCCAGGACCTTCTGGCCGGGAATGTGGGCGGGCGCTTCGAGCACATGAAGGTCGACGTCAACAACTACTACTATGGCGCCTGGGTCAAACATCCCGCGCAAGCCAACCTGCACAACATTCCTCAGGACCTGAAGGTGCGCTGCATTCTGGATTTCATCGAGGCCTCGAAAACCGAGATGGTCGAAAAACCCAGGAACTACATGGAATGGCTGGTCTCGGCGTTCGGAGAGACTTTTGCGACCCATTTTCCCGCCGTCTACGGCAAGAAATACCATACGACCGAGGCGGAAAACATGTCGACGGTCTGGATGGGGCCGCGGCTTTACCGGCCCTCTCTGGAAGAGGTGATCCGGGGCGCGATCTTTGAAGAAACCAAGGATGTCCACTACATCCCGAACTTCCGCTATCCAAGTGAGGGCGGGTTTGTCTCCTATCTCACGCCGTTTATCGAGAAGACCGATATTCACCTGAACCACAAGGTGGTGGAAATCGATCCGGCGTCCAAAACCGTGACGTTCGAAAACGGTGCGCGCGAAACCTACGATCACCTTGTGTCGTCGATGCCGTTGCCGGAACTGATCCCCGTGATCAAAGGCGTGCCCGACGATGTGCGCGCGGCGGCAGATAAACTGGCCTGCACATCTTGCGTGACGGTAAATGTCGGCCTGCCGCGGAATGATTTCACCCAGGCCGCATGGACCTATATCTATGATGAAGATATCTCGTTCACCCGACTGAGCTATCCGCACAAGATGTCGCCCGGAAACTGCCCGCCCGGGGCCGGGGCGATCCAGGCAGAGTGCTATTATTCAAGGAAGTATCACCCCCTGACCGTCTCTGCCGACGATCTGATCGAGCCAGTGATTTCAGATCTGAAGAAAATCGGCCTTCTGCGCGACGACGACGAGATCCTGCATGCCGATGCGCGCTTTATCCCCTATGCCAACGTCATTTTCGATCTGGACCGGGAGGAGGTTTTGCCCAAGGTCCATACTTGGCTCGATGCGGCCGGTATCTTCTATGCGGGCCGGTACGGCGAATGGGGCTACCAGTGGACGGACGAGTCCTTCAAATCCGGCGAGCGGGCCGCCCGGCAGATCCTGGAGCGGCTTTAATCGAGAAGGGGCCATTCCCGGTCCTTCTCGGACATCACGGTAATCTCGCGCGGCCATGACAGGCCAAGTGCGGGGTCATCAAAGCGCAGCCCCGCGCCCGCGCCCGGAGTATAGAACTCGTCGATCATGTAAGCCACGACGGCGTCCGGCGTCAGCGTCTGAAACCCGTGCGCAAACCCTCTCGGCACGTAGAGCTGACGGCCATTCTCAGCCGACAGTTCAACTGCGAAACTCTTGAGATAAGTTGGGGAGCCGGGGCGAAAGTCGACGATGACATCCCAGATCGCCCCCTGGGTACAGCGCACCAGCTTGGTTTCCTCTGCCGGCGGACGTTGGAAATGCATGCCCCGCACCGTTCCCGCCTCGGCATTGAAACTCACCGAAAACTGGACGAAATCTGTCACCAGCCCTTCGGCTTCGAATTCGCGAACGCAGAATGTACGGGCAAAGTAGCCGCGCTCGTCTCCGAGGCGTTCAAGATCAATGACGACAGCACCATCGAGCGGGGTTGGGGTAAAGATCAAGGGTGGGCTCTTTCTCGTTTCAGATCAGGACCAACCGGGCTGACAATCGCAAAGTGATGCACTGTTAGCGCACTGCTGTAACCTGTTCCAGACAAACCACAAAACTGTGCCGTTTCAGACATGCCTTGGCCTTGAAACTCAAGCCTATCCCTGTCTAGACAAGGTCGCGCCAACCGCGCCGTTTTCGCGGATCTGGGCCATAAGATGCTTGAGGGGTTACTATGTCTGACTTGAATTGCCGGTTTTGCGGCGAGAAACTGTCTCAAACCCTTGCAGATCTCGGCGTTTCGCCGCTGTGCAACAAGATGGTCCCTGCCGAAAAGGCAAATGAAGGGGAAATGTTCTTTCCGCTCAAGACCTTCGTATGCAGCAACTGCCTGCTGGCCCAGCTTGGCGAGTTCGCGGCCCCGGACGATATTTTCGCCGATGGCGAGTATACGTATTTCTCCTCCTTCTCGACCACCTGGCTGAACCACGCCAAGACCTATGTCGACACGATCATTCCACGCCAGAACCTCGACAGCGACAGTTTCGTCGTCGAGGTGGCCAGCAATGACGGTTACTTGCTGCAGTATTTCGTGGAGCAGGGGATCCCTTGTCTTGGCATTGAACCGGCCTCGAACTGCGTCGAGGCCGCCAAGGAGAAGGGGGTCGAAAGCTGGACCGAGTTCTTCGGCACGGAAACTGCAGAGAAACTGGTCGCAGAGCGCGGGCAGGCGGATCTGATCCTTGGAAACAACGTTCTGGCACATACGCCGTATCTGAACGACTTCGTCAAAGGTGCGAAGATTGCGCTCAAACCCGACGGTATCGTGACCTTCGAGTTTCCACATCTTCTGGCGCTGATCGAGCAAAACCTGTTCGACACGATCTATCACGAACACTTCTCGTATTTCTCGCTCTTGGCGATAGAAAAGATATTCACCGAGTTCGGGCTGACGGTGTTCGACCTGGACCTTCTCCCGACCCATGGCGGTTCTTTCCGGGTTTATGGCTGCCATACCGGCAAGGAAGAGGTGCGGGAGGCGGTCACGACGCAGCGCGACCGCGAAATCGCGGCCGGGCTCGATCGGATGGACACCTATGCGCGCTTCGACGCCAAGGTCCGGGAGACCAAACGCAAGCTGCTCGAGTTTCTGATCGAGGCCAAATCCACGGGCAAAACCGTTGCCGCCTATGGCGCTCCCGGCAAAGGCAATACACTTCTCAACTATTGCGGCATCGGCACGGACTTCATCGACTTCACCGTTGACCGAAGCCCTTACAAGCAAGGCAAGCTGCTGCCGGGTTCGCGCATTCCGGTTCTGGCGCCCGATGCCCTGTTCGAGCGGAAACCCGATTACGTGCTGATCCTGCCTTGGAACCTGCAAGGAGAGATCACCGAACAGATGAAAGACATTCGCGAATGGGGCGGCAAGTTTGTTGTGCCGATCCCTGAAACGCGGGTTCTGGACTGACGCGGATGTCCGCCCGACCCGATCCCGCGTTCTGGACCGGCAAGCGCATTCTGCTGACGGGTATGACCGGCTTCAAGGGAAGCTGGGCCACTCTTTGGCTGACCCGGATGGGGGCCGATGTCACCGGCGTCTCGCTCCAGCCTGAAGGTCTAAGCCTTTACGAGCTCGCGGATCTCGAAACCCGGGCCGACAGCCGGATCGCCGATATCCGGGATGCTGCAGCCATGGAGCGGATCATCGCAGAGGTCGAACCCGATCTGGTGCTCCACATGGCCGCTCAGGCACTGGTCCGCCGCTCGATCCGGGAACCTGATCTGACATGGGAAACCAACGTCATCGGTACAGGCCGTCTTCTGGAGGCTATCCGTGCAAAAGCTCCCACGGCGACAATTCTCGTCGTGACCTCGGACAAGGTATATGCCAACGACAACTCGGGCCGCGCTTTCCGCGAAGGTGATCCCGTCGGCGGTAAGGACCCGTACTCGGCCTCGAAAGCCGGTTGCGAATTGCTGGTGGCCAGTCATCGTACAACCTATTTCGCTCCGGCGGGACAGGTCCTGGCAACGGTACGGGGCGGGAACGTAATCGGTGGCGGTGACTTCTCGGAAGACCGGCTGATCCCCGATCTCATCCGCGCCGTGGAAGCCGAAGAAACACTGGTTCTGCGCCATCCGCAGGCGACCCGCCCCTGGCAGCACGTGCTGGACTGTCTCTCGGGCTATCTTGTCTATCTTCAGGCACTTGCCACCGCATCCGACCCGGACGCCATGCCCCTCGCACTTAACATAGGTCCCGATCCCGAAGCCGAAACCACGGTTGGGGAAGCCGTTGACATGATCCTGCCTCGGCTTGGTGGCCTGCCATGGCGGCATGAGCCGGTTCCGGGTTCCATTGAAGCGTTGGCCTTGAGGCTTGATCCAGGGCTGGCGTTGAGGACGCTCGACTGGCGGCCCGGTCTTCAGGGCGCCGAAGCGTTGAATTGGGCGACCGAATGGTACAGCGCATGGCGCGAGGGACGCGATCCATACGACCTGACCATGGAGCAGATCGAACGCTTTCAGACCATGACGGGCGACTAGTGTGATAAAGGACAGGCACGTTCCCTATGCTTTACCTCCACATCGGTACGGGCAAGGCCGGCACCACGACAATTCAGAACTTCCTGCGCGATTACGAAGATGAGCTGCCATACGGCCAGGTAAAAGCGTTCGGGCTCGGCAATGCCTGGCGGCTCGCTGCGGCGTCAGGCACGGAGCTTTCCCATCGGTACTGGGTCCTTGATAGAAAAATCCTCTCGGAGGATGAATTCTGCAATCTGTCCGCCCGGTTCTGGCAAGAGGTGCGAGACGAGGTCGGAGACAAAGGCGCAGAAACGTTCGTCGCCTCCAGCGAATACATTCACGCCCATATCGGGAACAACCTCGACGCCATAAAGGGCCTGGGGACCGAACTCCTTGATATCTTCGGGCGCGTCAAGATCATCATATACCTTCGCGAACAGGTCGGCTTCATCAAGAGCGTGTATTCTCAAGACATCAAGGGACCGGCGCGACGCTCGATATCGTTTGACCGGTTCATCGGCGAACTCGATCGCATCTCGGATATGTTTCACTATGCTGAGACCATTCGGCTATGGAGCGAAATCTTCGGTATCAAGAATATTGAACCCGTTATCTTCAAAAGAGAAAACTTCCCCAACCAGAACATCATCGAAGACTTCTGCAACCGGGTGGACATCGAATACAAACCATCCTGGTATGACGGGCACACGCCTGCAGCCAATGTATCGCCGGACTTCGCGACGCTGCGCGTGTTGAGGGTTTTCAATGCGATCCCGGGAAATCAAAACCCCATCCTGAAACTCGCCTACCGGGCTGCACTTAAGCTCGTTCCGAACCGTGGGTTTCCAACAAAACACGATGAAGACATCCTGAGACTGGTCACACCGGGAAACAAATGGCTCAATCGCACGTTCTTTGCGGAGACCACCGAGAAACTCCCCGAGCTGGACTAAAGCCTTTCGAGTTTGACTTGAGGTGTTCCGCATCACTCTTCGCGTTCGACCGCAGGGAGAGGCGGCGAACACGGTTCTGCTCGAAAAGCTATAAAGCGCAGGCTGCTTCATCTGCGACATGAGGTGTCAGAAATCGCGACGTCAGCTCTTGGAGTCCGGGTCCGTGTCCTCGGTTCCGTGTTGATCGGATTGATACGCAAGCAACCATCCGAAATATCGCGCATCAGGCGCAAACTCAGGTGCCGACTGAACCGGATCGGGCCAGGTTGCGCTTCGGGCTACACGCCAGACCCCGTTTGCCGATCTGTCGTCGACGTCGACCTTTACCAGAAGCCTGTCATTCGGGACATGTGCCAAGCGACTGTTCTCAGCCGGCGCAACCGATCCAGAGCCGGCAAGATACCAGGAAAGCGCCCAATAATCGCGCCAGTTGTCGGTGACGATCATGTCGCCTGGCCGCGTCGAGCGGGCCAAATAGCGCGCCATGTCGTAGTACATGTTTCGAAAACCGGTGTTGCGGTTCACTGAAAGTGCCGAGGGCAGCAGACACGCCACAATAATTATCGCGGAGAAAACCGATATGGCCCGCTTGTACCCTCCGATGCGCTCCTGCACCACAACGATCACGCCGGCCACGACAATCGACAGCGCTGGCAAGAGCCAGGCAAGTGCCTTGATGTTCCACAACGGAGTTACAAAGTAGGCCAGCGCCAGGATCACGACGAACGGTCCAAGGACATAAGCGGTCGTGAGGTCCCGCAGGCGCGGTTCCGTCATCAAGATCACAAGGAGACCGGCAGCCACGGTCATGAAAAGAAGCAGGACGGCTGCCGAAGACGTGTCCGCATAAGGTCCAAGCAGCAATTCAAGCAAAACGCCCGGAATTTCCTCGAAACTTGATATTCTCAGCTGGTTCAGCCTGGTACCATGCGCATTGAAGAGCCAGGGCAACGAACAGATCGCTGCTGCCACGAGAGACAGAGACAGACCCCGACTTTGCCGCTCGACAAGGCCCCATCCGACCCGCAGCACGCTGTAGAGAGCAACCGGCACCAATACCAGAAAGCCTGCGCCGTGGGTGTAGATTATTGCGACGAGCGTAATGAAAAAGAGCCCCAGATCGAACCGGCGCGCGTTTTGAAGGACGCGTTCGAGGAAGAGCAGATTGAACGCAACGAGGCTCATCTGCATAGCGTACATGCGAACTTCCTGAGCGAAGTAAATCGCGACCGGACTCAGGGCAAAGATAAATGCGGCCCAAAAACCGCCCGCCGAACCCAGAAGCCGACGACCAACCAGATAGATCGGAACGAGGGCCGAAAGGCTCCAGGCAACGGAATTCAGGCGCAACCAGGCTTCACTGGTGCCGAAGTTCATCCATAGCTGAAGCTGCAAGTAATATAATGATGGGTGAGGATCGTGCTGAAACACGGATGATGGGACGTCCAGAAACGCTTGTGCAGAGTGTGCGACCGATTGCAACTCGTCGTACCACAATACCCGGTCCAACCCGGTGAAGAGGCGCAAGACCGCCGCCAGACCTAGAAGCCCCGCAAGCATGACATATGCTTCCCATTTGAATGGGACTATCGGGACACTTGCGTGCGCGTGCGCTTTCGAGTCATCGAACATTCGCCCCACCTACAAATAACTTCACCTATTTCAATATGTTAGGCTCGTCTGACGTGCTCGATCGCCTCGCCTGTAAAACCATCTCATTCAGTCGCGGGATCGACACACTCCTTCCAACGCGCGCTTTCCCGTCAAATGTGATCACATACAGCCAATTACAGTTTCGGTCTAAACTTATGCCTTCCGTTCAGTCGCAGATCTGTCGGCCTTGAACCTGTCCGTCAACAAACCCGCATCGGTGAATTCAAATCGCTGTGGAATTTTATAGGTTTCAAGCCGCGCCGCCAAATTCTTACGCAAACTGCGGCGCAAGTCCGCTTGTTCGGCAGTGGGCTTCTTGGTTTGGATACGCGCATGCACGCAGGCGCCGAGCATGGGATGAGGCTGGCCGTAGACCACCGCGTCAAGCACCCAGGGTATTGTTTTCAGGGCATCTTCGACCTCGGTCGGATAGACTTTCTGCCCGCCGACACTGATCAGATCGCTGTCGCGTCCAAGAATACGAAGCTTGTCACCCTTGATCTCTACTCTGTCGCCCGTCTGATACCATCCGTCCTCCGTAAAAGGCGATGGCGCGTTCAGATATCCAAGCATCGACGTACCGGAGCGGATTTCGAGCAAACCATCCCGGACCCGCCAATCGAGTTCACGCTTGTCGAAGGTAATCCAGCGTGAGTTGTTGCCCTCGCTGCGCGACCGCAGAGCCCCGAATTCCGAGGCTCCATACTTCTGAACGAGCTTCGCGTTCGGAAAAGCCGTCGCGACACGCTCAAGGACGGGCTGTGCCATCATCTCGCCGCCATAGGTGATGATCTTGAGATGGCTGAGATCGTAGTTCTCAACTTCACCCGACATGATCAGCATATTGAGAAAAGAAGGAGCTGTCGGCAAAACCTCGACTTTTCGGGTTTCGAGCGTCCGGCAAACGACCGCGGGATTACGCGATGGCGTGCACACCAGAACACCGCCCGACAGCAATGTATAAAGCACCGTGTCGATCCCCGAGATATGGTCGAAGAGCAGGAAACCGAGGGTGCGAAGCGCTTTGCCGGAGGACGAAAATTTGCTCATCAGCCGTCGCACATCGTGCAAGGCACCTTTCGGCTGACCGGTTGTCCCAGACGAAAAGATAACGAGGCCGGGCGCATTGGCCTGAGCGAGTTCCGCATAGAGCGGGTGCGCGGATTGTCCCGCGGCGGACCGCAAGACGTCGTCTCGCGCAACCACGATCCACGACACATCGGCCACGTCCGCATATGTGTCCTCGGCCAAACCGGAACCCGGCACGACGGGTACGACAATGCACCCTTCCTGCCAGAGGGCGAATAGCCAAATGCAACTTTCCGGACTGTAATCACCCACCAGGAGCACAGCGCTGCCTGGCCGAACGCCCCGGTCCCTCAACCGCGCGCGATACATGTCGATCTTCGTCGCAAGCTCCTGGTAAGACACCGTCACGCCATCGGCTGCGACAATCGCTGGCCGCAGGCCGAAACCGGCAAAAGGTAACTCGATACGCTCGGCAACCATGGTGCTTCTAGACGCCTCCGAGATAGATAACTTGACCGGTCACGAAATCGGATGCCGGATTAAGGAAGAAGTCACAGACATTCAGCACATCTTCCATCGTACCGTATCGCTTGATCGCCTGACGGGCGATCAGTTGATCCATCTTGTCCTGGGATACAGCACCCACCAGATCGGTCGGAACCGGCGTCGGGCCCACGGCGTTGACCGTGATGCCGAAGGGCGCCATCTCGTAGGCCATCACTTCCGTCAGCGAAACAACAGCAGCCTTGGAAGCGGCATAGACTGCCTCCCCTTCCAGTTTGAGCGGTGTCGCGACGGTGGCGAAATTCACGATCCGGCCCGACTTCTTGCGGCCCATCAGTTTGGCAGCTTCGCGCGCAAACAGGAACGTACCGAAGACATTGGTCCGGAAGATACGCTCAACCGTCGAGAGCGGGGTCAGCATCGCGTGGTTCATCGACGCGATCCCGGCATTGTTCAGCAGCGCATCAAGACGACCGTGATCGCGAGCGACCTGCCGCATCATGCGCGCCGATGCGGCCTCATCAGCAACATCGAGTTCGAAATGGCTGTATCTGTCATGGATCAGATCGCTGTCGCCCCGCGAACACCCCACGACGACCCAACCTTTCTCAAGGTATTGCTCGGCCAGATATCGACCGATCCCCTTCCGCGTCCCGGTGATGGCAATGACGCGCTGATCCGTGCCAACAGAACTCATACCGTTGCGTCCGCCCCGGCCATTTCGACGGCATATTCCGCCAGGTTGCGCAAGGAGCGATACGGGCTGCGTTTGCGCGACATCGCCGCCTCGGATGCCAGCACCAGTTCCACGCCGGTCGCGTCCGCCAGCTGTGCCTCGGCCGCCATGACGACCTGGACCAGTCCGACACTGTCCAGCGCGGACCCGTCACCAAAAAGCACGGCATCTTCATCCAGTGAAAGCGCGTCACCTTCCGCCCGAAAATCGTTGATTTCCCTGACGGCCGCCCGCACGCTTTCCAAAGCGGACTCGTAGCTCAAATGTTTCATCAAGAGACCCCCATCTCAGACCCATCTTCTGTTTTCAGTGGTAGAATGCGCGGCGGCGGAACAAACAGCACCCGATCTGCCGGAACGTCGTTTGTCACCACGCAGTTCGGTCCGATCTGAACATTGTCGCCAATGGTCACATTCCCCATGACGACGGCGCCAACCGCAAAGCTGACATTGTTGCCGATTACAGGACCTTCCCCTTCGCGCCAATGAGCCATGCTGGAGATGCCGAGCGTCACCCCCTGGCGCACGGTACAGTCGTCGCCGAATGTCGCAAACCGGTGGATGACGATTGCGCTTTGATGTCCGATGACAAATCGCCGCCCGAGCTTAACCGTATGCGCGACCTCAATCCCGTATACGACACGGCAGAGCCAAAATCCGAAGCAATAGAGATACCACGGCAGAATTCGGACGAACCGCGGCAGCACGCCGACCGCCCAAGTGCCGAGCCTGTTAACCCAGACCGCGTGTAAACCGGGTGAGAAAAACCGTCGTCCATGGACCCGATAGTCCTCCGCCATTAGACGGAGCAAGCCCACTTCGCGGATCAGACTTGCGCCGGACAACGCAACCGCACCAGTCTGTGCCACTGTAGCTTCAGACATCACTCACCCCCAACCTGTCCCAATTTGACTATAGGATAGGCACCGGAGGCAATTCCCAAATACATGAGGAGGCCTCCGTTCAGGCACGGAAGCCGAGAAATGATGCGTTTCGCAGAACATTGTACACACACAATAGAACAATTCACTCACCCGTGGTCGTTATGCGCAATCGCAGAATGCCGGGCAAGTGTGATGGATGTATTTTCACGGTTTGAGGATTCCATGTGCCAGTCGCGCAAGGGTTGTCGCAGGAACGTTTCGCAGGCTTGTCCTCCAACAAAAACTCTCAGTACAGGTTGTCCGGTTTCTGGAGCGAAAGACATGGGTTTGCGTGCAAGGCCCCGTTACGGGCAGGTCATTCGAAGCGAGATCACGCGGCGGCTGCGTCGGCGTCACTCCGATGACTGGCCAGCAAGCGAACTCTTGGGAACTGCCGAAACCTTCGATGTTCGGCCCGCCATCTATGACCCGGAGCACCTTCAGCGTGTGGTCAAAACCGGGTTCGACCGAACGATGGAAAGCGAGGTGGAGAAACTCGATGCCCGGGTTGTCCGCTCGACCCCGCCAAAACTGACCGTTTTCGAAGATGTGCTCAGTTGTGGCGGTCGGTTCTTCGGGCCGGGGACCAATCACTTTATGGCAAAGGGCCAGCCCATCCGTCAGGCGTTCCAGGTGCCGTCAGAGTACGATCATGTCGTCATAACCAATTCATCTCTTGGCTTGCGGTACTTCGGCCACTGGCTGCGCGATGATTGTGCCGCGCGTGGATTGGCGCGGCCGAGCACCGCGATCCTGAAATCTCTTGTCCGGCCCGATTGGTCGGACTGCCGTTTCTATGAAGAGGCCTTCGACCAGGCCTGGCCCGAGGAGGCGGTCTTCTTTGCCCGTAAACTTTCCGTTCTGACCGATATCGGGTTCAGCCCCGACAAAAGACGCCGATTGAACGTTCTTCGGGGGCAGCTTCGCCAGAAGTCACAAGCAGGCGATAATCGGGACGGGATTGTCTATATCCGGCGCGGAGAGACCAGCGTGCCACGCACAATGGCCAACGAGGACGCGCTGGTCGCGCGCTTGTCAGATGCCGGTATCACGATTGTCGAGGCAGAGACCGGCGGCGAGACGATCGCGCGCGCCATGCTGGACGCGGCCATTGTCATCGGAATTGAAGGCAGTCAGCTCACGCATGCCACGTACAACTTGCGGGAAAATGGCGCGCTTCTCGTCATTCAGCCCCCTGATCGTTTTTACAATCCCCATCATGAATGGGCCCGGCTCCTTGGTATGCGCTACGGTGTCGTCGTCGGTCATGCCCGGACGAGCGGATATGTCGTCGACGCAGACGATATCTTCGTCATGATGGACCGCCTGATGGCAGCCCTGGATACACGAAGCGAGATCTGAGAGGTCGGTCTGCCCGACACCGCTGCGGGCTAGAGCGGGACCTCGGCCTTGGGCCGGTCTGTGAACTCCCGGCGCTTCGTGGTCGACGGTTCAGGGTACACCTCTTTCAACGATCTGATTTTCTGCGCCCACTTCGGTGAAGCCATCCCGTTGACACCAGCTCTGCTTAGGATACATGACGTTTCCACGGCATCGGCCCAGGTGGCGGAATTGGTAGACGCGCTAGCTTCAGGTGCTAGTGTCCGTACGGACGTGGAGGTTCGAGTCCTCTCCTGGGCACCAAACTCATCCGTTATATAGAGAGTTTCTTGAAGATGGCTTCGGGGATATTGCGGATGATCAGCATGATCAGCCACCAGATCCTGCGCACATAGATGACGTTCTGTCCCTTCTTAACCGCTTTCAGGGTCGCCGCGCCGACTTCGTCCGGCGCAGCCGTCAGCTTTGCCGGAAGGTCCATGTCCGCCGTCATCTGGGTTGCAACGAAGCCCGGCAGCACTGTCACCACATGGACGCCTGTTTTCGCGAGCCGGTTGCGGAGTCCGGACAAAAAGGCGGTGAAGCCCGCCTTGGCCGAGCCGTAGACATAGTTGGTGGCACGCCCCCGGTCGCCTGCGACCGAACTCACACCCACCAGCGTGCCGCCGCCCCGTTCTTCAAAAGCATTGGCCAACGCGGCGAGGATGCTGGCCGGGCCTTCGAAATTGCTGCGTATCACGCGGGCCGCAGCATCGAGATCGCGCTCATTTTCTGCCTGTTCACCCATGTAGCCGACGACCGAGACGGCAATGTCGGGCAGATCGGGCAGGGCAGTCACGAAACCTTCATGGGTTTCGGTCGCGAGCGCATCGAATTCATGTAACGAAACCGAAACGTTTTGGCGGAGTTCAATATCCGCCTTGACCGGCTCCAGCGTCTCGGCATTTCGGGCGGCAAGCTGGATCGGATAGCCTTCGGCGGCGAAGGCCCGCGCAATGGCCTGACCGATATCCGACCTGGCGCCGAGGATGAGAACGGGAGCTTTTGTCATAGAGCTAACCTTTGTGACTGGACCGAGCTGAAGCGGGTCCAATCGTTCTCGGTACGTTGGGATTGAAATGCAGGGACACGTGCATCCGAGTGGGCCAGCGTGTCGGCGGACATGCGGCTATCCTTGGCAAGATAGAACCGCCCGCCATGCGCCAGGGTGATCGCGTCCAGGTCCTCGAGAAGCGCATGGGTCTTGGCAGATATCGGGAAATCGAGCGCCAAGGTGTAGCCCTCCATCGGGAAGGAGAAAGCGCTTTGCTGCGCGCCGAAGCGCTTCAACACGGCGAGGAACGACCCTGATCCGGCACTGGCGATGGTGTCCAGAAGCTCGGAAAGTCCTGCTTCGGATGCCTCGAGCGGCAAAACGCATTGGAACTGGGCGAAGCCCCGTGCGCCATAGATGCGGTTCCAGTCCAGAATGGCATCAAGCGGGTAGAAATAGCTGTCCCAATCGACCAGCCGGGTCCCCTGTTGCCGAAGGCCCGCCTTGTAATAGGCGGCGTTGAAGGCGCGCAGGCTGAATTTGTTGAGCGCGAAGGTGGGGAAATCGAGTGGCACGGAGCGCGTCCGGGTTTTCGGTGTCGCGAAAGGCGCTTTACGATTGGCGGTCGAGAGATCTTCCAAAGACGCGTGTTCGCCGAGGGTCACCAGCGAACGCCCAAGATTGCGCCCGGTGGCAAGACAATCGATCCAGGCGACCGAGTAGGTCGCGTCCTTGGCGTCTTCAAAGATATCCATCGCGTCTTTCAACGAGGCAGCGGGTCGGGTGATCTGACGGATCCACGCGGTCTCCACAGGCCTTAGCCGGAGCGCGGCGCGCAGGATGACCCCCGTGAGCCCCATGCCACCAAGTGTGTGGTCGAAAAGCGCCGTGTTATCCCTTGGACTGCAACGCGTGACAGTGCCGTCAGCCCCCATGACTTCGACCCAATCGACCGAGTTGCGGAAACTGCCGTCTTTGTGGTGGTTCTTTCCGTGTACATCGGCCGCGATGGCACCGCCCACCGAGACGAACTTGGTTCCCGGTGTCACCATAGGAAACCAACCACGCGGCAGGAAGGCTGCGATGATGTCGCCGAGGATCACGCCCGCCTCGACAGTCAGTTGCCCCGTCTTTGCGTCGAAGCCCAGCATGCGATTGAGGCCGCGCATGTCGATGGTGGCGGACAGGTTGATCGCACTGTCTCCATAGGCGCGCCCGTTCCCGCGTGCGATCGCCTGACGCTTTCCGGTCACCAGGGCGCGTACATCCGCCTCATCGCGCGGGGTCTCCACGCGGGCGTCATGCACTGGATATCGGCCCCAACCGGAGAGTTTCATGCCGTCTGCTCCAGCCTGCTGTCGGTGAACACGTAGCGGCGGTCGAGCTGATATTTGGCGACATAGCCGATCGAGAGACCGATGATCGCGCCCAACTCGCGCATCTTGTCGGTCTGCCAGATCAGCCAGAAGGCGGTTTCCATGCCCCAAAAGATCGCAGTGGTGATCAGTCCCATCGCGGTATATCGCGTGAATTTCTCACCATGGGCTTTCACACCCGTATCGAGGTCATAGAAAATCCAGCGCTTGTCGAGGATATACTTGACCACAAGGCCCGCCAGCGTTCCGGCCCCGACCGCAAGCACGAAGAAAAGTGCGGTTTCGCCAAAGGCGAGCACCAAGCGCTGAACACCCAGATTAACGATGGTCGCCAGAACGGCAAAGGCGGCATAGCGCAGGATCAGGCCGCGCAGGGTCACGCACGGCCTCCGGTAAGCGCGAAATCCGGGTTCTGGCTTCCGATGGAATGGACGACCGGATCACTTACATGACGGCGATACTCGGGCGCCCAAGGGGAGCTTTTTTGCGCGAAACGACAGTCGGTCTCAGACTGGGGCGTTGTCTTGAGTATTTCGATCTCTGCGGGCGCTTGATGTAGAGACAGCTGGGACATGCAGTGATTTCACGTTTCGGACAGGTCGGCGGCGGCCGAAACCGGCACCACGTAGCGTATTTGATGACGTTCCCGGACAATATCGAATGGACGTTGGTTGAACATACTAATTGTCTTCGGCGGCGGTCCGAGCCCCATAGCAGTGAGCTATCTGACACACCTGCGGAGACAAGCTCGGTGCGGCGCTCATGTTCTCCAGCAGGACAAGGGAAGTGTCGCAACCCGCGTTAGAAAATGCCCGGCTACAACGTCCTGTTGCATAATGAGGATTATGTTAAATTGACAGATCTGCGTGTCCGGTGTTTCCCCCGATCACCCCGGTTAAAACACGCGCCACGCGTTCCGCAGAGGTCTCAACAGACAGCTTCTTCTGAAACGCGGAAAACGCGGCGTCGGCAACCCCTTGGCGCGCCTGATCATCTGACAAAAGCCAGGTTATGTTTTCGGTCCACTCTTCGACGGTCCGGCAAAGGCTGCCCGTGTCCGGTGAGAAGAACAGGCCCGGCTCTCCGATATCGCTGGCGACGACGGGAATACCACGATCAAGGTAGGCAAGAACTTTTCCAAAGCTCTTGCCGCGGCAAAAGGGATCGTCTTCCATCAGAGGCGCCAGGCCGAGGGCGACATCGTCGAAGCTTCGGAGGAAAGCATCATATCCCATTCGTTTCTGCCACTCGACCTTCAGCCCCAGTTGTTCAAAGCTTTGCGCAAAGGCTGGATCGTCACCATCGGCGCGGTCGTAAAGTCGAAGCGTGACACCGGGGCAGATTGCGGCGACCCGCGCCATGACGGTGCGAACAAGATCTGCCTCATTCCGGTATGTCATCGGTCGGGTTTGAGCCCAGGCCACGACCGGTGCGCGACCGGCTTGCGGGGGGCGGACCTGCTTCGTCACAGTCGCTCCTGTCCAGACGACACGGGTCTCGGCAGCGCCCGCATTCCGGCACCAATCTGCGATGTACTCGGAACCTGCGATCACCGCCGCCACCTGTGGCATGGCCTGTTCGACCGATGCCGCGAACTGCGGCAAATGGAAATCGCAGTCATCCAGGTCCAGAACGATCCTCTCGCCCGGGAAGAAAGCCGGTCGGTTCAGAGGATGCCGGGTTCCCTGCATAAGCACCGCATCCGGACGCAGCGCCGCCAGACATCGGAGACGTTGCGGCAAGGTCAGCTTCCAGGGAAGCACATGAATGTCCCATCCCATGTCGCGCATGACACTCGCGACGTTGTAGATCCTCAGAAGAGCCGCGCCCTTGCGACTGTAAGCGGGAAAGAACACGACCCTTCTCCCCCTGCCCCGTCGCAGCGCCCGAAGCAGAATCGGTCCTTCCCGAAGGCCGCGTGCAACTGGTCGAAGGAGAGGTGCACAGGAGCGAATAACTGCAGCGGTCACGTCACGCACCTTGAGAGCAAACACGTCAACATATGCGGAGTCTGCTTAAGTAAAGCTTAACCGCTGTCTTTTGAGCCGATCTCCGCCCACACCCTGATGCCGGGTTAGCGGAATAATTCCTATGTCTTGGGGGGGGATTGTTTCGAAAAAACCAATAGTGCAGGACAAAATCGATCAACGTCCACCGAGGAGAAAGTCGCGAACAATTTGGCTCTAAACTTGCCTTAGTTTGGACAAATTCCGTTTCGATTTTTCCTCAAGTTTTATGTGGTTGACCCGTTTCTGTCCTCACTTGAACAACAAAGATGGCCCTGCTCACTCATGAACTATGTCACTGAAACACGACCGCACCATAGTACTGCGAAGCAAGTAGGAGAGACACTGTGAACATCCTGCTTTCCTTGCTTGGACTCCTCGGTGTGATCGGCGGCGTCTCCATGTCATCGCGCGGCTCCGGCGAAACGTCCGGCACGTCACGCAGCACCAATGAGGACCCGGCTCCTTCATCCAATGGTGACCGCCAACCGACGTCCCCAGTCCAGAATGACGACACGGTCACGGATGAAGATGAAACCCCGAACAACGGCGAGCCGGTGGCGGAAGAGCCAAGCACGACGAATGGCACCATTTTGCTCTTGGACGCCCGTACCGACGAGGTGATCACGGAGATCACAGACGGGATGCGGCTCAGTGGCAATCTTGTGAACGATCCGAACCTGGCCGTCATCTACGTTCCGGAAGCCGGATCGCAGACCGGCAGCGTCTCGTTCAACTTCGACGACGGCGCAACCACGCGCACGGAAAGCATCGAACCCTTCGCCATGTTCGGGGATAATGGTGGCGATCTGCAGGGTTCGGGTTCCAGGCCCATGTTCTCCGAAGGCGGAATGTACACCCTTGCGGTCGAAGTCTTTGACGGCGCGAATGGCACCGGTCGTATGACCGAAAGTCGCGTCATCACGATGGAGGTCGAAGCGACGGTCCAGCCGGAAGAACCGACGCAGCCGGAAGAGCCGACGCAGCCGGAAGAGCCGACGCAGCCGGAGGAGCCGACGCAGTCGGAAGAGCCGACGCAGTCGGAAGAGCCGACGCAGCCGGAAGAGCCGACGCAGTCGGAAGAACCGACACAACCGGAAGAGCCGACGCAGTCGGAAGAACCGACGCAGTCGGAAGAACCGACACAACCGGAAGAGCCGACGCAGTCGGAAGAACCGACGCAGCCGGAAGAGCCGACGCAGCCGGAAGAGCCGACGCAGCCGGAGGAGCCGACGCAGTCGGAAGAGCCGACGCAGCCGGAAGAGCCGACGCAGCCGGAGGAGCCGACGCAGCCGGAGGAGCCGACACAGCCGGAAGAACCGACACAGCCGGAAGAGCCGACGCAGTCAGGAACATCTGAACCGGGCACTGTGGCGGATCCGGAACCGCTGCCGCCCGAAAACCCGGGCGCGGGCGACGATGTGGACGCCGGCGAAGTTGTCACGGCAGATAGTCGCATTGAGGTCATAGGCGGGCGAGTCACCACGCTGTCTCCCGACAGCGACGACGTGGCGTCCATTCGCATTCTGAACGATGTCGAGCACGGCACGATCACCGTCAATCCGGACAACACGATGGCGTTGGTCATGACGCAGTCGGATTTCAAAGGATCGATGGATTTCTCCTATGAAATCACCCACTCCAACGGATCGACTTCGGTCCATGGTGTCGCCGTCAGCGTCAGCGAAGGCGTTCTGGATGGCGGCTGGGGCACCGGCGAAGCCCACTACATGCTGGAAACCGACGAAAATGACAAAATAGTCGTCGAACACGGTGAAAACCACGTCAAAGTCTATGTATCGGGCTCCAACAGCGCGCTCTCGCGCGCGGATATCGCCGCGATGGAAGGCATCAGCGCCTCCAGCATTGATGGCAAGTGGCTTGCCGCCAATCCGCAATATGGTCAAAGCGAAGACACGGCACTCGACGAAGAAGCGGCCACGATGCTCTGGAACCACGTGACTCCACGTGGATCCGTGACGTCGAACTGGCTGCTCATAGAGCGCGGATACGAGTACAAGGAGTTGCTCGACAACCCCTTTTCAAGCGGTGAACAGCGGCTCCTGAACCGGGATACCCATGGTGAAAGCGAGCTCAACCCGCTTTATATCGGTGCCTGGGGTGAAGGTGACCGGCCGATCATCGCCCAAAGATTCTTCCAGCATCAGGAATCGAGTTCCAATGTCGTCATTCAGGATCTTCACTTCGAGGACGGAGTCGGGCTCCTCTTCGGCGAGAATATCATCTACGATAATATCAAGGTGACTGAAAGCTCGCTGATCCTGCAGCGTTCCGAGGGAATTACGCTCCGCAATTCCGAGGTCTACGATGCTATTCGATTTGCTCCGAAGAATGGGACCAGTTGGGAGGCTGGGGACCGCAAGCAAGGCATGTACACCAACGACATTGATGGGCTTCTGCTTGAAGGGCTTTTCTTCGACCATAACGGCTGGGCAGATGGCTATGACCCGGATGGCAAAGGCTCTGACCCGATGCCGCCCAATCAGTACAACCACAACATGTACCACGACGCCAGCAACTTGGATGTCACACTCCGTGACACGATCACCATGCGCGCCAGTTCCTATGGTGTTCAGGTGCGCTCCGGGGGCTTTATCGAAGACAACGTGATCCTCGATAACAACGCCGGCGTTAGCTTCTATGGCGGCGACTACTATGACAACGGCGGGGTCGGCAATTACACCTTGGCCGTGGACAATGTCATCACGTCCGCCGCCCACAAGGACGCCGACAATATCGGCGCCCTGAGCTGGGGCATCAACGACAAGGCGGAACTGTCGTCGCTCGTCGACAACATCATCGCGCATCTGGCTGACCCCAACAATCCCGCGGAACTACAGTGGAAAGAGTGGACCCAGCACGCGCTGCAGACAGATGATCCCTTCTATAACGACACGATCATCTACAACTGGGCGGCGGTGCGGGAACAGTTCTGGTCACCCGATCAGAATGTCGAAGGACTTGACACCAACGTCCTCGATCAGACCACAATCCAGCGCTTTACGGCCGCTCTCCTGGGCGACAACAACGCGACGATTGCGGATCTGGCCGACTATCTGCGTGCGCAAGCCGACGGCAAGTTCGAAGATGTTGTCGATGCCGACCTGATCATTCAATTCTTCCAGACCGGCTTTGGCATTGCACCGGATATCCGCGGCACGGAAACCACGTTGCGCTTCGTGCCGGATGATCTCGGGGACGGCGTTCGCTGGGACAACCGGATGAACTGGGATACCGAGGATCTGCCCGGCGTGCAGGATGGCGACAGCGTCGATCTTGCTGGCAACCATGTGGTATTCGGTTCGGACACCACGACTATCGATACGCTCGACTTCGGCGAGGGCGGTGCTCTGAACGTCTATGGCAGCAAGTTGACCGTGAGCAACGGGATGACCGCAACCAACTCCGGTCAGCACGCCGGAGAGAACGGTGGCACGCTCAATATCGAAGGTGCGGGCCAAGCCTGGATCGACGGTTCGGATGGGTCAGACATCGATGTGAACATCGAAAGCGGCCGCTTCGTCAACACCGGCGAGATGTCGGGTGTCGATCTGACGGCCAGTGGCGGCCAGACTGTGCTGGCCACAGGTGGCGCCGAGTACGATCTAGAGGACGGCGACAAACTCTCTGTGGTTGGAGATGCCGCGATTGGTTTCGACGGTGATGACGGCGGTATGGCAATTCTCGATATGCACGATGGTGCCACCCTCGCCTTCGCCGCCGAAAATGGCGCTTTGGGAACCATCGAAGAGTTCCGCACAGGCTCTTTCGATGACAGACCGGACGTCCAATCGGGCATCGATCTTGGCAACTCGACGCTTGAGATCAATCTCGCGGGCTTGTCGGCTTCGAACGGCAGCAAGCTTACCTTGATGAGCGCTGACGAGATAACAGGGCTCTTCGATGACGCCGTCGTCGGTGGCCTCGGCAGCAGGAACGCCACGATCGTGATCGACTATGCAGCCGACAGCGTCACGCTGCAGCTGAGCTCCGGCAACGGCAGCGTGTCGGTCCAGACAGTCGGACAGGAAAGCGACGTCACAAATGGCTACCAAGCCCTCTGGAACGCGCTGACCGACGGTCAAGGCGTGGTCAGCGAAACCGCAACCGTTTCCTCGAACGAGGGTGACGAAGACCTGCTTCTCGCGGGCTGATCCCGGAAACATCGAGCATTCAAAGCCCCGGAGCATGCTCCGGGGCTTTATCTTTGCAGCGTCCACCCAGGCAATTTCCAGAGAGACAAAGAGAAATTGCCTTATTTTATTGGGTGCTCAGCCTCTTTCTTTCGCATGCGAAACCGCGAAATGACGCAGGCTTGCCAGAAAGTCTTCGTCAATCGCCGGCCCTGACAGGACCGCCCTGCCCGTCTTCGCTTCGAGCCGCAGACCCTTGCCAAGCGTCTCCGGCTCTGCCTTCGGCGGTGACCGCCTTTCGAGTGCCCGCTCCAGAGTCCGTCTTTCAGCCACTGCTGTCTCGGGCGGCGTCTTGCGCAATGCATCAACGATCCGTCCTCCGAGCTTCGGATCCGCCTCCAAGGCCTGCGCAAGCGCCAGCCCGAGCTTCTCCGGAATGGCCGTCGGAAACTGCAGTGCCTTGCCGAGCTTTTCCCGAATGACCAGAAACCTGGCAATTTTTGACCGCTTGGCGGCAGGCGCATGGGCAAACAGCCCAGCCACGGCCGCTCGCGGTGTCTTGTAAACCCCCTGTTCGACACAAGCGATCGCGATGTTGGCGCGCTCGTAGAACGATAGGTCGGCGCGAACTTCGTTTTCCTCGACCATCGCCTGATAGGCTTCGACAGCCCCATCCGGGTTTTTCACAAGCGCCAGCACATGGGTCTCTCCGATAGCCTGCAGAGCCATCAGACGGCGATATCCGGATATCAACTCGTGACCGCCACCGGCCCTGACAACCTCAATCGGTGTCTGTTGTCCGCGTGACAGAAGTGACGCCTTCAACACTTCCATTTCTGCGTCGTCAAGATGCATCCGGTCGCGCATAAGGTGCTGCATGCCGATTTCCGCGATCGGCAGGCGTTTGACCACCCTGCCCTCGCTCTCGGCCAACGTCATCTCGCGAGCCACCTCTTCAAGGGCTGCGCGGCCCGAGATGTCACCGGCGACTTCAGCAATCGGCATCCGCACACGCGGCGCGAGACCGTTTGTATTGGTCTCTAAATCAGGCGAGAAAGGCTCTTTGGGCAACTCGAGGCGCTTGCGCTTTGCCATGGTCTGTCTCCTATTCTGCGGCGTCAAGAGCGGCGATCTCATCGCGCCGCCAGGCGCCGATCAGAAGCCGCTTCACAGCGGCCCATGTCTGGTCGAAGGCAGCACGCCCCCGCGCGTAGGTTTCGCGGTTGAAATCCCGGTAATCGGCTTCATAGATACCCGCCACCTGCTCCCCGGCCTGCCCGACCAAGGCGGTGAAGTCCTGACGATAGGGGGAGAGCACCGTTCCGAGATAGCTTTGCATCAGGGCCGCGAACTCGGCCTGCTGGGCGCTGTCGTAGCGGGTCACCAGCGCCCGCACGGCATCCCATTCAAAGGCGAGGCCCGGACGTCCAAGCGCGCGGGCCGCGATATTTTCACCCTCTTCGATGCTGGCGAAGGTGGCATGCAGCATGTCGAAGAAACGGCCTGTCGATTCGAACTCGAGGAAAGACGCGCCTGTCGGGACCAGCAAGATGTCCGCCGCGGCCAGCGCGTTGATCGTCAGATAGCCCAGAGCGGGCGGTGTATCGAGGATGACCAGGTCATAGTGGGTCAGGATCCCATCGGCCTCCAAACGCTCTGAGAGGGCGTCCCAGAGCTTCCACGAGCGCGAGGCCATCCGCCAGACCGGAACCTGGAACTCGGCCCAGTAAAGGTCGAGCTGCGCGCCAATAAGATCGATGTTCGGCCAATGGGTCCTTTGCGCAAGGTCCTGCGCGCCAAGTTCCATCGCCTGCGCCACCGTGTCCTCAAGGGGCAGGGGAGGCTCACCGCGGTCAAGCCGGGACTGGTTCTCGCGTCTCAGATGTTCGCCGTAGTGCCGCGCCAGGATCGGAAAGACGGTCTGCCATTCATCTGCGACCTGGCCTCCGAAGATCGATGTCATGGACCCTTGGCTGTCGAGGTCGATCACCAGCACCCGATAACCATCAAGGGCCGCGGACATCGCGAGGTGCGCGGCCGTCGAGGTTTTGCCAACGCCCCCTTTGAAGTTTGCCACGGCAAGAACCTTCGCCGGCAATCCGGCTGGGCGGTAGGGCATGTAATCCCGATTTTGCGCGCCTTCGGCGGCAAAAAATGCCCGCAGACGCAGAACCTCATCTGCCGTGAACCATTTGGCACCCCCTTCGGTTTCCGTCTGGCCCTGAGGCAGATTTGGGTTTTGCCGAAGCACGCGTCGGAAATGCGCCGGCGCCACGGGAATGAGATACTTGGTGATCTCCCACGTCGAAAAACGCCTAAGGACCTTTTGACCCTGTTCGTTGAGGCCCCGGTTGGTCAGATCGTCCCGGCCGTTGCGACAGGCTTCTGCGATGGTTGCGAAGCCAGCGGTGTCCAATCGATCGCCCAGAACGGAACGCGCGGCGTCCGGTGCAATTCCATGATAAGGAGCGAGGGGATCACGGCTCATCAATACCTCAAGATGTTATATGTTTTCGGCAGGATACTGCGAAACGTGGTACATGGGAAGAGCGACCTCTCTTCCCTGGACTTTTCTTTGCAGGTTCAACGTGAATCTTCGGAGTTTTCGCTAAATCCTGAGCGCTTTGGACCTTTTCAGGAGTTATTTTGAGTTAGACTCTGTTACAGGGCACCGATGATTTCGTAAGCATTTCATTTTGCATATTTTTTTGATCTCTTATCTGATCTCTACGACTCCAAAACCACGACAAACCGACTCTGAAACCCCGAGTAAGTGACTCCAATCCCCCGATTTCCACTATGTCCTGACCGGACTTGTGGATAACTTGAGCGTAAACGAAACAACGAATCCCGAATGTGGGACGAAGGGCAGTAATGCGTGGGGCAGGGCAGCTTTCCATCGAGATGGACGATTTTTTCGTCTGCGACTTTCTGGGCGCTGCGCCCAAGCATGATCTGGCCTCGATGGAGCATCCTCTCTTCTCTCTCGCTACCCGACCGGACCGGCGCATCCTGACATATCACCACAATGATGTGGCAGTGACGGTGACGCCCTCTGTGCGTGGCCGTGCGACGATCTTCGACGCGGACATCCTGATCTTCTGCATCTCGCAGCTGATGGCTGCGCTGAATGCCGGCAAGCCCGTGGCGCGGACCCTGACCCTGACGGCGCATGACCTTCTCCTGGCGACGGGTCGGGAGACGTCAGGGGACAGCTACCGCCGGTTGAAGGAAGCATTCGAGCGCCTTGCCGGCACGAGGGTGACAACGAATATCGTGACTGGCGCCAGAGAAATCACTTCGGGCTTCGGTTTGATCGAGGCGTGGGAGATTGTCCGCCGGACCCGGGCCGGCCGGATGGTGAGTGTCAGTGTCACGCTTTCCGACTGGATCTATCAGGCGGTGCTGGCCAGAAGCGTTTTAACCCTGAACAGAGACTATTTCGGTCTTCGTAAGCCCCTGGAACGGCGTCTTTACGAATTGGCGCGCAAGCATTGCGGCAACCAGCGTGTTTGGCGGATCTCTCTCGAGACACTGCGCAAGAAATCCGGGTCATCGAGCCCAAGACGGGTGTTCCGGGCGATGGTCCGAGATATCATCCGGGCCGATGCACTGCCGGACTATTCCTTTGGTGAGCTTGCTGACGACATGATTGAGGTGACTCGCAAGAAAGACGTGGTCCTGGCGGTCGGGCAGGCGCGCGCGCTCAAACCCGAAACGCTGGACGCCGTGCGCGATTTGGCGCCGGGCGCGGATGTCTATGCGCTTGAGGCCGAATGGCGGGCCAGTCAGAGACGGCACCCTCGGGACGCAGATACCGCGTTCTTGAAGTGGGTAGAGAAACGACTGCAATCTGGCCTTAAGCCGTGATCCATGCGAAAGAACGGCACAGCATTTGAACCCTGGGGTAACGCGGTTTCATGTTTTTTGATGGGCGTCAGCAGTCCGGTCTTCCGGAGACCGATTATGACCTTATCATTGTAGGCGCTGGTCCAGCGGGGATAACGCTGGCGCTTGAACTGGAGTCATTGGGACTGCGGATCGCACTGCTAGAAAGCGGCGGGCAGGAATACGATGACGATGCTCAGCGTCTGAATGAAGGTCGTATTGAGGGAAATGATGACGAATACGACCTTCAGTTCAGCAGACTTCGCTGGCTTGGAGGAACGAGCAACCACTGGGGCGGGCATTGTGCGCCCCTAGACTCGATTGATTTTGAGCGCAGCCCGGGAGGGGGTTTATCCGGATGGCCTTTTGGTCGCACGGAACTTGAGCCTTACTATAAGAAAGCCCACGACTACTGTGAACTGGGCGCCTACCGCTACAACGCTGCCGAACTGGTATATGGTGATACTTCCGGTTTCCTTTTGCACGACAATGACAAGGTTGAGACGACGGTCATTCGCCAGAGCCCCCCCACACGGTTCGGCGAAAAATATTCAGATCGACTCGAGCAAAGCGCGAACATCCATGTCTGGTTCTGGACCAATGTCATAACCGTGCGTTCAGACGACAGCGGTGAATGGGCCGAAACCCGGACGTTGAACGGTGTCAATCGCCGCTTCAAGGGTAAGGCCGTGGTTCTTGCAGCGGGCGCGATTGAGAATACGCGGATCGTATTGTTCTCAAACCAACAGGGTGGAACCCGTTTGGGGGACGAAGGCGGTCTTCTGGGTAAATGCTATATGGACCACCCCTCCGCAGGAGCAGGGTTTATCCACTTCAACCGGCCCGTGGGCGATCTGGTGTATTGGAGCGATTCCAGCGCGCATGCCGATGAAGGTGTTCCGCTGCATTTCGTTCTTCGGCTTACAGAAGCCGAGATTGCGAAGCGAAACCTTCTTAATTTTCAGTACTATCTGGTACCTTTTGCGGATGTGCCTCAAAAAGTACGTGACCGATGGCGAGCGGCAAAAACGGGGGTGACGTCGCTCAAAAATGTCGCCAAGCGACTTCTAGGAAGGGACATTCCCGTGATTGGAACGCCCCGGACATTCAGCGACGACTACTGTGATTTTATTGCGAATGCTGATGCGATCGCTGCTGTGCAGGCAGAGCGGATTTTCGCCCAACCGGGTCACAAAAGGGTTTTGCTGCGGTTCGAGTCCGAAGAACGTCCGCATCGAACGAATTTCGTAGCGCTCGACCCTTCCGAACGGGACGCTTTAGGAATGCCGCGCCCAGTCCTGCATTGGGCGACAGCGGAGGATGATCTCGCAGCGATCCGTGAGACAGTACAGGTCTTTGGAAACATCGTTGGCGCCGCAGGTATTGGCAGGGTCCAACTCGAAGATCATGACGATGATCCGTATTGGGGAACAACAACAGCCTGGCATCAACTGGGTTGTATGCGGATGGCAGAAAGCCCAACCTCTGGCGTCGTTGATGCGAATTGTCGCTTGCATGGCAGCAATGCAATCTACGTGGCCAGTGGTGCGGTCTTTCCGACTTCAGGCCGGGCCAATCCAACGCTTACAATCGTTGCACTGACCCTTCGGCTGGCCGATCATCTTTCCGAGAGGATGCAAGGATGAAACTAAGGCGACGGCATCTCCTTCTGACCGGTGGTGCCACAGTGGGGCTTGGTGTTTTGGGGTATGGCGGCTCCGTAGCCGTATGTTCTACGTCAAAAACGGTCACGGCAAAGATGATAAGGCCGCTCTTTGTTGCAATTGGCGATATCCTCGAGCCGGAAATAATCGGAAGAGCTTGGCTATCCAGGATCGGAACCCGCGCGCTACATACGCGCATACATCAACGAACTGATCTCTTGGCGGCAACGCTTATTCCTGATCCTGCTCAAAGGCGCGCTGAGTTGTCTGATGTCATCCGTCGCGATTTCGCGCGCGACGAAACTGAAGTGGTGGAGAATTGGGTCGTTTCCGAAGCGGAAGCGATTATCGCGGGTGCATGGGTTTCCTGACCGATGCGTAGACATACGGCACTTAATATTCCGACCTTATGGAAATGTTTGAAAATATCTCCTAGCCGGAACGGCATGAGTGTATTGAGATGATTCCTAACGCTGCATTGTTGATATGGCCGCTTATCTCTCTAATATTATTTGCCGGAGCCGGGTTTAAGCGCGGTTTGATTTTGTCAGTCGTCATCGGCTATTTGTTTCTTCCGTCCAACTTCAAGATCGATCTGCCGGCGCTGCCAGGGTATCACAAGCTCACCGCTATTACCTTGGGTCTTGTGTTGGGCTATTTGTTTTTCTCTCATCGGAGAAAGGCAGAAGTTGGACGGCTGCATTCCGAGAATCTCTTGATCGGACGCCTGCTGATTGCCGCTCTTGTGATCTATATGCTCACGCCAACGCTGTCTTTCCTGACAAACCGTGAGCCGCTCTTTTATGGACCGAAGGTTGTAGCCGGACTACGTCTCTGGGACGCGATCAGCATCACTTGGGACCAGATGATTTTCATAGTGCCCTTCCTGATGGGATGGCGCCTGCTTTCTAAAGCCGAGGATCAGGCACTGGCCTTAAAGATACTGGTTGGCGCAGGGTTGATGTACTCTTTTCTGGCTTTGTTCGAGCTTCGGATGAGCCCACAGCTCAACAATTGGATCTACGGGTATTTCCCGCATCAATGGATTCAGCACGTGCGGGGCGGGGGTTATCGTCCGCTTGTCTTCCTTGGGCATGGGCTGGTGCTAGGGCTATTTCTTCTGGCAACTGTATTGTCCGCTGCCGCCTTGTCGCGTGCCGGCGGTGCGAAGCAGCGCTACATATACTTGCTTGCGATGGCCTGGCTCTTTGCAGTTCTGATGCTAAGCCGGAATTTCGGCGCCCTTCTCATCGCGATGACGCTTTGTCCGCTTGCCTTGATCTTCGGACCGGCACAGCAGGTCCGTTTTGCAGCTGTGATAGCGATCATATTTTTGTTCTATCCGATTGTCCGTCAGGCAGAACTTCTGCCGATCAATGGCTTCCTGAACCTCGTCCAGTCAATCTCACCGGAGCGGGCGAATTCCTTTATGGTCAGGCTTCAGAATGAACAGGAGATGCTTGTCCAAGCCCAAGGGAAACCGATTTTCGGTTGGGGCGGCTATGGGCGAAACCGGATTTTCGATGAAGCGGGCAATGACGTTTCGCTGGTTGACGGGTTGTGGATTAGCGTCTTGGGAACACGCGGTTGGGTCGGATACATTACTCTGTTTGGGATCGTTACCCTGCCGGTGCTCTGGCTCGGGTTGAGGCGTCAGCAGAGAAAGATCCTGCCGGTGACGGCAGGTATCGCGATGATCCTGACCGGTAATCTGGTTGATCTCATCCCCAACTCGACCCTCAGCCCGATCACGATGCTGTTGATGGGAGCGCTTGCGGGATATGTGCAGTTCGCACCGGCGGAACATTCCGAAGGAGAAAAGACACCAGCGCTGCCGTCTGGCCGGACGGCGATCCGTTACTCGCGATTTGAGCCTCAACAACGCAGCTGAGGCCGTGTCTTACGTCTCTGGAATAAAGCGGGGAAGGGCAGGGGTCACCGTGCGCAGCATATCCGCCAGGCGCGCATCGGCATCGGCATCTGTTTCATCCGGAGCGATTAACGTTGTCAGTCGCACCAAGGCACCGTCGGTTCGTCCCGTTCGGATTCCATCTACCATCAGCCAGAACTTGGCTTCGAAATCCCAGGCAATCTTGCGGCCTTTCTGTGCGAACCAGTAGTACACCATCATCCGTGTCTCGCCCTTCTGAATAATGGCGCGATTGACGCGGAAGGGGGTGGATGCGTCCAGCGTTTCCGTAAGATCGGAGCGTTCCAACCAAGCGATTTCCCACCCTCCGCCGGGCAGGCAGATCTCAGGCGAATGTACGCCGTTCCGGCTTTGATTGGCGTACCAGGCCGAAAAGAATTCGACCGTCGAGGGGTCTCCCTCTCGCGCGAAGATCACGGAATGATAGTCGTCGGCCGCCAGTGACCGCTCCACGCTTGCCGAAAGTCTCTCAGGTTCGCCTGTCTGCCGCCAATCGCCTATTTGCCGGGGGAACAATGCGAAACTGTCCCGCGAGACGGCAGTGTCATTGCGTTCCGGCATGAACTGCCAGGCCGCGCTGACAGCCACCATCAGGACCGCGACAGTCACCATGGCGTGAGAGGCTTGGGTAAAGCGAATACGCGCGGCCTGGGTCATCAACCCGTCCGTGTCGAGGTCCAGCGCTTCGGCCAAGCTCATCCGGCGCGCGTTGAAGAACAGCATGATGCGTGCAAGCGCGAAGAGGATCAGGATGCACAGGATGAAGATCACCCAGCCTTCGAAGAAATGGGTGAACCCTTCCAGCCAGTCGAGGCCCCAATATTGCACGATCACGCCCGCGACCGCGATCCGGACCGAGTTCATGACGACGGTGATCGGCGCGGCCGAGATGAGCAGGACCGCCTTGTGCCACATCGGTCCTTTGTAAAGAACGGCGAAGATGTAGCTGAACGACAGAATCGGGAACAGGTATCTCAGCCCCGAACACGCTTCTGCCACATGCAGCTTGGTCACGCCCAGATCGATGATGTTGCCTTCGAGGAAGACGGGGATGGTCAGAAGGCGCAGGAACCAGACCCCAAGTTCGGAAGAGACGAACTGCAGCCAGGTGGTCATCTTGTAGTAGAACGTATCGGGCAGGGGCAGCATGTAGACGAGATGCAGCACCGGTGGCCAAAAATGCTTTCCGGTCTCCCATCCGAAGCTCACGAGCAGGATGCCTCCGACCCACAAGATGGTAGCGTACGCGACGATATCGGGGATATGGGCCAGTTTGCCGAGCGCGCCCAGCGTGACGGCGGCCAGAATGACCAAAACACCCATCCATCGCTGGCGCTTGGGGCCCGTGTCGATCGGCACGGTCTTCAGCTGACGCAGGAAAAGCAGTGCCGAGAGAACCGGAATGAGCGGCCCGTGGGAGTATTCCGGCAGCGCCCACGCGATGCGGAGCGCTTCCAGGCCTTCGGACAGGAAAACCGCAGCTCCCAACGTTGCGACCAACAACCAGAACAGGCCTGCCGTCGCCCAGCTGCTCCCTCTTTCCAGAAAGTTGAGTGTTATACTCATCATCGAGACCCAACAAGAAATCACACACTATTGACGCATTGCTGTATAACAAAGGTCCGGATTTCCTGCCAAGGCAATGCTGTGGTGTCAGCACCGATGTCGCAAAAATGCGACCAATGAACGCCTAAGTAACGCGCTGTGTGCACAGGGGTTTGCGGGGAACACATACGGCGATAATCGCAGAGCGTGTATCGAGGAAAGAGTTGGCGGATTCATGTCTGACACAGTAAGCCGAAAAGTTCGGATCGCCGTCGTTGGTCTTGGGAAGATGGGCATGTCTCATTTCGCCATGGTCAATGCGCATCCGGATGTGGAAACCGTCGCCTGTGATGGCTCGGCCTTTCTCACGAGCGTCCTTTCGAAGAATATCCCGACCCCGATCCACAAGGACTTCGACAGCATGCTGTCCGAGGAACAGTTGGATGCGGTGGTCATTGCCACGCCCTCGCGCGCCCATGCGCCGATGGTGGAAAAGGCGCTGGAGGCGGGGCTGCATGTGTTTTGCGAAAAGCCTTTCTGTCTCGACTGGACTGACAGCGAGCGGCTCACGAAACGTGCGTATGAAAAGGGGCTCGTGGCGCAGGTCGGCTATCACTACCGCTATGTGGGTGCCTTCGGCGAGATGAAGCGCCTGCTCGACGCCGGGGCGATCGGAACGGTGACCCATGTGCTGGCCGAAGCCTATGGCCCCGTTGTCCTGCGTCCGAAGCGGGCGACCTGGCGGACCGACAAGGCTGAAGGGGGCGGGTGCCTTTACGACTATGCCGCGCACCCCCTGAACCTTCTCAACTGGTACTTTGGCGCGCCGGACCGCGTCTCGGGTTCCGTGCTGTCCTCGGTCTTCTCCGAAGGCACGGATGACGAGGTTTTCTCCACGCTTCAGTGGAACGAAGGACCGACCGCGCAATTGTCGGTCAACTGGTCCGACGAAAGCCACCGCAAGATGACCACCCGGCTTTCGATGATCGGCACCAATGGCCGGCTCTTCGCCGATCGGCAGGAATGCCAGCTCTACCTCCGCGAGGAAGTGCCGGGGCTCGACGGATATGGCAGGGGCTGGACGGTGAAATACACCACGGAACTCACCGAGGATCGTTGGTTCTATCTGCGCGGCGAGGAATATTCGGGGCAACTCGACGACTTCATTCTTGCGGTCAAGGCCGGAAAAACCGCAGCCACGGAGAACGACTTCGCCAGTGCGACGGAAACCGACAAGACCATGGCGATGATCATCGAGAATGCGGAAACCGGTGCACCGGTCGGCGCTGCCTCGGCACGCAAGGTCGAAGCCCCCAAGAAACGCGGCTGGTTCGGCGGGAGGCGTGCGTGATGGACAAGCTTCTCTTTGGCGACAACCAGTTCTTCGGCGTCAACCACATGTCGGAGGAAAAGGCCCGGCAGCAGATGATGCGCTTTCAGAAAACGGATGCGATCATGGAAGTGCTGGATATTGCCTATGACGAGGGCATTCGCACGTTCATGTGCACCACGCATGACCGGATCGCCGAGATCGCTGACCGCGTGAGAGCCTCTCCCGCCCGGTATAGTGACTTTCAGTTCTACCCCTGCATGCCTTACGCCCACAAATACGCCAATGCCGTGACCGAGCATGGGATGATGGGGGC
>JASJDQ010000018.1 GCA_030065075.1 Paracoccaceae bacterium | reverse complement strand
CACATACTGAATCTGGGCGCGGACTGGCAGACCATTTTCGCCGACGGTCTGGCCGAACTCGACACGCGCTATGCGATGGAAACCGACGACGGCGCGACGATCGAGATTGTGAATTACGGGTTACGGCACGGTCAGAAGGACGTGATGGAAGCAATTGCACGCGGCGAAGAGGTCGACCCGTCCGCTTACTACATGCGGACACACGCCCGTCTGGAAACCGGAGACGTCCGCTATGCCTGGGTCAACCGAACGCTCTTTGTGGGCGTGGGTGCAAGGTTCGCGCAAGCCGTGCGGCTTGACCTTTACGCACTCGGCTAAGTTCGCCGGCAGAGGCTCACGGCGCAGCCCGGACAAACCTCTGCTCAAGAACTTCCTTTCCCCATTGGCTGCCGGGGCGTTCCTCGGCCAGGCGAAACCCACGCGTCTCATAGAGATGCCGGGCGGCGTCGAGGCCCGAGAAAGTCCAAAGATGCGTCTCACGGAAACCCCGGGCATCCACGAAACCGAGGGCGGTGTCCAACAACGCCTTGCCCGCACCTGTCCCGCGCAGGGCACCGTCCACGATGAACCACCGAAGATGGGCAATGCCGTCTCCAAGATCTTCGCCATCGATCGCAATGGACCCAAGCACACGGCCCTTGCACTCTGCGTGCCAGACTTCGTTGGCGGCGCTTTCCAGCCGATCAAGGAAGTCCGCAAGTCCTTTGGCCAAAACGCCTTCGAATGCCCGCCCGAACTGCGCGAATTCCGAGTAATATACCATGTGCATCTCTATGATGCGGGCAAGAAGGCCAGGGGCGTATCTGGGCCGGATCGAATAGCTCGCTTCATGGCCCCCGGCGTCCGAAGACGTCAACGCCGCGGCATAGGCCTCAAGTCCATTGACGATCTCGCTAACTTGATCCGAGTCGGACTTCTGAAGCGCACGAAATACCTGCTTGCGCGCAAACTCGTGGATCGCGCGGACACGCCGTTCTCCCGCGTCGGTCAACCGGAGCATTTTTGCGCGACCGTCCCGTTCGCTCGGGCTTTCCACGACATCGCCGGACGCCACGAGCTTTTTCAGCAAGCGACTGACGCTGGATTTCTCCAGACAAAGGCGCTTGCACAGATCCCGCGCAGTGACGCCGCGCGCCTCGATCTCGATCAAGGCGTGCATAACCAACGGCGACGGATTGGTCCTTGCAAAGTCGCCACCCATGAAACCCAATTCCCGGACAAGTGTGCGAGAGGCAGCGCGGATTGCATCAATGGTTTCTTGCGTGGGCATGCTGCTGGTTTATAAGTTGTATTATACAACCTATTGAGCATGCACGCGCGAGCGTCAACCTCTGATAAGGCGCATGGACGATTGCCAACGACCAAAAAGCCATCGGAAGTCAAATCGACGACAGTCCAGAAAGACATTCAGCAGCTTTTTCACAACGGCTTTTGCCAATTCCTTGGCTACGGCCAAGTGAAATCCAACTTGCTCAACCATCCTTTGGCCTCAGCGGCGGCCAGGGTTCGGTCCTTTGCGTCCTGCAATCCTTCAATCCGATCAGCATGGCATTCCACGTATATCTTGCCGATCTCGGCGAGACGTCCGGAAGTGATCAAGGCGTCAAGAATGACATACTCAGCGCCTTCCACATCCATCTTGATGAGCGACACCGGTTCGCCAATCCGGTCCAGTACATCCAAAATACTGACGGTCTTCACGTTGTAAGACTTGTCGTAGCCAATGTTGGACTTTCCACTGAGAATTGTGGCTCCTTCAAAGTGCCGTCCCAACTTTGCGTTCTCGTAGAACAGTTTGGCTTCGCCCTGCTTGTCCGAGACCGCCTCTTCGAACACTGATATGTTAGAGTAACGGCGCGTTTGCGCTTTCAGCTCTTTGAAGTTTCTCGGGTTTGGCTCGAATGCATAGACGTGCTTGGCGCAATGCGCGAACTCTATTGACGCATTTCCGACATGAGCGCCAAGGTCGATCACAACATCATCCGGGCCCAATTCCTGCGCCATACGGCGCATCTGTGCGGTGTCCTCATCCAACCAGTTCTCCGGCAGCTTTCGTCCAGAGCGTCTCCAGAACCGTCGAATTTGACGCTTGATCTTCATGCGGAGTCTCCCGCCCTTGTTTCCGCCGCTTTAGCCTATGCCGAGGCACGGTCCAATGCCGTTTTGTATCCAGATGTGATGCGTTGGTGACATGACCCGTTCTGCTGCTGCGGCGTCAACGGTGTGTTGTCTACCGACCAAGGTCAAGGATGGTCTGCTCAACGACGCGGATCAGCTTACGATTATCGAAGCGATTGATTGCAGCATTTCGGGCGGTCGACGACATCGCTGTTTTTTGTCCGTCTGACAAGTTGAGTGTTTGTCTGATCGCTGTGGCAAACGAGGGTTCGTCGCCCTCATCAACCAAAAATCCGGAGACGCCTTCTTCAACAGCCTCAGGTATTCCTGCGTGCCGTGTGGAGACGACGATGCAGCCACACGCCATTGCTTCTTGAATTGAGGTCGGCAGACCCTCCGTGTCGCCGTTGGATCCTGTGACAGAGTGTTGAAGAAAGACCTCAGAGGACGCGAGCTTCTCGCGGACGACCTCATGGGGCTGCGTGCCAAGCAGCTTGACTTTTTCCTGCGCGCCCTGCGCCAGGATGATCTTGCGACAACTTGCTTCAAATGGGCCTTCACCAATCACGTCGAGCCGTGCCTGCGGCACATCTTTGGTCGCCTCAAGAAAGGCACGGATTGTAATGTCTGGACGCTTCTTTTCGATCAACCGGCCGATTGCAATGCACTTGAACGGGACTTTGGCCACAGGTTGAAACAATGCAGTATCTACGCCGCTCGGGATCACAAAGCTTCTTGGATGCCTCACGCCTGCCGAAGCAAGATTATCAAGCAAAAACTGCGAAACGGCGAATATGCCTGCCAGTTCAGGTATTGTGCGCTTGTAGGATGACAGGCGCATCGGGTTCTTGAGGTGTGCAGAGGCGTCGATTCCGCGAAAATAGGTGAAGATGGGAAGACCCGCTTCGCGTGCGATGGGCGCCAGTCTTGGGGCAATATTCCCAAACTCACTTAGAATTACGTCCACCTGCTCTTGTTTCAAAAAGGCGAGCATCGCTTCACGGGTTGTGCCGCGCGGAACCTTGTCAGATCGGTACCGGACCAAGTCCCGCAAGCGCGTCAACGTGTCTGTAACGCGCCCGGCGGGCGTGAGCTTTTTGGGTCCACCGTAGACGAAGTGCGGAGTTCCGTCGGTATGTGGGTTGCTTTCAGCGCTTAGGACGACAGTGTTTCCACCGAAAAGATTATCGACGTGGAAGTTCACTTGGGTCCCGCGGGGATTTCGATAGAGGCCAGCGGCAATCGCCACGCGCATCGTGTCCATGCTTTCCTTAAGCCTCGATACCCATTTTTTTGTCAGCCTATAGGCTCAGCGCCCCATACGAGCACGCGTCATTTGACAACATTCGGTAAACTGGAGTGCTGCCAAACACAATCGGGAGGGCGAACAGCTAAAACCATGGGTGAGCGCATTTTTCTTTTTTCCAGTCCCATCGCCTTGGCACAGCATAGATCGAGCGATACTCAGCTTTTATGAAAGTCGTGTTCAAGCATCACCGGGAGACCACCAACCTCGGAGATCGTTGGTGCAGCCCCTTCGATCATCTCCCCGACATTCGGCAAGCATGGGAGGCGGAAGCTCTGGACCTCGGCGCAGCAACTCCCGAGTGTGATGTGGTCATCTACGGGGGCGGCAAGATCATGGGCGGCCTCGCAGCGACATTCGGACCAGGAGATCTAAGAGCAACGCATCGGATTGCCTGGGGCGTCAGTACAGTTCAAAACAACCGGTTTTCGTTAAAATACTGGCGCGCCTATCGCCGGTTGTCCCTTGTGGGAACCAGAGACTGGGGCGACAACCGCTTCGACTTTGCGCCTTGCAGCAGTTGCATGGCACCTCACTTTAATGCACCCAGCGAACCCGAGCATGACGTGGTCGCTTACCTTCATCATTGGCGATCCGATAAAATGAAAATGACCGTGCCGGACGGTATACCGGTCTTGGACAACAAGCATTCGTCATTCAAAGAAGCCATTGAACATATTGCAAGCGGAGCGACGGTCGTCAGCAACTCATATCATGGCACATATTGGGGGCTTTTGCTTGGCCGCAAGGTTTTGTGCGTGCCATTTTCAAAGAAGTTCTCGGCCTATCGCGTGCAACCAGCCTACAGTACAGCGGATCGTTGGACGTCAGAGTTGTCGTCTGCACGGGCGTCGGATGAAATGCTATCCCTGTGCCGGGAAGCGACGGCAAGCTTTGCGAAAAAGGTAACGGAACTGATCGAACGAACCTCATGAGCGAGCTTAATGTAATTTGCATCCGCTGGGGGACGCTCTTTGGGCCCGAATACGTGAACCGTCTGTACAAAGCGATAAAGCGAAACTCACGTCGCGACGTCCGGTTCTTCTGCATGACGGATGATCGCTCAGGCTTTGATCCTGACGTCGAGGTGCTGGACCTGGTCGAAGAACCGTTCCACGCCAAAATGATGGCATTGCTGCCCAAAACCGCCCGCCGCGGTCCGATGCGCAAGGTGTCCATGTTCAACCCGGAGTTAATCCAAGACCTGAACGGACCGCTGATCGCGCTCGACTTGGACGTTGTTGTGACCGGTAGTCTGGATGATCTCGCGGACTACGCCCCGGGGAAAGTCTGCATGCGGCCAGTCTGGACCACGCCCAGTCGCATGGTCGGCGTAGGACACGGTTCAGTTCTCAAGTTTGAACCGGCGCGTCACTCTTACCTTTACGGGAACATCTTGGCGGACCCGGAAGCTGAAATCCTGAAGGCCAATGGGTCGGAGCAAAGCTATACCTCTTACGCAGCATACGATGCGGGCGATTTCGAACCGTTTCCGTCTGAATGGATCGTGAGTTTCAAATATGATTGTCGGCCGCCACGTCCGCTAAACCTTGTGCTTCGCCCGAAACTGCCAGAAGACGCGCGGGTTGTGTGTTTTCACGGACGTCCCAAAATGCACGAGGCTGTTGAGGGTTACAAAGGCGATCCGCTGCACCGGACGCGTCGCGTAGATTGGCTGACAGAAGCCTGGTCTGACTAAGTCACTCTGACGAATGTCGTGGAAAATGTTGGATGTATCGGTCGCAGACCGTTGGAACCTCTGCTAGAACGACAATCAACAAGGGCACAGAAGGCGGCCTGAGCAGTGGCAGAAACATCTGAACTTTCTGAAACGGTGAAAGTGCCTGCTCCATTCAGGCAATGGAGCGCTCTTGGCGTTATCGTAGCAGCCTTAGTGCTTTTTGCCACCTTCCGGCAAGTCTTGCGGGCTACACAGGACGCCGGTCCGATTGCGGCTTTGGTTTCAGTAATCTTTGCTACTGTTCTCACTGTTGCGCTGGCCCGGATACGATCCAATAAAGTTGCACCCTCTTTAAATGTCATTGTTCGAGTTATTTCGGTCATGTTGGGTGCGTATGCTCTGGCTTCCGGCTTCACCTTCCCGACAGGGGTCTCAGAGTACACTGATCGAGTTCTATTCCTTTACTCTGTCGCCGCGATTGTCGCGGCAGTGGCAGCCATTGCAGCATTTCGCTGGCCCGTTTTTGTCCTGGTTCCCGGTCTTTTCGTTATCGCGCAAAAGGGTACGGGAGAGGCACTTTTCGGGACATCGATCTCTCGCACAGACTACATCGTCGTTGTTGAACTGAGTGTCTTGCTTGGTACGGGAATGCTTGCGCTGGAAGTCGCTCGCCGCCTAAAGGGCCGCTGGCCATTTTTCGATCTGTCACCAAAGGACGTAATGGACGCGTCGGCTTTGCTTGTGATGGCGGGGATAGCTGTACACTTCGCGAACTATTTCTTCTCGGGCTACGCAAAGCTGGCGCTTGATGGAGGGCCGTGGCTCTGGGTCACACAAAACCCGACAGAAGTGTTGATTCTGAATTCCTGGGTCGGGGGATTTCTGCCTTCAGCGCATTTCGAAAACGTCGCCTCCGCAACCTATGCCTTTGGTGAGGCGACGCGTCCGCTGGTTAACGTCGCCACTCTGCTGGGCCAGCTCGCCGCCTTGGTGATGTTGATGCGCCGGCAACTGATGATTGCCATCACTTTGTTCTACGACCTTACACACGTCGTCATCTATCTCCTTACGGGGATCTTCTTCTGGAAATGGATCATCCTGAATTTGGCGCTTGTCGTCGCCATGCGACAACTGCCGGATTTGGTAGAGAGGAAGCGTGTGGTCTTGTCGGCGATGCTGCTTTTGTTCCTTTCGCAAGAGCAATTCTCGGTCGCGCGACTTGGTTGGTATGACACGCCGGCGCAGACCGTGTCTGAAGTCTTTGCCGTGACCAATGATGGGCGGCAGGTGCGCGTCCCTTCCAACTTTTTTGGAACGGTCTCGGTCACAGCGGCTCAACACCGGTTTGGGCGTGTCGAGGATGGGCACTACCCCAGCTCGACCTGGGGAACCGTTTATTCGGAAGACGAATTTCTGGCCGGGAACGATTCCTGCACATTTGGGGACCTTACAGCCACACGCTTCCAGCAAGACCGAGAAACGATAGAGCGGCATGTTCAAATCGCTCATGCTTATTCGGTTGAGCGACATGCAAGGACAGGGGACTACAGGTACGACCTTTTCCCGCACCACATCTGGTCTAACCCATGGTATTTCGACGAATTTGCCGCGCTTGTCCCGGAGGATGTCCAACACTACATCTACCAGACCCGATCAGAGTGCGTGTCGATGGAAAGCGGAGTGCCCACAGTGCGTTTGGACGTTCTTGACGAGTTCACCATCGAGCCCGCAGGACTGAATAATCTGATGCCGGTTGAGAACTGAGGCGAAAATGAGCGACTTGCAGATTGTATATGACGGAGATTGTCCGTTTTGCACGCGCTACGTCACCATGGCCCGGATCAAGAAGAGCGTCGGCACCGTCGAACTCATAGATGCACGGTCTGATCATCCCATTGTAGCGGAGATCAAAGCCAAGGGAATCGATTTGAACGAGGGCATGCTGGCAAGATACAAGGGAGCCGAATACTTCGGGGCGGATTGCATTCACTTCCTTTCGATGTTGTCGAGCCGATCGGGTCTGATGAATAGGGCAATGAGCGTCGTCTTTAGCAATCGTTCTGTCGCGCGCTTCATGTATCCGATCTTGCGCTTTGGAAGAAACACCACACTGCGACTAATGGGGCGCGCACCGATCAGTTAGACGGTCTATCGTGACCCGCATTTTCTTCAGCCCAAAGGGCGAACCAGTGCAGCAACGCCAAACGATGACCGTGTAGCGGAGCCGATTTTGGTAGTGCAGAGCGCCAGTCAGAGCTAAGCGGAAACGCATTTCGATTTGCGTCTACTTCGGATTCCATCATCTTTCGACTTGGTTTGTCCTTACTTTTCAGACTGAAACCCCTTTTGGGTTCGTCCAGCAGAAAACCCAATCCACGCTTTTTCAGGATTGCCCGCAATGGCGCCTTTGGCGTTCCGTCATTTTCCGGCGTAACAGGCCGCGACAGCGCCCAGTCAATTATTCGGTCATCCAGTAGCGGCGGGCGTGCCTCGATACTGCAGGCCATGGTGGCCCGGTCAACTTTTGGAAGAACGACGTCAGCGCAAAACGTATAGAGGTCGAGACGCTGTCGCCATCTTCGCTCCGGCAGGCTTGGAACATAGTGCGCCTTTATGGTGGAAAGCAGGAGCTCCCTAAGGTCTGCCTCGGACCTATTAAGAAGTGCCGCCGCCTGATCCGGGCGCATGCCCGAATAAACGGATTGCAAATGTGCGACGGCCGGATGTGACTGCGCCCAATCATAGTCGAGCAGCGCTTCTTTTCTTCGCGCTCGTGCCGATGGGAAGATGCCCAGTGGAAGTGAAAATTCTTCGGTGTATCGCCTGTGCACATTGGCAAGTGCAGTGTCATACCAAACGTAACCGCCGAACACTTCATCCCCTCCGTCTCCGGTCAGCACTACGGTCAGGCCGTGTTCAGCGGCCAAACGAGAAATGGCCACTTGGGTGACAATTGCGCTGAAGGACAGCGGCTCGTCCAATGTCGCGACCGCTTCGCGATATGATGGGCGTACGCCTTGCGCGAGCGGCAGTACATCAAGAGTAAGGCCCAAGGCCTCTGCGGTCCGCTTCGCGACTGGCGCCTCGTCAGCTGCTGGATTTTCGGGGAATCCAACGCTTAGGCAAACCAGATCGCTTTTGATGTCCTTCAGCTGAGCAATCGAGCTTGCGATAAGACTGGAGTCGATGCCCCCGGACAGGAACACACCGATTGGAACATCAGAAAGCAACTGCTCTTCGACCACTTCATCGATCAGGTCAGCCAAGTCTTGGCTCTCGCCTTCGTGATCGAGAGCATCGGGTGCTGACCAGAACTGACCGATCTTGGGATCAGACCCTGGAGACCATTCCAAAAAGCTTCCGGGTTCCAGCTTGTTGATCCCGGTCCAGATCGAGTGCGGGGCAGGGACATAGCCCAGCATTAGATAAAGCGCTTGTGAATCGGCATCGATGGTCGAACCAAAGCCAATCGCTTTCAAAGCTCGTGCATCCGAAGCCAATGCGATGCCTCGGTCGTCCATTGCGTAGTACAACGGTTTAATCCCTATGTGATCACGCGCGACGGTTAGCTTCTGCTCGATCCGATCCCAAATTGCGAAGGCGAACATGCCGTGCAACTTGTCCAAGATCGCTTTGCCCCAGACGGCAAATCCTTCGAGGATCACCTCGGTATCTGAGGTTGAGCGAAAACGAATGCCCTTTTCTTCCAGCTGCCGCCGTAGTGCAGGTGCGTTGTATACCTCTCCGTTGTAGGTAATGGCGAAACGCTTGCATGCCGATGACATTGGTTGGGCTCCAGCGGCAGACAGGTCCTGAATGGACAATCGCCGATGCCCGAAAAGCGCGACTGCGCCGCCGTCCCCTTCAATGCAGCGGGTGCCGCCCGCATTTGGGCCGCGCGTCTCCATAATCGAAAGCGCGAAGTCGAACGCACCGCTATCCGGCAGATTTCGCGATGACGGAGCGCAAAAGGCAAGAATCCCACACATGCTCTAGCCTCCGTTATTCACAACCAAGTCCTGCGCGAGGAAGCATTTCTCAATTGGAAACACAACAATTTCGCTGCACGAAACGAACAATTGCGCGGCGCTCGACTACGCACGCTTGAAGAATGCAACCTTTTCCCGCCGACCATAGGAAAACCGAAGTCCCGCGGCTTCGAGTGACTCCACAAGGCGGTCGTTGGCGTCGGCGCCGACAATCTTCGGGTGCAACTCGATCAACAGGCGCTTGACCATGGAAAGGTCAACGTTCTTGAAGACATCAATCTCCGCACCCTCGATGTCACACACAATCGTGTCAGGCTCGTATTCTGTCAGCACCTCGCTCAAGGCGATGCCTTCGACGACCGTATCGCCGCCGAAATCGCGATCAACCAAACTCGATGAAACCACATTTTCGTTTTGATAGAAGGTCACTGGCCCGGTCGCAGTTGCGATCGCTTTCATGTGAAGATCGGGGGCCACCCCGTTGAGCTCATGTGTCCGCCGAACAATGGGCTCCAACTTGGGGTTGGCTTCGTACGTCCTCACATTCTCCGACCCGCAAATCTTCGCAGCGAGTGACCCAATAAACCCGATCCCCGCACCGAGTTCGAGAACTCGGTCGCCCGCTCTAAGCTCTTTGCGGATGATCTCGGCCTCCTGCGCTTCGTAGCGCTCTGCATAGATCAGATCGATCACAAAGTCGGGAACAAGGTCGGGGTCTGTGGGAAGAATGACACCGAAATGCTCAACGCTCTTTGGTCGTTCCAACAACCGCCGCTGATACCGTCTTTTACGCAGAAACTTTTTGATTGGCTTCATTCTTTGCTTTCCAAAAGACCAAATGGTGAGCGTGCCCGAGGGCTATTCATTCCCACAGCTAGAGTATGCTTCGCACCAAGCCGGCATCTTTGAGACTATCGAGACCGGTGAATCTTCGCGAGCCCTCGAATTTGAAGACCAGCTCCGCTTCTTGCTCCAGCGACCTTGAGTACTGTTTGTAGTGGGCACCGCCTTTGACATGTTGACCGCGCGCTGCGTTGTAAACCACGCGTTCGGCAAAGTCGCCAAGATACTTGAAATGCAGAAGCGATGCGAGGTCAGGGGCCACATTCATGCGCGTATCGATACGGTGTACGCCACCTCGAAACTTGCACCCCTGCCGCCATTTCAACAACGGGATTTTTGCCATATTTGGAAGACCGGGACCAGCGTCCATGCGATCAGTCAACAGACGTGTCATGGTGTCAATCGATCGACGAAGGATGCTCGGCTTGAAGCTTCGCGACATCGAAAAAACCTTGCGGTTCACATATTTCTCGAAAGCGGAGCCATGATGCATGGTATGCTTGTGAAATAAACGTTCTCGGGCGCCGCCTCTGATACGAACCACAGGTGTCGGAAATTTCGTGCGCACCTGCTTGGCACGGTAATAATCCAAACGGTAGTTTCCGGTGTCGAAAAAGGGTGAATAATCTACAAACGGGGTACCTTGCACGTACGCCTCTTCTTCCGAACCACTTTCGGGGTACATATCAACCATTACAGAAAGCAGGCAGTCGTATCCCGACTTGTCCAAACGCTTCGAATAATCGGGCAGTGACTCGTTCTGCCATGTTGGATGTATGAGAAGCTCATCGACATCAAGGAAGACAGCCCATTTGCCGACCAGGTAATGGTCAGCCAAGATCTCCCGCCAGACAGACTTGTACTTCGAGTAAGGCTTGCTTGACGGAATGCGGGTGACATCCGGGTCATTGTCGAGGATCGCGGCACTGTCGTCCGTTGAAGCGTTGTCAACGACAAGAAAATGCTCAATTCCACTCGCTTTGTGGTGCTCGAGAAAATGGGGGAGTCGCAGGGCTTCGTTGTGACACAGTACAATGGCCGTCACGTCGGAAAGCTCAAGCTTCGGCGCAACGCAAAGATCAAAGGCATCAGTAAAGGCAGAGGGTCTTGGCACCAGCGATTCCTGCGAGTCTATTCCTACGGTAGCCTTCCCGTACTAGTCGTCAGTCGTGCGTCATTTGGGCGTAGCAAGCAAGTGCCTAGGCTGCGGTGTCTGAAACAGCGACATGGCAGTGCTAGACCAGTAATGAAGAAGGTGCGCAGCTTGACTGCCAGATGAAACTCAGAGGTTGCAGTAAGCAACAGCCTGGTCAGAGTTCAATCGGGATGATGAGAACGCGTTGCATCATATCGGGTTAGGCTTGTCGCCTCAGAGTACGCCCCTACCGGCACGCTCGAGCAGCCCATTGGTGCATTCGTCACCCATTCCAGCAATTGCCGCCAATTGACCTGCTCCCCTGAAAAGTCGTCGATTTGAGGCTTGCCTGTCTCCAAATGAGGAGAAAGACGATGAAGAGGTCACGGCTCAGCAAGGCGCAGATCATTGGCATCCTGTACGAGCATCAGGCGGGCATGACCGAATGATCTGTACCACAAGCACGGGATCAGCGATGCGACCTTCTAGAACTGGCGGCGCAAATGCGGTGGTACGGAGGTTGCTGACGCCAAACGGTTGAAGGCGTTGGGGAACGAGAACGCGAAACTCAAGAAGTTGCTGGTCGAGCAGATGATGCATGTTGCCACACTGAAAAGAGATGCTTGGAAAACTTCTGAAGCCCAGATTTAGGAGGAAGGCCGTGGACTGGGCCATGGAAACCAAAGGCTACATTCGGCGGCGTGTCCGAGGCGCTCTCGGACGACTGGCGGCACCGCCCTTCATGCCGAAGTTGGGACCAAGCGAGGCCTCGCGGATACAGATCTTCGCCTTCTTGCCGATCGCATTCAGCCCGTCGCCAAGCCCGACCGTCGTCGTCGTCTTGCCTTCGCCGGCGGGCGTCGGGTTGATGGCGGTCACAAGAACCAGCTTGCCGTCCTTGTTCGACTGGACCGAATTGATGAAGTCCTGGCTGACCTTCGCTTTGTCATGCCCATACGGCAGCAGATGCTCGGGCGGAATGCCGATCCTGTCCCCAATCTCTTGAATGGGCTTCTTGCTGGCGGCGCGGGCGATTTCGATGTCGGACATGTTTCTGCGCATTTTCAGTGGCTTGCGACGTTGCGATACGAGGTTTCGACGGCATGTAGGAACGACCCTGCCGACGAACTGGCCGAGAGCAGCCAGAACCGGTCCACATCCAGGCGCAGCAAGAGCGCTCCCATGTGTTCCATGACCGTGCGGGCCGCGCCGCCGATCGGGAATGCCGCCGTATCCAGCGGGCAAATCCGCTCAAGCGCGGCCAGCGTATCAGGACCGCTGATTTCCAACACCACCCAGACGTCGGTCTGATCGGTGGTGTATCCGGCTCCTGCCAGTTTCTGCTGCACCACGGTTTCAGCATCTGGCGTGGCGTGCGGGAAGATGAGAAAAAGCTGATCAGGCGCGGTCCGGACGGTGCGGATTTCTCCGCTTTGCGACGAGACGCTCGGCTCGGGAAGCGACAGGTTCCAGACGTCTTTCAGAGCCTTCGCCATCGCGTCATCGCCCCCCAAAGGCGTTGCGACCGAGACGATGGCAAGATCGTCGCATTCAGCGATCCGGTTGGCGCCGATCGTCAGATCAACGCCGCCAAGGATGGGGGCAGCTTCAAGAGTGAAGTCAATCTCAGCCACGTTGACGCTCTCCCACTGGATCGATGTGATGCGGCGAGCAGACTTCGACCATGATGTCCTGATTGCGTACGGGCGAATAGGCGCGGACGGTTTCGCCCATGCGCTCGCCGCCGCGCTTCAGGTAGCCAAGCCCGACCGAATGTCCAAGCTCAGGTGAATATGCGACCGACGTCATCCAGCCTTGGTCATGTGCCATATCCGCAGGGTCACCCGGGGTCAGGAAATGCGCGCCAGCGGTCAGCAGCACGGCGCGGTCCTTCGGTTTGAAGCCGACAAGTCGAAGATCGTCGTGGCGGTTCATCTCGACGCGCTCGGACAGCTTCAACCCGATGGCGTCCTTCTTTTTCGAGACCATGCCGCCAAGGCCAAGGTTCTGCGCCGTGGTTTGACCGGTCAACTCATTCCCCGCCGCATGGCCCTTTTCGATCCTGAGGACGCCAAGCGCCTCTGTGCCGTAAGGGACAGCATCGAATTCCTCGCCCGCCGCCATCAGACCCCGGATCATGCTGTCGCCGAAACGGGCTGGCACAGCGATCTCATAGGCCAGCTCGCCCGAGAACGAGATGCGGAAGAGCCGGGCAGGGGTGCCTCCGAAGACGGAGCATTCGGTGCAGGCCATGAAGGGAAACGTGTCGTTCGAAAGGTCCAGATCATCCACGACCTTTTGCAGCAGAGGTCGGCTTTTGGGTCCGGCCACCGCGAACTGCGCCCAGCCGTCTGTCGTCGAGATCAGGTGCACGTCCAGATCGGGCCAAAGACATTGGCGCGCGAACTCCATGTTGCGGAAAACCGTGATCGCATTGGCCGTGGTCGTTGTCATCACGAAGTGGTTTTCGGACAGCCGCGCCGTCGTCCCGTCGTCATAGGCGATGCCGTCTTCGCGCAGCATCAATCCATACCGCACTTTGCCGACAGGCAGTTTCAGGAACGGGTTCGAATAGATGCGGTTCAGGAATTCGGCCGCATCGCGGCCTTGGATATCGATCTTGCCCAGCGTCGACACATCACAAATACCGACCGAGCGGCGGACGGCGGCGGCTTCACGGTCCACGCTGTCGCGCCAGCCTTTCTCGCCCGGTTGCTTGAACCATTGCGCCCGGAGCCACATGCCCGTTTCGACGAAATCCGCGCCATTCTCTTCGGCCCATTTGTGGCTGGGCGTCAGACGATACGGGCGGAAGTCCTTGCCGCGGGCGCGGCCCGCAAAGGCGCCGATGGCAACCGGGTTATAGGGTGGGCGGAAGATCGTCGTGCCCGTTTCGGGGATGGTCTTGCCGCTGGTTTCGGCCATGACCGCAAGGCCGAGGATATTGGCGGTCTTGCCCTGATCGGTCGCCATGCCCAGCGTGGTATAGCGTTTCAGGTGCTCGACCGACCGGAAGCCTTCTGCATGCGATTGCCTGACGTCCTTGGTCGTCACATCGTTTTGCAGATCGACCCAGGCGCGCGGTTTCGCGTCAGCGACGTGCCAGAACGGCTTGATTTCAAAGGTTTCATCACTTGCCAGCGCGACGGCGCCAGACGAGCCGTGTGCTCCAAGCTCTGCCGCCAGTGCCACACCTCTCTCATGCCCGTCGCTCAGGCAGGCGCCCAGTGTCATCGTGCCGTTCGCCGCCCCGGCAACCGTCATGCCGGGGGGAAGGTCATCCGCTGGCACAAAGCCCTCGATATCCTCACGCCATTCAGGGCGGCCCCGATGGTGGCAGGCAAGCGCAACCGTGGGGGACCAGCCGCCAGAGACGGCGACACAATCGACGGGTACAGTGCGGCCGTTTGACAGAATGACGCTATGAACGCCCTTGCGGCCCTTGGTGTCGACAATCATGTCGCCCTTGCGGGCATCCACTTCGGTGACCTCGATCTCCTTGGCGCGCAGATCGACAGCGGTGCGCAATCCGTCTTCGTTGTTCGTGAAAACAGCGACGTGCCGGCCCGGCGCGACGCCAAAGCGGTTCACGTAAGCGCGCACGGCGCCCGCAAGCATGATGCCCGGCCGATCGTTGTTGCCGAAGGCAATGGAGCGCTCGATCGCGCCAGCGGCCAGCAGGGCGCGCTTTGAATAGATACGCCACAGCACTTGCCGTGGTTTGCCGTCGCTTTTTGCAAGGTGATCCGTGCACCGTTCCAGCGCGCCATAGATGCCATGGTCGTATGCGCCATAGACCGTGGTGCGCGTCATCAGCCGGACGTTGTCCATCGCGGCAAGCTCGGCTACGGCATTCTCGGCCCAGGCGCTTCCGGGCGTATCCGACACCTCGTAGGTCTCGGCGTTCAGGCGGCCACCGGGTGTGAAATCCTCGTCGGCCAGAATGACCCGGGCTCCGGAGCGGCCCGCTGCCAGTGCAGCCGCAAGCCCGGTGGGTCCCGCGCCGATGATCAAAAGATCGCAATGCAGGTAACCGTGGTCGTAGGTGTCGGGATCCGGCCACATCGACAAACGGCCCAGACCGGCGCTGGCGCGGATCACGGGTTCATAGAGCTTTTCCCAGAATGCCTTGGGCCACATGAACGTCTTGTAATAAAACCCGGCGCTTAGGAACGGGGCCAGTAGGTCGTTCGCCGCCATCAAATCCCACTCCAGCGACCCGCGATGGTTCTGGCTGGTGGCATAAAGCCCGTCGAACAACTCGACTGTCGTGGCCCGCGTATTGGGTTCCTGCGCCGCGCCTTTTCTGAGTTGGACCAGTGCGTTAGGCTCCTCGGACCCAGCCGAGAATATGCCGCGCGGGCGGTGATACTTGAACGACCGGCCAACCAGTTTGACGCCGTTGGCCAGAAGCGCCGAGGCCAGCGTGTCGCCCGGATGGCCGGACATCCAGCGTTCGTTCCACTGGAATTTCAGCGAATGGGTTCGGTCGATCTGACCACCATCAATGCGATTGGGCTGGCTCATTGTCCGCGACCCTCGGCGCGCGCCACGTCGCGAGCAAGTTCCACTTTCGAAATCTCATGCGTCAGCGTGTTGCGCGTGACGACCAGCCACGAGCGGTCCCCCTGTTCGTGGTACCAAAGCTCGCGGTGCTCGCCCGCTGGGTTGTCACGCAGGTATACATAGTCATGCATCTCGTCGTCGGTTGCCGTCATGCCGTCTGGCCGGTGGATCAGCGATGCATCGCCCTTGTAAACGAACTCGGCGGCATCGCGTGGACCAAGAAGAGGGTGGTCAATGATCATCTTGTGCGTCCCTCAATGCAGGTTGGGTTGGGCACCCTGGCCCTTTTCGTCGATGGGCGCGCCGCGGCGGAACCGGTCGAGGCGATAGTGCTGCGCGGTGTCATGCGGCCGATCGGTCGCCAGCAGATGGGCATAGCAGTACCCGCTGGCAGGCGTCGCCTTGAAGCCGCCATAGCACCAGCCGCCATTGAAATAGAGCCCTTCGATATGGGTCTTGTCGATGAAGGGCGAACCGTCCATCGACATGTCCATCACACCGCCCCACATGCGCAGAAGCCGGGCTCGCCCGATCATTGGCATGATCGCCATGCCGCCTTCGCAGACGTCTTCGACGACCGGCAGGTTGCCGCGCTGCGCATAGGTGTTGTAGCCGTCGATGTCGCCGCCGAAGACAAGGCCACCCTTGTCGGACTGGCTGACATAGAAGTGCCCGGCGCCAAAGGTGATGACGCCCGGGATGACGGGTTTCAGGCCCTCGGACACGAACGCCTGAAGCACATGGCTTTCGATCGGCAGGCGCATGCCCGCCTTCTCCATCACGCGCGACGACGATCCGGCCACGCAGACCGCAACCTTTTTGGCGCGAATGGTGCCCTTGGCGGTTTCGACGCCGGTGCAGGTGCCATTTTCCATCAGGAAGCCGGTCACTTCACAGTTCTGGATGATGTCGACGCCGCGCGCGTCGGCGCCGCGGGCATAGCCCCAGGCAACCGCGTCGTGGCGGACGGTACCGCCGCGCGGTTGCCAGATCGCCCCCTGGATCGGGAAGCGGGCATTGTCGTAGTCGAGGAACGGGCACATCTTGCGGATTTCGGCCGGGCCGAGGATTTCCGCGTCCGCGCCGGACAGCCGCATGGCATTGCCGCGCCGGACGAAGGCATCACGCTGAGGATCGGAATGGATCAGGTTCAGGATGCCGCGTTGGCTGACCATCGCGTTGTAGTTGAAGTCCTGCTCCAGCCCTTCCCACAGCTTGAGCGAGAACTCGTAGAACGGCTGGTTGCCTTCCAGCAGGTAGTTCGAGCGGATGATCGTCGTGTTGCGGCCGATATTGCCCGACCCCAGCCAACCCTTTTCGACGACGGCGACGTTCTTCTCACCGAACTCCTTGGCCAGATAATACGCCGTCGAAAGCCCGTGACCGCCGCCACCGACGATGACGATATCGTATTCGGCCTTTGGCTCGGGCTCACGCCAGGCCGGGGTCCACCCCTTGTTGCCGGTCAGACCTTCTTTGAAAATTTTCCAGGCCGAGTAACGCATTGCTTTTCCGCGAAATTGGTTCACAGCAGAGCCTTAACTGGCTACATGCCGTCAATAAAGGCAAGAAACGGACGTCAAATTACAGGAAACAGAAAAGAGTGGCTCAGAAGACGGGGCTTATCGCGTGGGCTTCCTCCCGGTGCCGGGAATCGCCCTAATGTCCTATTCCACGTCGAACCGTCGCGTGCAGCCAATCTTCTGTCGCGCCGTCCGCTCTACGAGGTTCTTCATTTCGGTGAGGGGCCCCTCTTCCCGGGTTCGGGCGCTGCAACGGTCGAGGCGGACTGCGCCGTTGGCGACATGGTCGACCTTGAACTGATGCTTGTCGTGGCAGGCGGCGATCCGTTTGCCTATCGCAACAAGGCGGTCTTTGCCTGGCTTCGCAAGCTCGCGCGGATCGGCGGCGTGTCGGGTGGTGCCGTTGTTATGGCCAATGCCGGGCTATTGGCGCATTCGGTCGACATTTGGGAAAGAGATCCCGAAGGTCTGTCCTACCGGTTGCACGGCATCTGGCCCGCATGAGCGGCGGAACTGCAGGGGGTATACATTCGTTCAATGGGACAAAGTTCAAACCCAACCCGGTACGAACGGCATGCAGGGCGAGATGATCTGAAGCTGCGAACAAGGGGCCAAGGCTACCGTTCGAGCACCTTGCGGCAACCACTATTTGTGGACGGCAGGGCAGTCGAGAAGGAGGTCCTCGAACTATCGTTTCGTGTGTCCATCTGAAACCGTTTCTATCTGGACCGTCTTCACTTGTGCGGACCATCCGAAACGTCACGCCGGAAGCGAGCGATAGTCCCCGCGAAGGTGGGGGCACAAGACACGATTTCGAGCTTTTCCCCCAGTTGCTCGGAGATGTCCCGAGCGAGCGGCACAGTGTCGGAAACAAGGATCTTGTCGACAGGTCCGTCGCGCAGCTTGCTCGCTATACTTGTGTCGAATAATGCATGCGCGGCCGCGAAGTTCAGGCTTCGGGCGTTCCGCGCGCGGCAGGCATTCGCGGCACGCAACATCGTTCCGCCGGACACAATCATGTCGTCGATGATCCAGACGTCCCGACCTGCCACATCGCCCGCAAACAGATCGCCGGTCACAACGTCGGCGCTTCGGCGCTTTTCCATGAAACCGAAGGTGACGTCACCACCACCTTGCTCGATCAGTGCTTCTCCTAGAAGTTGCGCGCGCTTCACCCCGCCCGCATCGGGAGACACCACGGCGAGCTTCCCGCCGGAGGATTTTTCGAGAATTGCACCGGCAAAGAGTTCGGCGGTGTCGACGTGAAGGGTCGGGCAGCGAAATGCGTTCTGGTATGCTGAAAGGTTGTGGACCGCTATTGTCGCGATCCCATCGGTCCCCACTGCTTCAAACAACTTCGCAAGATATTTGCTGGTTACCGGGTCCCAGGATTTGGTCTGGCGATCTTTCCGCGCGTAGATCAGGTAGGGCACCAATACCGTGATCCGAGCGGCCCCGTTCTCGCGGCAGGTCGCCAGGAAGAACAGCAGGCGGCACAGCCGGTCGTTGACCGAAAGGGATTTGTCTCCGTGCAGGTAAGACAGTACAAACACGTCTTCGTTCCTGACCGAAGCTAGGGGTCGGCCCTTGTGTTCGCCATCGGCGAAGTCGCGAAACTCGCTTGGGTCCATCGTTAACTCGCCTGCCTCGGCAACGCGGCGCCCCAGGTCCTCACAGCCGTTGATCGCAAAGAATCGCATGGTTGTGAGTAAGCATCTTCGGTGGAGCTGCACATTGACGCGCGTCAAGCGGTCGATTGACGACGATCAACCACCTACTGCGAAAGCGCCGCTATGAAAGGGGCGGCGCGCATCCGATAGGTTTCGCTGCGGGTCCCGCATTGATGAGCGGAAGTGGATGGCCAAGATCGAGGCGGGCATGGCAAAAGCCGGAGCCGGTGAGAAAAATCGAGCGGAGTCACTTGAAGCGGCTCTGCGCGAACTTCTTCTGCCAGAGCGCGTTGTCGAAACGCACGCAGCACTCGTCTTCCTGACAGAGACCCGCGCATACAAGCTCAAGAAGTCCATCGTCAGCCGGCATTTCGACCATCGGACTTCCGAAGCCCGTTACAAGACCTGCATGGCCGAAGTGGCCGTCAACCAGGCGCTTGCACCCAACGTCTACCTGGGTGTCTGGCCAATTACGCGCATCCGCGATCATGGCATCGCGCTACGCGGCGAGGGCGATCCGATTGACTGGTTGATCGTCATGCAACGTCTGCCCGACGATGCGCTGCTCGACCATGTTACATCATCGGGCGCGCCGATACCCTGGGAGGCCCTGGACGCAGTCATGGATCGCCTTGTCCGGTTCTACCGGCAGTCGCGCGCGCCCGAGATCGCAAGGGGCAAATATCTTGAGACCCTTCGCGACGAAACACGCTTGAACTTCGATCACCTGACACGTTGGAAGGACACGCTCGGCGACGAAGTCGGCCCTCTTTGCCGAAAGGCCCTGACACGGCTTGACGAGTTCTCAAGCGAAATCACTCAAAGGGAAAGGGAAGGCCAAGTCGTCGACGGGCATGGTGACCTGCGCCCCGAGCACATATGCCTGAACCCACCGGTCATCTTCGACCGTATGGAGTTTTCGGCCCGCCATCGCCTTATCGATGTTCACGACGAGATTGGTTACCTGGGTCTCGAGGCCGAAATTTTGGGCAATCGGGAGATCGGCCGACGACTGTTTGACCGCCTGGCTAAGGACGGCTTCCCACCGCCGTCTCGGGGTCTTTTGTCCACCTATCGGATGGTCCGGAGCCTGATCCGGGCGCGGCTTTGTATTGACCACTTGCTGGACGCGCACCCAAGGACGCCGGACGTCTGGCCCGAGAAGGCAAGAACCTATCTAGCTCATGCGAAAACCGCTGGGCAGGGGATGACCTGCTGACCGCGCCAGTGCCGACTGTAAGGGCTGATGCCCGTGCCGGTCTGAATCGAAGGACTTTCCGGACGGTCATAGAGAACCTGTGGAATGCAGGGCGGGTCGTGCGTGTCGCCAAACGCACTTGGTCTTCAATCATAATCGACGGGACCACCGCTCAAGTTGATATTCGTCAATAGGCACCCTCGCAAATTTGGCAAACTAAAGGCTTGGGCCTGCGTGCCACTCGCAGGCCAGCTTGGGAGGAACTGTCATGGACAACACGACAAAATCGAAGACGCATGCGTCCGAATCGGACGACGCGCCGCGTTCGGAATCCCGTCGCGGGTTCCTGAAAATCGCGGCTGCGACCGGCGCGGTCGTCTCGATGTCGCGCACGCGCGCCTTTGCAAACGGAGACATCGGCTATCACAGCCAGGAACTGCCCGACGACAAGTTGATCGACATGTATCGCACGGCCCTGAAGATCCGTTGGCATGAGCGGACGCAGGCGGACGAAATGCTGTCGAACCCCGACTACCGGGGCTACAACCATTTCTACGCAGGACAGGAAGCCGTCGCGACTGGCATCTGCGCAGCTCTCAGAAACGACGGGCCGTTCGACCAGATCGATCTCGCCTATTCGTCGCACAGGCCTTCGGGGCATGCCATCGCCAAGGGCGTCGACATCCCGAAGATGTGCGCCGAGAACGACTTCCGTTCGACAGGTTTGAACGGTGGCTACGCCGCCGAGATGCACCTTTCGGACCCGGATGTCGGTTTTATCGGCGCGGATGGGATGATCGGCCCCTCGATGCCGATCGCGACAGGGTCGGCCTTTGCGTTCCGGGCCCGCGGTTCGGATCAGGTGGCCGTGGTCTTCGGCGGCGATGGTACCTATGCGACGCCGCATTTCCACTCGGCGCTGAACAACGCGAAGCTTCTCGATCTTCCCTTCATCTACGTGCTCGAGAACAACCTCTATCATCAGTACGCGCACTATTCGTACTCGTGCCCGCACAAGGACATCGCAAATGCCGCGGCGGCCTATGGCATTCCGTCTCGTGTGGTGGACGGTCAGGATGTGTTCCAGGTCTACAATGCGGCGAAAGAAGCAGTTGATCGTGCCCGCGCAGGCGATGGCCCGAGTTTCATCGAAGCCAAGACCTATCGCTACTACAACCATTGGGGTGCACCCGGCGCGACGGCAGGTGAACTGGGTGCCTTCGGGTATGACCCGTTGGCCATCACGTCGTTCCGTCCCGAGCGCGAAGTGCGCGCATGGATGCAGCGCGACCCGATCGACATCGCTCGGAAGACACTTGTCGACTGGGGTGTTCTGGACGCAGCCGGGGCCGACGCGATCGAAACCGAGGTCAAGGCCGAAATCGCGGAGGCCTTTGCATGGGCCGCCCAGCAACCCTTCTGCCAACCCGAGGACGGTCTGAAGAACGTCTTCGCTGATGGTGCCGTGCCTGCCCGCCAGTTCGGCTGAGGCGGCAGGGTCTTATGAAAGGATAAACCAATGGCACAGAAAAGTTGGATGTACTCGGTCCTGGAGGCTGTTCAGTGGGAAATGCAGAACGATCCCAGGATGATCTGGATCTTCGAATTGACGCCGCCAGTGGCGTCGAACCCAGGCAAGCCGGTCATTAACCTCGAGACCGAGTTTGGCCGGAAACGCGTGGTCAATACCGGTATCGACGAAAACTGGATGGCGTCTTGTTGTCTTGGGGCAAGCCTCGCCGGCTCGCCGGCTGCGACGTACATTCCCTATCAGGGCGCCTTGATGCCCTTCCAGGTGATCCAAAACGTGGCAGGCAAGTTGCGTCACATGACCGGCGGACGTGCCCAAATGCCCGTCGTCTGGATCATCGAGATGACCGGGCAGACGCCGGGCTTCGCGGGCCAGCACTCCTGCTACGAGGAAGACAGCTACTACGCTCACGTTCCAGGCGTGCGGACGGTCATTCCCTCGACGCCCTATGACGCGAAGGGAATGATGCATGCGGCGCTTCGCTCGCCGGACCCCGTGGTCTACCTCTATCCGGCGGGTCTCAGGACGCTGGTCGAGGATGTTCCGGACGAGCCCTACGAGGTGCCGCTCGACAAGGCCGCCGTCCGGCAGGAAGGAAACGACCTGACCATCGTCAGTTCCGGCGGCGGGATGCCCGAGGTTTTGAAGGCGGCGGAAACGCTTCAGGGCGAGGGCATGAGCGTCGAGGTCGTCGATCTGCGTGTTCTGAAGGAGATGGACACCGAAACGCTGGTGAACTCGGTCGGCAAGACCAAACGCCTACTGACGGTGGACCAGTCCTACTACACGCTCGGACCCGGGGCCGAGGTCATCGCGCGCGTCGCGACCGAGGTTGAGGGTGCCAAGTACAAGCGCGTCGCTTTCCCCGATGCGCCGCCGCCTGCGTCACCCGAGATGTTCGTCTGGATGCGACCCGATGCAGAGAAGATCGCGGGGGCGGCCCGTGAGCTTGTCTGAACACAAGACCGGAATGCCGGAGGGCGATATGCCCGCCGGCATCGGAGCGGACCTCACCTGTTCGGCCTGCAGTTCCGGCCGGCTGGCGCCAGATCGCGTGAGATCGGCGTTCTGGGATGGAGAACGGCTGGTCGTCGTGGAGGATATCCCGGCGCTCGTCTGCAACACCTGCGGCGAACAATACCTCGATGACCAGGCCGCGCTGCAACTCGACCTTATGAAGGGCCGCGGCTTCCCGAAAGATAAGGCGGTGCGGGAGATAACCGTGCCCGTCTTCGCCTATAGCGGCGAGGACACGTGATGCCGGCCCTGCGGCTGACCGCCCTTCTGGGCAGCACGATCGTTGGCATTGCCACGGTCGCAATCGCATCCGACGACATGTTTGACTTCATGCCGAAGGGAGGGCGAACGCTGCTTCTGGAAGTTATCGGTGATGCAGAGCTTGCCGAAATCGCAGCGATGGACGAGGACGGTGAGGCATGGGCGGCGTGGGTGCTTTCGCTTTCCCCGGACATGGAGACACAGGAGGCCGAAACCCTCTCGGGCTATGTCGAGTTAAATTTCCCACTCAGTCCGGACGTTCTTGCCGAGTTGGCCAAGAGCAATGACGCTTCGCTCCTGCCGCCGGATGGCAAGGATCTGGCTATCGCGCAGTGCCAGTTCTGTCATTCCCTGTTTTCCGGCTACCTGATGCACAATCGGGACGAGACCGGATGGCGTGGGACATTCAAGGCGCCGTTTCACAAGGAAATCCCGATGACCGAAACCGAGCGTGACACCTTCGCTCGCTACTCGGCCATCAACATGCCGCTGAAGTTCGAAGACGTCCCTCCGGATCTGCGGTTTTGAGCAGGGAAGAAGGAGTTAAACCGTGCGCAAGATCATCCCAATAGCAGCGTCGCTCGCAATCCTCGGGGCACTCGGCGCGCCGCTTCAAGGCAGCACGGAAGACGACGTGTTTGCCTTCATTCCCGATGGCGGTCGGACGCTGCTCGAACACCTGATGGAGCATGGCCTGTCGGAAACGCTGGCATCCAACGTCTCAACGGAGCAGAAGGGCGTCGAGGACTGGGCCGCTCTCCTGAACGCCGAGGCTGGCGAGGCGGAACTGGACGAATGGCAGCTTGATACGCTGGCACATTACCTGGCATGGAACGCTCCAATCGATCTGTCGGGCGAATTGCCGCGTGACGGTCGCGACATGACACTCAGCCTTTGTCAGTCCTGTCACATCGTCACCGTGGTTGTCACGCAGGACCGGACGCGCGAAGCGTGGCTGGGCACGATGAATTCGCCGAGCCATGTCGAGATCGAAACCACTGCGGCCGAACGCGATGCTCTGGCCGACTACCTGGTCATCAACGGTGGCATCCCGATCGATCTCGTTCCGCCGGCCCTCCGCGCGGGAGGCGCGTCCTACTGAGCTTGAGGAGAACGGCCGATGCTCTTCAATTCTCTGGGGTTTCTGCTCTTTCTCCCGCCCGCACTCTTTGTTTTCTGGCTCTTGCCGCCGCGCTTCCGGCTGACGTGGATGCTGGTTCTGACCGGGGGTTTCTATGCAAGCTTCGGGATCGGGAATTTGGCCTATCTTGGGGCTGTGGCGGCCATCGCCCTGGCCGCTGGCCGTTACTTGTCATCCGATCGCGCCAAACAGCGGCGATTGGCCGTCTGGGGGGGCGTTGCGGGGATCCTCCTGCTGCTCTTCCTCTTGCGATACTATGATCCGCTCGTCGAAGGCACGGCGCTGCCGACCCACGGACTTGTCGCCCCGGCGGGCTTTTCCTTCTATTCCTTCACGGCCATCGCGCTGTTGATCGATCGATATCGACAACCTGACCTCGCCGCCGCACGCGCAACAGAGGACCTGGCCTATCTGGCCTGGTTCCCAAAACTCCTGGCAGGCCCGATACAGAGGCTTGGTCACTTCCTTACAGAACTTGGCAGCAGGACCAAACCTCGCCCCGAGTTTCTGGCGTTGGGTGCACAGCTTTTCCTTTGGGGGCTGGTGAAAAAGGTGGTGGTCGCTGACAATCTGGCGCCATTTGTAGACCGCGCCTATGCGATCCCCGATTACGCAGTGCCAATGGAACTCGTGATCGCCACCTATTTCTTCGCCTTCCAGATCTATTGCGATTTCTCCGGCTATACCGACATGGCGCGCGGTGCTTCGCTCATGTTCGGCCTGAAACTGCCCGAGAACTTCAAGCGCCCCTATTTCGCGGGATCGGTCGGCGATTTCTGGTCTCGGCGCTGGCACATCACGCTGGCGGATTGGTTCCGTGACTATGTCTACTATCCCTTCGTGGGCGAACGGCGGACCGCTCTCAATATGTACCTCGGCATCATGTTGGTCTTCCTGCTCAGCGGATTGTGGCATGCCGGATTGGGCTATGGCATCGGTTGGGGCTTCGTTGTTTGGGGGGTCATGAATGGGCTCCTTCTCTGGGGTGAGCGGGCGTTGCGCACCCCGCGAAAGGCGCTTTCGGCGGCGATGGGCAAGGGTCTAGGCGGTCGGGTTTATCGGGTTTTGGCGTCCATTGTGGTATTTCATCTCATTCTCGTGACGTGGATATTCTTCCGCGCCGCCGAACTGGGCGACGGTGTCACCGTTGCCCGGCGCATTTGGAGCGCATTGCCCGAAATGCCCGCCCTTATCGTCCGGTACCCGTTCACCGCCGAGCACGGTTTTCTGGCCGCGCTCATCCTCTCTCTTCTTGCAGTCGAGCTACTGCTTGAGCAGCGCGCCTGGAAACGCAGGCTTGCGATTGCGCCAACAGCGCTGCGGTGGTCCGTATGGTATGCCTGTCTGTTCGCCCTGATCCTGCTCGGTCGATGGCAGGGCGAAAGCTTCGTTTACATGCAGTTCTGAGGCCGCCCATGACGACACTCCATCAAGTATCGCGCAGCGCTGCCCCGGTCAAAAGCTTCCTGGCATTCCTCGCTCTATTTGGGCTGCTCTATGTCATTGCGGTATTAGCCGCAGAACGCCACCTTCGCGCATCCCCTCCGGATGGCGCATTGCAAAGACTTTCCGCCTATGATGACACGCAGGTTGACTGGCTTGTCATTGGCGCATCTCACACGCTGCCCCTGCTGTACGGCGATATCCCAGGACGGCTTTCGCAAGATACCGGACAATCCATGCTCGTGCTTGGTGAGGTCGGGGCAGGGCCGGTCCTGACTTCCTTCATTCTGGATCGTGCGTTCCAAGAATTGGAAGTCGGTCACGTGCTCTACATCGTTGACAGTTTTGCCTTCGCCAGTCGCGACTGGAACGAAGCGCGGTTTTCGGACCGAAAGCTTCTGGCGCGCATGCCCATAAACTTCTCGACGGCGCGTCTTCTGGCCGAACGAACTGCAGAGGGTCAGGTGCCTTTGGTCGCGCTCGCGGATTACCTGACCGGTTTTTCCAAGCTAAACCCTGTCGAACGCTTCCCGGCGGAGGGTTGGCGCGGTGCGGCCGACTTCGACAAAGCCCACAGGCCGTCCCGACATGCCGTCGCCGCACGCATCAAGTACCTCTATCCCGAGAGCGCTTCGGATGCCGAGGTGGTCGCGAACTACCTTGCAACACTTGCCATGATGGTCGACCGCGCCCAGGCAGCAGGAACAGCAGTGACCGTTCTGAAGCCTCCGGTGCCCGACGCTTTTGCCAAGGCTCTGCCGAAGGAAGGCGAATTCGACGCGACGCTGGGATCGTTTCTCGAAGAAAAGAAGGCGCCATTCCTGAACTTCTCGGGGTCGATCCCGGAGAATGAGTACTACTTCGACACCGACCATTTGAACCGGCAGGGCGTCGATCTGTTCTACGAGCGCGCACTCAAGGGATTGCTGACCGCGCGACCTTGAGGACAGAACGACCGTGGATTTCCCTTACAAGGGCAAAGGCGACCCTCCGTATTCAATGTCCTTCCGCTGCGGTGACACTTCGCGACACGGCATCGTTCATGCAGACGGAGGCTGCTTCGGTGGCGATGCGCTCGACACCTCGAGCTGGCCATCGGGTGTGTGGCTTGTGCGGCAGCCGAAGGCTTCGCATTCCGCGTCCAGTCGCGCGGCAAGCCAATGCCGCTCATCGTCATCGGCGCGCTGCAAACGGAATGAGGCGATCCGATAGGGCAGGAGCCGCAATGACGAAAGCGTCCCGTCTTTGCCGAATTCAGCAAGGTAGCCAAACGCAAGGTCGCTTCGATACTCCTCGTGCCCGCCGATGCCTTCGTAATCGTTGATCAGATCGCCTGCGCCGTAAAGGATCAGACGTCCATTACGTATTTCCAGAGCCTTCGGGTGGTGGGATGAGTGCCCGTGAACAATCTGGACACCAGCTTCGTCTACCAGGGCGTGCGCCAGCGACTGCTGCCACGCCGGAACTGCATATCCCCAGTTACCTCCCCAATGAATCGATACGACGACGATGTCGCCATCGCGCCTGACCGGGTCGAGTTGCCGTCGCACCTCTGAAAGCGTTTCCTCGACCCCTGACGGCAAAAGGCGCACGCCGGGCCGGTCGTGCGAGGCTGACCAGGACGCCGGGATGCCACTGTCCTCTGACCCGAACGCAAGAACGATGACGCGGTGATCTGGTCCAACGTCGACGATGCAAGGCGCGGTCGCCTCGGCCCGGTTGCGTCCTGCGCCCACGGTCTTAATGCCTTTCGCGTGAAGCACATCCAGTGTTTCGATAAGGCCGTCGACGCCCCAGTCCAGAACGTGGTTGTTGGCCAGAACGCAGATATCCAAGGGTAGAGCTTCGAGCACCGCGATGTTCGCGGGGTTCATGCGGTAGTTGATGCCCTTCGGTTCTGGCGACCGGGACAGGGTCACGGCGGTTTCAAGATTGATCAGACGCATGTCACAGCCCACGTTTTGCAGGTCGGGCAGAAGGTCGCCCCAGACGTATTCTGGAGCAACCTGCTTCGGCAGTTGGCCGCACCTGCGCTCCGCCAGATGCACGTAGCCTTCAGCCGAGGTCATCGCCGGCTCGTAGAGGATCGGATCGCTTGGGTGCGGGAGTATCTGATCAATCCCCCTGCCAAGCATCACGTCTCCGGCAAGAAAGATCCGTGTGCGCTGCTTGTTGTCTGATGCGGCCGTCACACTCAGCCGTCCTGGCCGTGCAGCCAATTCCGGAACCATGCGGCCGCAAGGCGTTCGACCTCCTCAAGGGTGCCCGGTTCCTCGAAAAGATGTGTGGCGCCTGGAATAATTTCGAGGGCGCACTCGCAGGTTATGGCCTCCTGCGCGGATTGGTTGAGGTCGATCACAACATGATCCGCGCCGCCGACAATCAGGAGCGTCGGAGCCTTTACCTTCACAAGCGCCGCGCCGGCGAGGTCGGGCCGCCCGCCCCGGGAGACGACCGCACTGATTTCACCAGGGACGTTCGCCGCGGCCACCAGCGCTGCCGCCGCGCCTGTGCTGGATCCAAAGAGCCCGATGGGCAAATCGCGCAGCTCCGGGTGCTTGCGAGCCCATTGAACCGCGTCGACAACACGCTTGGCGAGAAGTGGAATGTCAAAGACGTTGGCGCGATCCTGCGCCTCGACGTCAGTCAGAAGATCGAACAGAACCGTCGCCAACCCGTTCATGGCAAGCGTCCCGGCGACCTTTCGGTTACGCGGGCTGAGACGACTGCTTCCACTGCCATGGGCGAAAATGACGAGGCCGATCGGCGCGTGCGGCAGCATGAGCGTGCCGGGAAGCTGAACTCTTCCGGCTTCCGCGCGGATGACGATTTCCGTTTCCGTGATTCGGTCCATTTTCTCTCTTCGCATGAATGATCTTGCAGCAGCTTGATGAGCATCAATGCGCCGCCCCTTATGCACACCAGCAGCTCCAGCCGAGCGGTGCGATTTCTTGATACCCGGAGCTCGCATTCGCTGGGCTGCGTGAAAAGGTGGACCTGCAGTACCCTGTGCCGCAATCTCAAAGACAAACTGGCGTTCGGCTGCGGCCTAACGGATGGCCGTATCGAGCCGACGGTGCACAACCTTGACCATCGCCGCGGCCCGGGGGGTGTTTCAGCAATCGCCATGAGGTTCAGGGCAACATCTGCAAATCTGTCGGGCGGCGACAGGATCACGATGGCTTCGTTTGATGCGGCCGCCTTGAACATCATGTCGCCCAGCAAAGCGCGCAGCCCCGAGGTAGTGATTGACCTCGCCTCCGGCAGAATGTCTTGAAGGATCAACAGACCTTTCGGAACAGAATGCCCCAGAAGTCGACCGGCCGCCGTCAGCGGTATGGACACGCCGCTCCAGCGCCCGTTGCATTCCACCCAATGCAACTCGCGGCCACCTTCGTCACTGTCCTTGATGACAGCGTCTAGCGAACACGGGCCAAAGTAGCCGATCCGTTGAAGGAGCGCGCCGAGGATCGCTGCCTCTGCCAGCATCTCTTGGGCCATCTCCTGGTCAAGTGCCGCAGGTTGCGCGCCCGAGAACCTGCCGGTTGCGCCTTCTACGCGCTGCTCGAAAAGGCCGAGGATCGACGGCGGTCCTTCCTCTGGTCGCGGCAGCCACATCTGCACCGAAGGGCTGGCGAGGATCCCCGCCTCCCATACCCCTACAAGGATAGGGTATGTCCCCCGCCATCCCACCGCATAGAGCCGGTCTTCGACGACGCGCTTGATATCCGAAAGGCTCATGTCTCGCAGAACATCGCTTTCCAGATGCAGGTTGCCACGGCCGCCCGCGCTGCTCGGAACCTTTACGACCACGCTTTCGCATGTCCGGGCGAAACGAGCGGCCTTTGCGGCGGCGGCCGCCGGACCGAAGGCGTAGAGTGTCGGCGGCACCGAGCTTCTTCCGGTCAGTTCGCGCGCAATCGACCAGAACCAAAGCTTGTTGTTCGCACGCCTTGATGTCCGGGGCCCCGGCCCGGCGACGTAGATCGGCCTTTGCCTGTCTTCTGCGAGTGCCTTGGCCAGTTGCCACACGTGGCCGGTTGTCAGATAGGCGTGGATCGTCAGCGGCGTGTCCCGCTTCAATGCGCTGGCCAGCTGCCTGGCAAGCGCGAGGTTGGTACGGAGTTTTCGCGCAACAGGCTCGGGTCCTTCGGAGCCTGCTTCAAGAAAGGTAACGTCTCGCAAACCGAGAACTTCGACGAGATAGCGCTCGAATTCGGGGACGCGTCGGCGCACGACGACTGTGTCCCCCGGTCGTGCCAGAAGTGCCATCCGATGTTCGTATAGTCCGACCCTTTCCAGATCGAAAAGCTCGGTCCCGGAATGGTCGCAGATTATGAGGGCTGGGTCCTGTGAAGCACCCTGCCGCACCAAGGGGCCGAAATCGAGCGAGGAGCGAAGTGCCGGTTCATCCCGTGTCAGCCGCTTCGCCAACGCCTCTATCTCAGGCAACTTCGCGTCAATCGCGCGTTCTATCGTGCCCGAGACGCTATCCAAAGTTCTGGTCCAGCATTCAAAGTGTTTCATCCACACCTGATTCTATGCTCAAGTCTGGGCGCAAGGGAATGGAAGGTTGTTGAGATGTGTCGCCTCTACGCCATGAGAGCGAACGAGCCAACGCAGGTGGAATGCGGGCTTGTACGGGCGCAAAATGCACTTATGGCGCAAAGCCGAGGTGACAGCGAGGGCCTGATGCACGGCCATGGCTGGGGCGTCGCGGATTATCCGGATGGCGTCCCCGTGGTCGAGAAGCAGACCTGGGCGGCCTTCGAAGGAGAGCATTTCACCAAGGCAGCCGCGCGGGTTTACGCTCACACGGTTGTGGCGCATGTGCGCCGGGCGAC
>JASJDQ010000202.1 GCA_030065075.1 Paracoccaceae bacterium | reverse complement strand
CGGTGGCGGAGAGACAGGGATTCGAACCCTGGAGACGGTTTCCCGCCTACACGCGTTCCAGGCGTGCGCCTTCGACCACTCGGCCACCTCTCCGGCTGGGGTTCTTTAGCCGGTTCCGGGACGCTCCCGCAAGGGGATTGCGCGGATTGGATACGCATTTGCGCGAGCGCACCACGCCGTCACTTTTGCGCCATCCTGCTGCGGCGAGCCATCATCGCCCGGTCCGCCTCGGGCGAGCCGTCGTGAAATGATCCGAACCATTTGTCCAAAGGCACCATTCCGTCGGCATAGTTCACCTCGTGATAGCGGTGGTGCAGGTAGTGGGCGTAATAGGACACATCCCACGTGCTTTTGTCGCCGATCACCACGCGGTCAAAGCCCGTATGACCCTGCGCCGGTGCAAGTCCGAGGCGCGAGGCAAGGTTTATCATGTGGATCGGATGCGCAGGGATGACGAAGAAGAGAAGGATGGTCGAGAAGTAAACTACGTGCTCGATCGGGTGCATCGACAGACCCGACCACGGGATCGGGTTAACGTTGCGGTGGTGCAGTTTGTGCGCGATGCGATAGAGCCACGGGACGTGCAACAGGCGGTGCGCGAAATAGAAGCCGACTTCGTGGATAAACGGGACGAGGAAGAACAGGGCGACGAAGGCCACCGGATTCTCGCCGGGCAAGATCATCGGTGCAATATCACTGGCATAGGCCCAAAGAAGAAGGACTTCATAAGCCGTCCAAATCGGGACGCCGCTGGCGAGCGTCCAGAACATATTGTCATAGATCTGGTTGTTGAAGGTGAAGACCGGGGACCTGGGGCTTGGCCAGGTCCGGTTGTATTTGAACGCCGTGTTCTGGCGACGCCAGATGTAAAGCCATAGATGCCAGGCCCCGTAGATGACGATGGCGAAGACAATATTTCGGACCAGCATTAAGCCGAAAAGTCCGAGAGTCGGGGCTGCGAAGCTTTCCAGCGCCGGCGTAGCATAGAACCAGATCAGCACGGCGAGTGCCGCGTAAAGCACGTTCCATGGCAAGAGGTACCCGGGGAAGCCGAAAAACCAGCGGACAAATCTGGCGGGTTGCGGCGGCCAGGCAAAGGCGGGGCCATAGCTGATCCGGCGATGGGGCGACCAGTAGCCGCGCTTGTCTTCCGAGCCGAATTCCAGATCATCCATGCTGTGACCGCCAAACGATTTCCCTTGGGAATCGTAACACAGCCGTCTATTCCCGCAAGTTGCAGAGCTCAGTCGTCGCTGTCGTCCAGACCGCCCAAAGACGGGTCAATGGGCGGGGGGGACGGGCGTTTTTCCGTAGGCTCGCGCCCGGCCGGGGCCAGCGCTTCGGGGTTTCTGAGCCAGACATCGCGTTGCGCAAACGGTATTTCGATGCCCTCCTCGGCGAAGCGGCGGGCGATTTCGTGGTTCATGTCGGAGCGCACGGAAAGGCCGAAGTTGATATCGGTCAGAATGGCGCGGATCTCGAAGTCCATACTGTCGGCGCCGAAGCCCTGGAAGACGACCGAAGGAGGTGGGTTGATCGACACCAACGGGCTGGCTTCGGCGATTTCCAGGAGAATTTTTTCGACCTTGCGCGTGTTGGTGCCATAGGCGACGCCTACAGGCACGATGACGCGTCCGATACTGTCGCCGCGCGTCCAGTTGGTCACGGTGCCCGAGATCAGGTCGCCGTTGGGGACAATCACGTCGGTGCGGTCGAAGGTTTCGATCCGGGTGGAGCGCACGCTGATCGCCTTGACGATTCCCATCTGGCCGTTGACCTCGACCCAGTCGCCTTCGCTGATCGGGCGTTCGATCAGAAGAATGATGCCGCTGACGAAGTTATTGACGATGTTCTGCAGGCCGAAGCCGATGCCGACGCCGAGTGCACCGATGATGATGGCGAAGGACGAGAGGTTCAGGCCAGCCGCCGTGATGGCCGAGAGCGCGGCGAGCGTGATCCCGACATAACCGACGCCCGAGACGATGGCGTTCTGGCCGCCCTTGTCGATACGTGTGCGCGGCAAGACCGAAGTGCGAAGCGTGCCCTGCACCAGCCGCGTGAGCACGAAACCGATTGCAAAGATGATGGCCAGCGTCAGGATGGTGCCCGGCGATATCGTGGTGTCGCCGAAGCGGATACCAGTTTTGAAGCTGGACCAGGCTTCGCCCAGATCGGAATCGCGGGCACCCCAGAGAAGCGCAAAGAGCGGCAGCGACAGCACCGTGATGCCTAGGCTGAGGAGGACGGGCGTCAGGGCCTGTTTGGAGCTTTCGTCATCGAGCCCGCGCAGCATGGCGAACGCGGCGCGGAGCACATAGTGCAGCGCCATCAGGAAGGCGATCAGGCCAAGGCTGAGCGAGAGCGGAAAAAGGATGCCGCGCGCCAGGTTGAAGAGCCCGATGGCAGCGAGGATGGGGCTGGCCGCGGCAAGAAGTTGGACACTGCGGCCCAGAATTCGGATGACCTGGTTGCCGAATTTTGGCCCCTCGCCTTCAACCGGCGCGCCGCCGCGCCAGATCAGACGGCCCAGACGGAAGAGGATGATGCCCGCGACCACGAAGACCGGCAGCATCAGAACGCCAAGCGTATCCCCACTGAACCGGAAGCTGGCATCGACGATCGACTGCAAGAACATCAGGCCCGCGACCAGGCCCAACCCGGTCGACAGGCGGCGGCCTTGGGCTCTTTCATGGGAACTCAGGTGCAGGACGGCCGGAATGTTCTCGCGCGTCGGGAACATGCGCCCGCCTAGCCAGCGGCCAATGGCATAGGCCAGTATGGCCGCGTTGACGCCGATGGCGACGGCCTGGCCCTTGGTGCCGAGAATGCCGGTGGAAATGAGCGCCAGGTTGATGAGCGAGATGCCCGCCATGACTACCATCACGCCCGCGAAGGACACGAGGAAACCGTAGACAACCGGACCATGAGATCCGGCCCGGGTTTCGATCCGCGAGAGGAAGTGTTCGACCCACCGAGGCGCGCGCAGGATCAGCAGGATCGCTAGCAGGAGAAGCAGCCCGGCAATGGCGGAGCGCTGCCAGACCTGTGCGCGGTCCTGATCACCCGACATTGACGAGGCGATTTCGGTTTGCACGTCCCCTAGCCCGCCTCCGAGTTCGGCGATGGCGGGGGCCCATAGTCCCGGGTCGAGGGGGGTCCGGCGCAGTTCCAACAGGGCATCCGTCTGACGGCCCCGAAGTGCGGCGTCGATCTGACCAATCAGAGCATCGGCGCGGGCAAACGCCTCGATCGCCGTCAGTTGTGGCGCGCGTGCTTCGCTCAATGCTTCTTGCAGCGCGGCGCGGCGTTCGGCAATTGCAGGGTCTTCGGCTTCGCCGTCCGCGGGTGCCTGCCCCAAGGCGTCCAACTGAGCCTCCAGCGCCTCGATCTGAACGGCGTTAGTGCTTTGTCCCTCCAGTAGGGTTTCCCGCCACTCGGCGAGTTCCGCACGCGCCCGTTCCAGACCGTTGTCGGTCAGGCCGTCATTGGCGAGGCTGGTCTCGACCAGATCGGCGAAGCGGTCGAAGTCCTGAAAGTCGATGTCTTGCGCAACGGCTGAGGCACTCCAGAACCAGCAGCAGGTCAGGACAAGAAAGATACGCTTCACGACTCCACATCCTCGAAAACGGTCGGCAGGATGCGCTCGTCACCGGAAAGCCATTTTGGCAACGGCAAGCCTTTGCTTCGCAGGAAGTCCGGATTGAACAGTTTGGACTGGTACCGGTTCCCATAGTCGCAAAGGATAGTGACAATCGTGTGCCCCGGCCCCATTTCGCGGGCCAGTCGAATCGCGCCAGCGACGTTGATACCGGACGATCCGCCGAGGCAAAGGCCCTCTTCCGACAGAAGATCGAAGACCAGAGGCAAGGCTTCGCTGTCCGGGATCTTGTAGGTGAAATCCGGTGTGAAGCCTTCGAGGTTGGCGGTGATCCGGCCTTGGCCGATGCCTTCTGTGATCGAGTCGCCGGACGGCGGGTCCTGATGAGTGTAGAGCTTGTAAAGCCCCGAGCCGTCTGGGTCGGAAAGCCCGACCTTGACTCCCTTGGGCTGCAGCACTTCGGCCACGCCCGCCAGAGTGCCCCCCGATCCGACGGCACAGGTGAAACCATCGACGCGGCCTTCGGTCTGTTCCCAGATTTCGGGGCCGGTGGTTTCGACATGCGCCTGCCGGTTCGCCGTGTTGTCGAACTGGTTGGCCCATACCGCGCCGTTTTCCTGCGTCTGGTTCAGCCGCTCTGCCAGCCGGGCGGAATACTTCACGTAGTTGTTCGGGTTTTTGTAGGGCACCGCAGGCACCTGAACGAGTTCAGCGCCGCAGAGCCGGATCATGTCCTTCTTTTCCTGGCTCTGGGTCTCGGGGATGACGATGACCGTCTTGAACCCCATCGACGCACCCACCAGCGCAAGGCCAATGCCCGTGTTTCCGGCCGTGCCTTCGACGATCGTGCCGCCGGGCTTCAGCTTTCCCTGGCGAATGGCATCCCGGATGATGAAAAGCGCCGCCCGATCCTTCACGGATTGACCGGGATTCAGAAACTCGGCCTTGCCAAGGATTTCGCAGCCCGTGGCATCGGACGCCTTGTTCAGGCGAATGAGGGGCGTGTTGCCGACAGCATCGGCCAAATCGCGTCGAATTGTCATGGCACCGTCCTAGAGGCGCGGCGCGGGGGTTTCAATGGGCACGCCCGAGCCGTCACCTCACGGTTGGTCGGAGTTCGGACTGCAGGAATGACGATGTTTCATTCAAATCGCAGCAACGTCGAGCGATCAGCCACTGACCCTAACGCCGGGTCAATCGATGCTGCGATAGAATGGATGTGGGTGGACGGAGGTGAGCAACGGCCGGAGTATGCGACTCGTTGCCTTTCCTATTTCAGACGCAGGTCCGCGAAATCGCCCCGTCCCTTGTCGGACGTGAACCGCAGGGTATCGCCGCGCACTTCGACCTTCTGGCAGTTCGCGGCGTCCAGAACGTCGCCGTTTACAAAGAGGTCCCGGCAGAAGTAGCCGCCGTTCCAGTTCCAGTCGCCGCTGATGTTCTGGCCAAAGGCGCGGCCCTTGATTTTGCCATCGGTCGTCACCTTCAAACGGATGCCGAGACGGGTCAGATCACGATCCTGAACCAGATTTACAAAGTTGTCGCGTTTGTCCACACGCGCGAATTCGGCAAGGGCCGGCGTGGAAACCGCCATCATCAAAAGGCTCAACAAGGCTAGACGCATCATCACGCTCCGCTGGGTTTTGAGCATATACGTCCAATTGCCTGGGGCGGATCACTTCAAACCAAGAACATCGCGCATATCGAAGCTGCCGGGCCCCTTGCCGAGGCCCCACAGAGCGGCTTTCACTGCGCCTCGCGCAAACAACCGCCGATCCGTCGCGATATGGCGCAGAATGATCCGCTCGCCCCCACCCGCAAAAATCACATCGTGCTCTCCCACGACGTCGCCGCCGCGAATGGCGGAAAACCCGATGTCCCCCGTCTTGCGGGCCCCCGTGATGCCATCGCGGCCACGGTCCGCGACCTCTGACAAAAGCACGCCGCGTCCCTCTGCCGCGGCCTCGCCCAGCATCAGCGCCGTACCGGAGGGGGCGTCGACCTTGTGCCTGTGATGGGTTTCGACGACCTCGATGTCGAATTCGGCGTCCAAAGCGCGCGCGACTTGGCGCGTCAGTTCGACCAACAGGTTCACGCCAAGGCTCATATTGCCAGCGCGGATCATCGTGGCGTGGCGTGCCGCCGCCTCGAGCCTGGTGATGTGGTCCTTGTCCATCCCGGTTGTGCCGATCACATGGATCGCACGCGCCTGCGCCGTCAATTCGGAGTGAGCGACGGTCGCCTCGGGCGTCGTGAAGTCGATCACGATCTGCGCGGGCGCAATGGCCTCGAGTGCGTCATCGGTGACGGACACACCCATCGCTTTCCCGCCCATGGCTTGGCCCAGGTCTTGTCCAACCCACGCGTGCCCTTGCCGTTCAACGGCGCCAACGAGCGACAGCCGGTCCGAGGCCAGAACCTCGGCAATTAGCATCTGCCCCATGCGCCCCGATGCGCCTGTGATCACCACGCCTGGCAAGTCCGACATATCTTCCTCCGGTTTTTTCGATCAGATACACCAAGCCGGGCGGGAGGTTTAGGCGAAATCGTGCGCTTGCCGTTCGGCCCGGGCATGCTTAAATCAAAGCGCATGTCCAAGCGATTTCATGAAGGCCCCGGGCCATCGCAACGTCAGTTGCGTGTTGCGGAACTGATCCGGCGGCGTCTGTCGGACGTGCTGCATCAGGGCGATGTACATGACCCCGACCTGAACCGACTGTCGATCACGGTGGGGGAAGTGACCTGTTCGCCCGATTTGAAGGTCGCGACGGCGTATGTCCTGCCCTTGGGCGGCGACCAACGGGACGAGGCGTTGGACGCGCTAAAACGCAACAAGTCCGAAATCCGGCGCATCGTGAACAAGGGCCTACAGCTCAAGTATTCGCCGGAAATCCGGTTTCGCATCGACGAAACGTTTGACCGGCTGGACGATACGAGGGCACTGTTTTCCGATGAAAACGTTCGCCGCGATCTGGATAGCGATTAACCTTTGCGCCAGTGTTGTCTGGGCAGGTGGATGCCGGGATGTCGATTTCGAAGGTGTATCCCTGACTGTGTGCGAAGCCGTGCCGGGTACGGACGCCATCGGCCTTTATCTGGACGATCCGGACGGCGACAAACTGGGAACGTTCCGTAATCTCAGCGAGCGTCTTGCGCCAGCGGAGCTGCGCTGGGCCATGAACGCGGGCATGTATCACCCCGACCGGCGCCCGGTAGGTCTGTATGTGGAAAATGGGAAGCAGCTGGCGCCCCTTGTCACCTCTGCCGGGCCGGGAAATTTCGGTTTGCTGCCAAACGGTGTGCTTTGCCTGACGGACACATCGGCCCGCGTGATCGAGGCGCGTCGGTTCGATCGGGAGAAACCGGCGTGCCAGCAGGCCACGCAATCGGGACCGATGCTGGTAATCGACGGCGCGTTGCATCCGCGTTTCCTTCCGAAATCGGACTCGCTCAACATCCGGAACGGTGTCGGTGTGACAGAGGATGGTCGCTTGCTTGCCGCCATCTCGAACGATGCGGTCAACTTCCAGCGGTTCGCGCGGTTCTTTCGCGATGTGCTGAAAACCCCGAACGCGCTCTTTCTGGACGGACGAATTTCGCGGCTCTATGCCCCTGCCCTTGACCGTCACGACGCCGGTTTTCCGATGGGGCCGATGCTGGGTGTCGTTACCGGCGAATAGCCTTCGCCCGGTTGACATCGCCCGGATTTGAGGGCTAGCAGGCCGATCTTTCGGAGGCGCATATGGCACGGCGGAAAAAGGGGCGGGATATCTCGGGTTGGCTTGTAGTGGACAAGCCAAAGGGCATGACGTCGACAAGTGTCGTCAACAAGGTGCGTTGGGCGTTCGAAGCCAAGAAGGCGGGGCATTCAGGCACGCTTGATCCGGATGCGACCGGGCTTCTGGCAGTCGCGCTTGGCGAAGCGACCAAGACCGTGCCGTTCGTCACGGACGCGATGAAGGCGTATGCCTTCACGGTGCGTTTCGGGGTCGCCACCAACACCGATGATGCGGCAGGCGAGGTCCTGGCGACATCTGATGTGCGGCCAGATGATGAGGCCCTTCGCGCGGCTCTGACGGAGTTCGAAGGTCACATCCAACAGGTGCCGCCCGCCTTTTCGGCGGTGAAGATCGATGGCGAAAGGGCTTACGCCAAGGCCCGGGCGGGTGAGGATGTGGACCTGGCTGCGCGCCCGCTGTTTGTGGAAAGCCTGACGCTGGTCGGTCGCCCCGATGAGGATCATGCAGAGCTGGAGATGGTCTGCGGCAAGGGCGGCTACGTGCGC
>JASJDQ010000201.1 GCA_030065075.1 Paracoccaceae bacterium | reverse complement strand
CCTCGCCACCGACTTGGTGCGCGAAGAGGATCAGCCCAAGGTGGTGGGCCTGATGTATGTCATGCTGCTCTTCGGCATGGTCGTGAGTGCGCTGGTCTACGGACGTCTCTTGGAGAACTACACCCCCGGCCGCCTCATCCAGGTGATCCAGGGTACCGCCGTCCTGACGATCGCCCTCAACCTCTTTGCGCTCTGGAAACAAGAGGCGCTGAACCGCGAGCGCGCCCGCGAAATGGATCGCCAGCGCACTGTCCCCTTCGCCGAAGCGTGGAACGCGCTCATCGCCCAACCCGGCATGATCCGCCTGATGGTGCTGATTGCGCTCGGCACATTCGGCTTCGGCATGGCCGACGTGCTGCTCGAACCTTACGGCGGCCAGGCGCTCGGCTTCTCCGTCGCGGAAACGACCCGGCTCACCGCATTGTTCGCGACCGGCACGCTGATCGGCTTCGCCATCGCCTCCCGCGTGCTCTCCGGCCCTGCAGACGCCGTCTCGGTCGGTCGCGTGGGCGCGCTCGTGGGTGTCCCCGGCTTCGCCGCCATCATCCTCGCCTCCTTTGGCGGCGGCGCACTCGTCTTCCTTGCCGGCGTCCTCGCAACCGGCCTTGGGGCAGGGCTCTTCGGTCACGCGACCCTCACCGCCACGATCCGGGCGGCCCCCGACAACCGCATCGGCCTTGCCTTGGGCACCTGGGGCGCGGTTCAGGCCACCGCCGCCGGCATCGGCGTCGCCCTGGCCGGGATCACCCGCGATATCATCGTCCAGATGCCCGTTTTGGGAGGGGTTTCGCCCGCAGCGCCCTACAATTACGTCTTCGCCATTGAAATCGCGTTCCTTGTACTGGCCATTGCACTGGCCATTCCAAGAGGCCGCACTACCGTCTCAGAAGGACGAGAAACGGACTCAGTGGAGATTTCATGATCACAGTGATCACCCGGCTCTACCGCGACGAGGCGTCGGCGCGTGGGGTCGTTGGACGACTGTACCGCGCAGGATTTCCGCGCCATGCCATCAGCCTTATTTGCGGGGGCGACGGCGAAGCCACGCGCAAGGTCACCCAAGCGCTGATCCCGGAGGACGCCACCGTCGCGTTGGCGGAACGGATCGGCGACGGCAACAGCGCCGTCATCGTGCGGGCAACCTACAAACCGCTGAACGCGGTTCGGATTGCCACGGAGATCTTCGAGACGAGCGGCGCGATCCCGTCCGGGTTGGAGACGGAGCGGTTCCGGGTCAAGGCGCCCAGGGATCACGCCCCGAGCATTCTGAAGGATCATCCACGCTTCCTCACGATGGAAGGCTCGGTTCGCGGCGACCGGACGATATCCGAACAACTGGGCGTCCGCCTTCTGTCGCCGCAACGGCGGCGCCACAGCGTGATCAATGGCGGCAGGCTGTTCTTCGGGGACGGTGTCCTGCGAGGCCGCGAAGCCAAGGCATCGCTCAAGACCGGGACGTTCATGTCGAAGGCGTTCTGGCCGATGCCGCTCCTGTCAAAAAGGAAAGAAGGCCTTTCGGTCCTTCCCGGCGGCGGTCACCCGTTCTCCCGCCTGATGGGCTGGCCGACGATCCGCGAAGACACCTGAAAACCCGTCTTCACGGCGAGACGAAAGTGACATTCGGCATCGCCCCGATGCGGGCGACGTCTTCCTCGTAGATTTCCGTGAGAACCTCGACGGTCTCATCCGTCCAGCCGGGAAGATCGATCTCCGCTTCGATTTCCTCGTCCAGCGCATGGGCATCGAGGAAGGCCGAAACGGCGCGACGCCGTTTGATCTGATCGGAGACCCCCCGGCTTTCGAGAAATTCCTGAAGCTGCTCAAGGCCATCTTCCGACATGATCGTCTCCAGCATGTCGAATTCCCCGTCGAGTTCCGTATAGGGATCATGCCCGGTCAACTCGCGTATGACCTCGGACCAGACGAAGGGTGTGTCCTCGTGGCACCAGACGCATACATCGCTCCCCGGATTGGCGGCGGTGATGTCGGCGATCACATCCGACCAGAGAAGTGTCTCGGCCACCAGATCCTCCGGCAAACCGCTGCCGATGGGAAGTGACTTGACGATCTCCGGCAGGAAGCTTGCCGGATTACGAATGGCCATCGCGAAACCGACATCGTGAGAAGGGACACAATTCGCGAGCCATGCCGATTTCTCCGCCTTGGGATAAAGTCCTTCGGCCCCAAGAGCCTTCTGCGGACGGCAGAGGAAATTCTCGCTCGACAGCACCACGCGTTCCGCTGTTGAGTCCTCGCATATCGCGGCAAGGATCAGCGCTTCGGTCGCCGGGTCCGCAGGCGCGCCCCGCAGCCGGGTCGAGGTGTCGCCCAGAAGCTCGCGGTACCTGAGCGGCCCCGGCACTGCGATCCCTTCCTTCGCCAGCCGCGCCCGGTTCTGCAGGATCGACCGGATCAGCAGACCCTCATCCGTACAATGCGCCCCAAGATGAAATACGATCTGCATTCGGCCCCGCCCGTCGGTCGTGTCTTGTCGCTCTCCGACACTTCACCGCAGACTACTGGCCGCATCACATCGCGAAAAGTGTCCGCCGGCACAAAACAAGCCGCTTGTGTGACAAACGCCCGATTGCTAAAGAGCGCGGCGTGCCCCTATAGCTCAGCTGGTAGAGCAACTGATTTGTAATCAGTAGGTCCGCGGTTCGAGTCCGTGTGGGGGCACCAGATAAAATCAGAAAATCTCATATTATTATCCATTTGAATTATGGCACTTCTAGTTATCCCCCTATCGGCCCCCTTATTTTCTGATGGTTTTTCGGATACTCGGGCGTCAGGCATAGACTGATTTACCCTGCAACTTCTTCGACCAACTCATTCAATGAGCGTATGTGCGCCGCCAGTTCTCGCCGCTCCGCAATGGCTTCGGCTGTATAGCGACCATGCTTAAGTGCGTTTGCATTCCCTTTGGGCGCGCCGGGTGACTTGCCCCCATGCATGCGGCATCTGCCGTTGCTCATCGCAGGGGACTGGCACGGTGTCCCGACTCTTGTCTTCGCGCCACATCGGGGACTCAGGTGCATGGGCAATCTGCTTTGCATGTGGTTGTTCCTCGACTTTGCCTTCGGTCCCACCCCCGGGGTGTTCAACCGTGCCAACGATTGTTTGGCCGCCATTGTGAATATGAACATGTTCCACGGTGATCTTTTGCTGGCCTTTGCCACGATGCTTGTTCAGCGCGTTGAGTAGCGTCGCCCAAGTGCGTGCGAGCTTGTTGGCGTAGTTGAGGTTCTGGTTCCGTCCCCCGAACGTCTGCTCAGGCATCATGGCCCGGCGGTAGCACTCCATCGCTGCACTATGCGCGGCGACAAGCTGAGCCGCCATCATCCCTTCCAACTCATCGCGCGGACCGAAACCCTGCAGGGCTGCTGCGGCGGCGTTCAACTGCCGGTCCTTCGTTTCTTCGTCCGAGTTCTTGAGCCAAAGCGTCCGTACCGCCTGATTTGCGAGGATGTTGTTCCGGTCGTCCGATTCAGAGCCACCGAAGCATTTCAGCTTGCCCTCCCTATTCCTCTTGGGGTCAACTGTCGCGGCTTGGTTAGGCGTAGGTCTTTCTTTCTTGGCCATGGGTTTCATCTGTCCAACGGAGCATATGTGTTCGCCTATTGTTCCTATCACAGCATGACTACTAGAGGAACGGACGTGCCTGACCGTAGAGGAAGAAAAGGCAGCGATGAGAAGCTCTTGCCGAACGACGGAAAAGTATGGACGCGCGAGATATGGACTGAACGGGACGAAGTGGCAAAGCTGCCGTCAGGTGCGTGGATGCTAAGAGAAGCCGCTAAAGTGCTGAGCTTGCCAGAGGAAGCCGTGGACAACGCACTCAAACGCTAGCCTCGCGGCGAAGCCGTCATTAGCTGGCCCGCGCTCGAAGGTCCGCTCAGCGGACCGAGCCGACACAGACCGCACCTTACCATTGGGAACTCTGCGCGACCCAAATCGGTTCTCCGAAAAACACGCCCAATGCTGCTACCCGGTTCGGGCGATCGGCCGTTGTTAAGCGCCAGATATGTGTATCGCATTGGCAGAGCGCCGAAGCGAGTTGATGCTTCATTCCGCCGGAGTTGCAGCGCGTGGAGACAACGTCACAGGCATCGGTCAAGGGTTCAGGCCGGAGTTCGCGGGGTGATCCAAACGAACCAAGAGAAGCTGCATTCAATCGACGGCTAGGGATTAACTTCAAAGTTGCTGGATTATGTCAGCGTTAGCGCTATCAGCATAAGATGCTGTTAACAGGTCAAAGCCTATTTATCCCCGTTTCAATGGGAGTGAAGGCTATGAAACTCTCGAATCTGGGGATTTTGGCGCGAAGCCTTGCTTGCTCCATTTTGCTTTCCGGGCTTCCGGTTGTCGCGGCCGCCGACACCGTCCGGGTTGGAGGAACTGGAGCGGCGCTTGGCGGCATGAAACTGCTGGCCGAAGCGTTCGAGGAGCAGCACCCGGAAATCCGTGTCGAAGTGCTGCCAAGCCTTGGCAGCGGAGGCGGCATTCGTGCGTTGTCGGAGGGCGACCTCGATTTCTCACTCAGCGCGCGTGCCTTGAAGGAAGAAGAAGCAAGCAAAGGTCTGACCGCGACTCCCTATGCGCGATCGCCACTCGTGATCATCGCCAACGAGACTGTGCCCCAAGATGATATTAGCCTTGATCAACTTGTCGCGATCTACACCGGCAGGACAACGCAATGGGACGACGGCACTCATGTCCGTGTCGTGACCCGTCAACCGTCCGAAACCGACGTTAAGGTCCAACGAGATTTTTCTCCCGAAATGGCGTCAGCCGTCGATACCCTCATGCAACGCGAGGGCCTGATCGTGGCCCGAAGCGATCAGAAGAACGCAGACTTGATCGAAACGACCCCGGGCTCGATCGGCGTCGCGTCTCTTGCGCAGATCGTTTCGGAAAACCGGCGTGTGAAATTGCTGACTTTCGAGGGCGTGGAGCCCACGGCGGGACTCGCGGCAGACCTGAACAACACCTTTGCCAAAACTTTCAGCATCGTGGTTCGCGATGACATTTCCAATCCGGCGCAACGGTTCCTCGACTTCGTGTACTCGCCGGACGGCCAGGAAATCCTTCGGGCAAGCTCGCACTACGTTGAGCTGGACTGAAAGGCCGAACTAAGGGCCAACGGCAATGAGCAGCGATCGAAGTATCGTACGGCTGACATCCGCTGTGGCCGCCGTGGCTGCCACAACCATTGCCTTCGGCCCACCCATCGCCACCTATGAGTTGGGCAGACAAGCGGATGTAGGAGCGATCAGCGCCGAAGCGGAATTCCTCTCGAAGGAACTGTCGCAGCTGATCGGAAGCAACCCGCTGCTCTGGCGCTTTGAGGAAGATCGACACCTCGACATCCTAAACGATCCAGGCAACAGCGAGCCGAACGACAGCAAGCTGATCCTCGATGAAGATGGAAGGGTTATCACGGAACTTATCGGCGCCGGTGGAAGACTTGGAGGCCCCGCCATCGAGGCCCGCCAGCCAATCTTCGATTCCGGGGTTCAGGTGGGCCAAATCGTGGTCCGGCGCTCGCTCGCTGAGCTCGTACAGCGAGCCTTACTCGTGTCTTTGATAACTCTGCCGCTCGGGATCGGCGTTTTCATCGCGACAAGGTCGTTGCCACTCCGCGTGATGAACCGTGCGATCAACCATGCAGAGTTTCTCGCTAGTCACGACCCGCTCACCCGATTGCCGAACCGGGGCCTGTTTCACAAATGGCTTGGCGAGGCGTTCAAGGAAAGCCAATCGGCTGGAACTGCCGCCGCGCTCCTTTTGATCGATCTGGACCGGTTCAAGCAAGTCAATGACACGTTCGGTCATGGGGTCGGGGACAAATTGCTGGTTCAAGTATCGGACCGTATCAAAAGACTTTTGACCGATGACGATATTCTCGTGCGTATGGGCGGTGACGAGTTTGCGGTCTTGGTCAATCGTGATGTTACCGAGGATGCGGTTGCATGGCTGGCGGCTAGCCTGATCGCTGATGTATCAGAGGTCATGAGAATCGATGGCCAGGATGTCAGTGTTGGCGCAAGCGTCGGTATCTCCTTTCTCGGTGATTTTGACGCGTCCAGTCCCGACGCCGTTTACCAACGCGCTGACCTTGCGCTGTACCGCGCAAAATCGATGGGTCGAGGGGCGTACTCGTTCTTCGACGAAAATTTGAACAAGCAACTGCTAGAGCGGCGACAGCTTGAGAAAGACCTCATTCGCGCAATAGAGAACGACGAGTTTCGGCTGTGCTACCAACCGCAGGTTTCTCGGCAGGCTCATGAGCTTGTGGGTGTGGAAGCGCTCATTCGATGGACACATCCAAGCCAAGGCGAAATCCCTCCGACCCGGTTCATTTCGCTTGCTGAAGATACGGGTCTCATCATTTCGCTGGGGAAGTGGATTATCCAACAAGCATGCCTAGATGCCGTAGGTTGGCCGGCCGTGAAAGTCGCAATCAACGTGTCTCCGGCACAATTCCGGCAATCTGATCTGGTTTCTGTAGTCCGCGAGGCCCTCGATTGTTCAGGTCTGCCTGCAGAGAATCTGGAACTGGAAATAACCGAAGGGATATTGCTGGAGGACACCGACATCGTCATTCAAACGCTAAACGACCTGCGCAATATGGGCGTCGGCGTAGCGATGGACGATTTTGGGACTGGTTACTCCAGTCTGAGCCATCTGAGCCGATTTCCCTTTAGCAAGATCAAGATTGACCGGTCCTTCACTCGCAGCATTGGCGTTGACGAAAAGGCCACATCTATTGTCGATGCAATTATCATGCTCGGTAAGATTCTGGGCATTCGGCTGAATGCCGAAGGGGTCGAAACAGAGGCACAGGCGGCCGCCCTAGACGCTTTCGGTTGCGACGAACTCCAAGGTTTTCTTTTCAGTCCTGCTGTCGAAAAATCAGCTATAGATGCAATGGTGAATAATCCTGATCCATCAAGGCGAACTTCCGGACTAGAATTGCTGCAGGCCGACGCAGAATGGCAAGAAGGCTGGGAAATCAGAAGGCGCGCTCACTAACGGGAGGAAAGCAAGCCCTCAAGGGTCGCTTGCGCACAAGTCGCTGGACGGCTTGAGTAGATTGGACGTAGGGGGGCTGACGGCGCTGTGCGGACAAACCTGCGATCCAGATGGCGGCATTAAATGACCGTTACGGTTGAGAGCTCCGCTGGATCGACGTAGTGGTCAGGTAGGAAGTGCCTTGTCCGAGAGTGTTGATCTTCGTGATTTCCTGCAACCAAGTGCGTTCGTTCAGGGCGCCTGAGGTGTCAGTCTGAAACCCCAGTACGAGATTGCCTGAATGCGCAACATCAGACAGCTCACGCAACGCGTCCTCGAACGTCGGAGTAGGCTTGCCTGTCATTATGGCGACAGAGATTTCAACCTCAGCATCGGCCCGGCGGAATGCCTCGAGATCCAGTTCGAAGGTCACTTCGTATGGCTGGCCGTTCGGTCCATTTTCGACGAGTGTTAGTTGCCGTGAGGCGGTTGTCCCGGGCTCTCGCCACATTCGGTCTGGCGAGAGATCCCAGACCCAAAGGTCAAAAGCGGCGACGATATCCAACACGTCGTCTACCTCACAATGGATTTGGACCGCCGTCCAAGTAAAGACGGCACTGCCGCACAACAAACGAAATTGCGGGGCCTGTTCCAGCCACGCGTCACGTCGGGCCAGAAGCTCTGTTCGGTTCAGCACCTCGGTCTAATCATCTGAACTCTTTCGGATGCGAACCGGAAACATCCATTCTGTGGAGCCTGCACGCGCCTCGGAACCCGGTGGCGGACGGTATTCCAGCTCTACAGCGCTCTCGGTCTTGCCGATAACCACTTCCACTAGCGCATTCCGCGATCTTGAGTTGCCGCTACCGGTCGGC
>JASJDQ010000017.1 GCA_030065075.1 Paracoccaceae bacterium | reverse complement strand
CCTTCGCCGCCGATCAGGACGTCGTCGCCCTTGATCGGCTGGTCGGAGTAGATCGCGAGCTTTTGCAGCGCCTGATCGACTTCCCCGTCGGGGTCGCCCCGGGTTTCCTGTCCGATGGCGATCTGGCCGATTTTCTGAACGCCTGCATCGGAACCGGCGATCAGCAGGTCGTTGCCGGCACCGCCGTCAAGCACGTCCGACCCGCGGCCGCCGTTCAGCACATCGTCGCCTTCGCCGCCCATCAGGACGTCGTCGCCATAGCCACCCATAAGCTCGTCATCACCGCCCTGGCCGTCGATGGTGTCATCGCTGGCGTCGGCTTCGATCACGTCGCGGGCATCGGATGTCGTATATGTCTCGTCGCCGTCCACGGTTTCGGGGATGAAGAACGAGGGGTGGTAGTCTTCTGCCGGGACCAGCGCGACGTCGGCGGGCGGATTGGTGAAATCCTCGACCGACTGATAGAAAGCGCTCTGGTCCACGGGAAGCCCATCGATTTCGAACGTTAGCTGCATGCCGCCGCCGCCATCGAAGTAGAGCAGGTCCATCTGGTACAGACCGCCTTCGAATTCGGCGACCCGTGGGGTGTCATCGGGCGCGCGGCCATTGGCGAATTCGCTGAAGTCGACGCCGCCGATGTTCAGGTCGAAACCGTCATCCGAGGTGATCTTGATCTCGTGCACTCCGGGCGGAATGTAGATGTAGCCTGAGAACGTCAGCGCCGAAGGACCCATTTCCAGGTCACCGTTGCCCTGAACCGATGCGCCGTCGTCGCGAAGGAACTCGGTAATCGTCGTGTCGCTCTTGTTGTTCTTGTAGACGAGTTCGGATGCCACGAATGTTGCATCTGCGGTGCCGGCGGCGGCTTCGGCCGCCATGTCGATATTCCAGATTCTGGTGCCTGGGACATAGGCAGCACCTGCAAGACCGGTCCCGGTGCTGGGCACGCCCGTGACGTCTGCGGCAGCCACGGTGGGGGTCATTCCGGCAGGTGTATCCGGATTGGAAGGATCAAAATAGGCAGTGTAGTTCATGGCACATCTCTCCCGTCTGCGCACGGACGTCCTGTCCGGCGCACTGTCAAAAAACGTCAGTTCAACGAAACTGGAACAAAAAGCGGGGCACGCTTGGAACTGGTCAAATTTGTGTTCAACGTTAACACCAATTGTGGCGACAAATGGGCTTGGCGTATCGGCAACAAGGGAAATCCGCCGATCCGGGGATGGAATGCGCAAATCCTTGCTGAGGAATTCCTGGATACAATTAAGTATCTGAATTTAATATATTAAATACTTACCAATACCGTTCGCTATTCGGCACTAAAATTGTGGCAATGTTTCATTATTTCCCCCGGGCCAACAATGGGAGATAGTTGCAATATGGGAACGCGAAAACCGAAACAGCCCATATCACCTGAATTACCGCTTGGACCCAGAATCGACACAATTGGACATCGCTCATGCCGCAACCTGATCATATCTCGATCTTTGATTCACCCGACTCGTCCACGCTGGACGATGACATGCGATCGTATTTCGCAGTCTGTGACGAGAAGCTTGGCTTCACGCCGAACGTCCTGAGGACGTTCTCGCGCCACCAGGATAAGCTTCGGGCCTTCGTCACCTTCTACAACACCTTGATGCTGGCGGACTCGAAGCTTTCGAAGTTGGAACGCGAGATGGTTGCGGTCGTCGTGTCGTCGGCGAACCGGTGCTACTATTGTCTTGTCGCACACGGACAAGCGGTACGACAATTGTCCGGTGATCCGGAACTGGGCGAGATGCTGGTGATGAACTATCGCGTCGCGCCGCTGGAAGATCGTCATAGGGCGATGCTGGATTTCGCCTGGAAGCTGACGGTGACGCCGTGGGAGGTCGAGGAACCGGACCGGCAGGCGTTACGCGACGCGGGATTGGACGATGATGAGATTTTCGATCTGGCTGACGTGATCGGTTTCTTCAACATGTCCAACCGGTTTGCCACCGCTGTCGATATGATGCCGAACCGCGAATATCACCTGATGGACCGAGGATGATCGAGACCGACCGGCTTTTGCTTCGACGTGCGCGAATGGATGATCTGGAGGACCTGCATTGCGTCTTCTCGCATCCGGCCGCCATGCGGTATTGGGACTGTCTGCCGCACGACAAGATCGAACAGACAAAGCGCTTCCTGTCAGGAATGGTCGGAGCGTCACCCAAGACAAGCGACGACTTCATCGTCGAGTACAAGGGAAGGGCCATCGGAAAGGCTGGATGTTGGCGGTTGGGCGAGATTGGCTACATCTTCCATCCCGACCACTGGGGCAAGGGTTTGGCGCAGGAAGCCTTGCGTGCGGCTATACCTCACGTCTTCGAAAGCCTGCCCATCGACAAACTGGTGGCTGATGTCGACCCCAGAAACAGTGCATCGCTCAGGTTACTGGAACGGTTGGGCTTTACCGTGACCGGGCGGGCGGAAAGGACAATCCAGGTCGGCGATGAATGGTGCGACAGCGTCTACTTCGAATTGCCGCGTCCGATGGCTGATTAGTGGTTATCCCTTGGCATGCCTTTTGTGCGGGCAATGTCCTGGAATTCGTCCGCGCCGCGAAGTGTCATGCCTTCGGCGAAGGGTTCGACCTTCTCGCGGAACAGCTCCTGCCAGGGCGATTGGCTTTCGGGCGAGAACGGTCGTTCGGGCAATGCCGCGCGCCGGGCGTCCAACTCGGTTTCATCTACCAGCATGTCAGCCGTGCACTTCTTCAAATCGATCCGCACACGGTCGCCGGTCTTGACCAGCGCCAGGCCGCCGCCTGCTGCCGCTTCCGGGGAAGCGTTCAGGATGGACGGTGAGCCGGACGTGCCCGATTGCCGCCCGTCACCCACGCAGGGAAGCGAGTGAATGCCCTTCTTCAAAAGGTAAGAGGGCGGACGCATGTTCACGACCTCGGCGCCGCCCGGGTATCCGATGGGGCCAGCGCCGCGCATGATCAGGATGCAGTTTTCGTCGATCTGAAGCGTTTCGTCATCGATGCGGGCATGATAGTCCTCGGTTCCGTCGAACACGATGGCGCGGCCCTCGAAGGCTTCAGGGTCATCCGGGTTCGACAGGTAGCGTTGACGAAACTCGTCCGTGATCACGCTGGTCTTCATGATCGCGCTGTCGAAGAGGTTGCCCTTCAGGTTGATAAAGCCCGCTTCGGCCAGCATCGGATTGCTGATTGGACGGATCACGTCGTCGTTCAGGATTTCACGGCCCGCGCAGTTTTCGGCGATCGTCTTTCCGTTGGCGGTCATGGCGTCGGGATGCGGCAGCAGCCCGGCTTCGAGAAGCTGGTTGATGACCGCAGGCACGCCACCGGCACGGTGATAGTCTTCGCCAAGATATTCGCCAGCTGGCTGCAAATTGACCAAAAGCGGCACCTTGTGGCCAAGCCGCTGCCAATCGTCGTTGTCCAGTGGCACATTCAAGTGGCGCGCTATGGCGTTCAAGTGGATTGGCGCGTTGGTCGACCCGCCGATGGCCGAATTGACGACAATCGCGTTTTCAAACGCGCGGCGATCCATGATGTCGGAGGGGCGCCGTTCGGCATGCACCATCTCGACGATTTGCTTGCCGGTCTCATAGGCGATCTGGCCGCGTTCGCGATAGGGTGCGGGGATGGCGGCAGACCCCGGAAGCTGCATGCCCAGCGCCTCGGCCAGGGAGTTCATTGTGGTCGCGGTGCCCATGGTGTTGCAGTAGCCCACCGACGGGGTGGAGGAAGCGACAAGTTCCATGAATCCGTCATCGTCGATCTCGCCCGCCGCGTGGAGTTCGCGGGCTTTCCAGACGATGGTGCCGGAGCCGGTGCGCTTGCCTTGGAACCAGCCGTTCAGCATCGGACCGACCGACAGAGCGATGGCGGGGATATTTACGGTAGAGGCGGCCATGAGCAGTGCAGGCGTGGTCTTGTCGCAGCCGATGGTCAGGACGACGCCGTCCAGCGGATAGCCATAGAGTGTTTCGACCAGCGAAAGATAGGCAAGGTTCCGGTCCAGCATGGCGGTCGGCCGCTTGCCGGTTTCCTGGATCGGATGCACCGGCACTTCGATCACTGTGCCGCCCGCGCTGACGACACCATCCCTGACGCGCTTCGCCAGCTCGATGTGATGGCGATTGCAGGGGGACAGGTCGCTTCCGGTTTGCGCGATTGCGATGATCGGCTTGCCCGACTGCAGCTCTTCCCGTGTCAGGCCATAGTTCAGGTAGCGCTCTAGATAGAGCGCGGTCATTTCCTGATCGTCGGGATTGTTGAACCACTGCTGGCTACGCAACTTCTTGTCCGTCAAGGGACTGCCTCCTCTTACCTGCGCAAAGGCGTAAAACAATCGACCCGGGTTTGCCAGTGGCTCGATTAAGTCAAAATTCACCGCGCTTGGCTAGGACTCCAACCGGGACAGGGCGAGGAAACGTGATGTCGGAAGAACAGCGACCAATCATCATCAAGCGCAAAAAGGTTATTGCCGGCGGGCATCACGGCGGCGCGTGGAAAGTGGCCTATGCCGACTTCGTAACCGCGATGATGGCGTTCTTCCTGTTGATGTGGCTTCTGGGTGCGACGACCGAGAAGCAGCGCAAGGGTATTGCCGACTACTTCAACCCGACGGTTCCCGTGAACAAAGTGTCGGGTGGTGGTGATGGCGCGTTTGGCGGTGACAGCGTCTTCACCCAGAATACATTGGCCAAGAATGGCACCGGCGCTGGTTTAACGGTGCAGTCGTCCAGCGCAGAGGCCAAGGGCGAGAATGGGGTCAGCCCCGAATCAGACGCGGAAACCGCTGCCGCTGACCAGGGCGCGGACGCTCTTGAGGAGTTGAAGGAAAAGCTGACCGGCAGGGCGGGCGAAAGCATGGTCAGCGACCTGTTGCGCCGCCATGTCATCACGCGGCTCACCGACGAAGGATTGATTGTAGAGGTTTTCGATATTCCGGACGCGCCCTTGTTCACAGGGGAAGCCGAGCCAACCGATACTCTTGCCAGCGTGGTTGCCGCGGTTGCCGAGGTATTCCAACTTGCGACGAATGAAATCGCGATCCAGGGCCATACGGCCTCTGTTCCGCTTGCTGCGCGCGAAAATCCGGTTTGGTCGCGCTCTTCGGCGCGGGCCGATGTTGTGCGGCAGCTTCTTCTGAACGGGAACATCAGCGAAGGCCGCATGCAACGTATCGCCGGATTTGCAGACCGGAAGCCAGTCACAACAGACCCCCTATCAGCACGAAACAACCGGATCGAAATGATCTTGCTTCGCGACAAGCTGTGAAAATTCACGCGCATTTTAGACATTAGCTGCCCGTTAAGTGGCATCGGTTATGAGGATTGCGGGGCAAAGCAGCAGAAAGGCTGATCCATGACGATTTCTTCTTCGCTGAATGCGGGTGTGGCCGGTTTGGCAGCAAATGCCAGCCGCTTGGCAACAATTGCCGACAACATCGCGAACTCGGCCACCTACGGTTACAAGCGTGCAGTGGCAGACTTCTCGTCGCTGGTCATTGAAAGCGGCGAAGGTACCTATTCGGCAGGTGGTGTTCGGGTGACAACCCAGCGCCTGATTGACCAGCCGGGGGCACTTGCATCAACGAATAACGCGACCGACCTTGCGGTTCGTGGCCGTGGCTTTTTGCCGGTCACTACCGAAAGCTCGCTGTTGAATTCCATCGGAGACTATCCCCTGTATCTCGCAACCACAGGGTCATTCCGAACCGACGAGGACGGCTTCCTGCGGACATCCTCGGGCGTAACCCTGATGGGCTGGCCTGCCGATGCCGATGGTTCCATTCCGACGTTCGCGCGCGATACCGGTGATGGGCTTGAACCGGTTCAGATCAACGTCAATCAGTTCACGTCGGAACCGACAACACGCATTGAGCTGGGGGTCAACCTGCCAGCCACCGAAACCGAATTCGGCGCCGCTGGCACGTCGCTGCCGCTGTCCGTGGAATACTTCGACAATCTGGGCACGTCTCAAAGCATCGAGATTACCTTTACACCAACAGTCAACCCGACGGCTGGCCTGTCGAATACTTGGACGATGGAGCTTCGCGACTCTGCCTCTGGCGGAACTTTGATCGGCGAATACACCGTCGTTTTTGACGACACGACTGGATCGGGCGGGACGATTGCCTCGGTAGCCACGACCACCGGCGGAGCTTATGATCCGTCAACCGGTGAACTTACCGTTACGGCGGCGCGCGGCGACATCACCATCAATATAGGCGCTGCGGGAACCGGTACGGGTTTCACACAGCTGTCCGATAGCTATGCACCGACGTCGATTTCAAAGGATGGCTCGCCTGTGGGCAACCTGATTTCGGTGGATGTCGACGCAAACGGCTTCGTTCGTGCGAACTTCGACATCGGGATCACCAGAACGATCTATCAGATTCCATTGATTGATCTGTCGAACCCCAATGGGCTGATCGCCGAAGACAACCAAATCTACCGGACATCCGCTGACAGTGGAACCATCTTCCTTTGGGACGCCGCCGATGGCCCGACCGGCGATATCGTGTCCTATGCGCTTGAAGAAAGCGCAACCGATGTGGCTGGTGAATTGACGCAACTCATTCAGACGCAGCGTGCATATTCATCGAACGCGAAGGTCATCCAAACGGTCGATGAAATGCTTCAGGAAACCACCAATATCAAACGGTAACGTTAGATGAGCATCTCTGCCACACTCGCCAATGCATTGACCGGTCTGACAGCGGCAGCCCGGTCGGCGCAAGTCGTCAGTACCAACGTCTCGAACGCAACGACGGAAGGTTACGCACGGCGCGAAATCGACTTGAGCGCAAGACTTCGCGCTGGCGACGGTTACGGCGTCCAAGTTGACGGCGTGAACCGGATTGTCGACGAAAACGTGGTGCGAGAACGGCGCCTTGCCAGTGCCGCAGTTGGTTTCGCCGATGCGCCAGCCGGCTTCTTTCAAGATGTCATGGACACGCTTGGGCAGCCCAATGACCCCTCAAGTCTGACTGCCCGCGTTGCCGCATTCGAATCTGCCCTGCTGGAATCCACGTCTCGCCCGGAAAGCGATTCCCGCCTGTTTGGTGTATTGAACGCGGCGACATCACTGGCCAACAAACTCAATAACACCTCTGATCAGGTTCAGATCCTGAGGCAGGATGCCGACCGTGAGATTGGCACCGAGATTGAGCGTTTAAATGCCACGCTTCAACAGATCGCGGAAATCGATGGACAAATTCTGCGTGCACGCGGCTCGAACCGCGACTATCCGGCTTTGCTGGACGGTCGCCAGAAGCTGATTGATGATATCTCGGAACTTGTTCCGCTGCGCCAGCTTCCGCGCGAGAACGACACGGTTGCGCTGTATACAATGACTGGCGCGTTGCTTCTGGACATCGAGCCTGCTGAGTTCGGGTTCACCCGGACCGAACCTATCACACCCGATATGACGCTTTCGAGCGGCGCGCTTTCCGGTTTGACGTTGAACGGGACTCCGTTGGCTACGAGCGGTCCGAATGGGCCGATCGCAGGCGGTCGCCTGGCATCCCTTTTCGCCGTTCGTGATGAACTTTCGGTAACGGTTCAGAGTGACCTCGATGCGATGGCTCGGGATCTGGTAACACGATTCGAGGACCCCACGCTTGATACGACATTGCTTGCAGGCGATCCGGGCTTATTCACGGATCGAGGAGCTGCGTTCGACGCGTCGTCAGTCACAGGCCTGGCCGGAAGAGTATCGGTGAACGCCCTGGCAGACCCTTCCGCCGGGGGCGAGATTTGGCGTCTGCGCGACGGACTGGGCGCGGCGGCACCGGGGTCAATCGGTGATGCGGCATTGCTGAGCGGAATGCTCGATCGACTTCAGGAGGCGCGCGTACCGGTAGGTGGTACGTTCTCAGCCGCGTCCCGCTCGACTGCGGATCTAACGGCGGACATCCTTTCGCGTGTTGGCCAGGACCTGCAATTGCGAAACGACAGGCTTTCTTTTGAGCAATCCCGATATGCCGGCCTTGATGAAGCTCTGTTGGCCGAAGGTGTGGATACGGACCAGGAAATGCAGAAGCTTCTTTTGATCGAGCAGGCCTATGCGGCGAACGCCCGTGTTATCCAGACCGCGGATGAACTTATCCAGCTCTTAATCAGGCTTTAACCAATGACACTATCCTCCATCGGCGATCTCTCTATCAGCTACCAACTTCGTCGCGACACCGGGCGCATCAAGTCCGATGTCACTCGATACACGCGTGAGCTGTCTTCAGGGGTTTCAAGCGATCTTGTTGCGCGATTGAAGGGCGATTTCGGTCCGCTCGCTGACATCGAAAAGGGTCTGAAGCGCATGGAAAGCTATCGAGCCGTTGGGGCCGAGTACGGCCTGATCATCTCCAGTCAACAATTGGCACTCGATAACCTTCGAAACCTCGGTTCGATCTCCGGTGTCTTTCTGACATTGCCGGACGCTGCCGATCGAACACTGATTGCAAATGCTGGGACAGAAACGCTTTCGCGCTTCTCGTCGGCCTTGGGTACCCTGAACACTCAAGTCGCTGGCCGGTCAATCTTTGCAGGTGTCGATACTGACCAACCTGCTGTCGCTGATACGGAGACTGTATTGACGGCACTCGAGACAGAGATCACGGCTGCCGCGGCCACAACAGCAGCGGATGTCGCGGCTGTTGTTGACGCCTGGTTTGCGCTCGGTGGGGGATTCGAAACGACAGGATACTTGGGTGGTCCAATGTCCACGTCATCGACCCAACTGTCCGATCTAGAGCGAGGGGCGCCTTTGTTCACTGCCGAGAACGAGGCCGTTCGAACTCAGCTATCCGCTTTGGCCCTTGGCGCATTGCTTGGGCGAGATGTCCTTTCCGGGAATCTGGAAGAACAAGGAAATCTGGCGCGACTTTCGGGCGAACGATTGCTGGTAGCCGACGACCAGGTTGTGGCGCTTCAGGCGTCTGTCGGATCAATTGAAGCGCAAGTCTCACGTGCTGAGGTCGAAGTCAGGACGCAGTCTGACAGCCTGCAGATCGCGAGAGCAGAATTGATCGAGGCGGATCCCTTTGAACTGGCTGTGAAACTTCAGAACGCGGAAACCCGATTGCAATCCATTTACGCAATCACTGCGCGCATGTCGCAACTTTCGCTGGTCAACTACCTATGAGGCTTCTTTGGTTCGCTGCATTCGCTTGGTTCTCTTTGTCCCTTGCCGCCTTTTCCGGTGAAGTCAGGATCAAGGATCTTGTGGAATTCGACGGTGTCAGGGGCAACGATCTGGTGGGTTATGGACTTGTTGTGGGTCTGAATGGAACCGGAGACGGCATCCGCAACGCGCCGTTCACGGAAGACATCATGTCGAACATCCTCGAAAGGCTCGGCGTGAATGTCACGGGCGAGCAATTCAGGCCACGCAACGTGGCGGCAGTGCTCGTTACAGCCGAATTGCCACCCTTTGCGCGTGCAGGAAGTAGGATAGATGTAACCGTTTCGGCCATCGGTGACGCAAAGAGCCTCTTGGGCGGCACATTGATCATGACGCCTTTGAATGCGGCCGATGGCTTGATCTATGCTGTCGGGCAAGGATCGGTAATAGCGGGCGGTGCCTCTGTTGAAGGCGATGGTGCCAGCGTTGTGCAAGGCGTTCCCACGGCGGGCGTGATTCCGGGCGGTGCACGTGTTGAGCGAGAGGTTGCTTTCGATTTCTCTGCAATTCGAGAGGTCCGCCTTGGGTTGAGGACCCCGGATTTCACGACGGCCGGCCGTATCGAAACAACAGTCAACACGGCTTTCGGCCGGACCGTCGCCCAGATGTTGGATGCGGGGACGGTTCTTGTCAGCATCGACGCTACAGGACTTCCCTCGCCCGCGCATGCCCTCGGTGTCATCGAGTCGTTGATGGTCGAACCGGAGCAACGCGCGCGAATTGTCGTCGACCAGAGGTCTGGCACAATCGTTCTCGGGGAGGATGTGCGCATCTCGCGTGTGGCCGTCAGCCAAGGCAATCTGACACTGAGAATCGAAGAAGCGCCCATCGTCGTCCAACCGAACCCCTTTGCAAATGGGGAGACCATCGTTGTTCCGCGTACAAGAGCGGCGATCGATGAAGAGCAAGGTGTGTCAATGGCCGAAGTGCCAGAAGGAACGACCCTGTCCGAAGTTGTCGCAGGCCTTAACGCCCTTGGTGTGTCGCCAAGAGACATGATCGACATTCTTAAAACGATGAAGGCGGCAGGCGCTTTGCATGCCGAATTCGTTGTCAGGTAATCGAGCTGTTGGCGAATGAATCAGAAATAGCTTCTGACGAGCGCGCCGCTAACAAGGCTCCAGCCGTCTGCGACGACGAAAAACGCAAGCTTGAACGGTAAGGAAACGATGACCGGTGGCACCATCATCATACCCATTGACATCAGGATCGCCGCCACCGCCAGGTCAATGATCAGGAATGGAAGAAAAACGAGAAAGCCAATCTGGAAAGCGCGTTCGATTTCGCTCAGAAGGAACGACGGCACAAGAAGAGAAAGCGGGGCGTTCTCGATCGCAACGTCTTCTGTTTCCGGTCTTAGGTCCGCAAGAACTGCCATTGTGTCTGGATGGACCCGCAAAGTCATGAACTCGCGAAACGGTTGGATTGTCTGGCCTACACCCTGTTCGATAGACACATCGCCGTCGACGAGCGGCGTAATCCCTTCTGCCCAGGCTGTGGTGAACACGGGTTCCATTACGAAATAGGTCAAGAAGAGCGCCAAACTAACTATGAGCATATTCGGAGGGGATTGCTGCAGGCCGATTCCCTGTCGCAAAATCCCCAGAACCGTGACCATGAACGGAAAACAGGTAAACATGATCGCAAGCCCCGGCACCAGGCTCAGTACCGTCAACAGAGCGATCAACTGAACGGATCGCTCGGTCAGGGTCACTTCGTCGCCAAGGTCCAAAGTCAGCTCTTGCGCGCCCGTTGGGCCGGAAAGAGCAAGCGTTGTCAAAAGGATAAGGGCAAGTCGGGCGACCAGTTTGTTCCTGCTAGGTGTTGCCGTCAATCGCCTTAACCTCGGTAATGCGGACACCAAGCTTGCCTGAGCCTTCACCGTCGACTTCTTCGAGCTGGCCAAGCGCAATCAGTTTTTCACCGACAAACAACTCGACAGGATCATCCAAGGCGCGATCCAGCGGTAAGACAGCATTCTCATCCAAGCTGAGAAGGTCACGAATGAGCGGGCGCGCGACGCCAACCGAAATTGTTATCTCGATCGGCACGTCGCCGAAGCGCGACCCTCCTAGCGCGTTCAGGTCTTCATCGGCAGCATCAGGCACGATTTTCACTTCCTTTCTCGACCGGCTCACACAAAGCTGCGAATTGCCGGCTCAGGTTCTGGATCAATGGTTCGAAATCGATCTGAGTCTCGCGGCCCTCCATGCGGACAAATACCTGTCCGTTCGCGAGAGACTGGTCCTCGACTAGGTTCACATCCATGGCGATGTCGTCTTCGATCATCCCGCTCAGCAGCTGCAGGCAGTCGGAAGAAGCGACAATTTCGACCGGAAGCTCAATCTGCTCATCGCCGATGCTGATGAGCTCGGCGCGGACGTACTCACGCAAAACATCCGGCAACAGACTGGGCAAGAATTGATCGAGGAGAGCTGAGACAAACCCTTTCAGCTCCGAGCGGAGACGATCTACGGCTTCATTGTATGTGAAGGCCAGTCCCTGGATGTTTCGTTCGAACTCCGCTTCGATCCGCTGGTGCGCCTCCTTGTCGGATGCGACCGCGTCGTCCCAGCCGGAACGATAGCCAGCTTCGTAGGCCTCTGACTTGATGGCATCCAGCTTGGCCAGCTCAACCGGATCGGGCTTCACCGCCACCGAACCCGTGGCGCGATCGAAGGACTCCAGAAAGGTATGCTGGGTCACCGATCCGCCTCCTGCGGTTCATTCATCCATTGATTGAGAACCTCGACAGTTTCGTCCTGCTTCTCCTCGATCAGTTCTCGCAGTCGAGCTGCGGGATCAGAAGAGTTACTTTGTATGCTGTCAAAACTTGGTAGATCCCCAAGCGGTGCAAACCCGTCGTCAATTTCTCCGTCAAGTGGCGGAAGGCTGGGCAGCACGTCCCCACCTGCGGGTGCCTCGGTATCAGCCGCCGCCGAAGGCGGGGCAAGTTGCGCGGGCGCCCGCTCTGGCCGGCGTGTGAGAATTGGGCGAATGACAAAAAGACCCAAAATCAGCGTGACAAGCGCAAGAACACCCAACTGGATCAGCGACATCACGTCGAGGGCGAAGCGATCCATGAAACCGGGTGCAAGCGGCGGATCCATTTCCATTGGTGGCTGGAATTCCATTGACCGGATGGTGATCTGATCCCCGCGGTTGGCATCGAAGCCTACAGCAGTAGCCACCAACTCTCGCAGATCTTCCAGTTCCTCTTCGGTGCGTGGCTGCCAGGTTTGGGTCCCGTCCTGTGCCGCAACCCGAACACCATCCACAAGCGCAGCGACACTGATGCGGCGAACAGCGCCGGGCTCGCGGACGATGGCACGCTGCGTTTCAGAGACCTCATAGTTCACGACCTCACGGGTCCGCGTTTCACTGCTTTGCGAACTACTGCCGGCGCCTGTCGCGTCGCCCTCGGGCAAATTGGACGCCACGGTGACGCCGCCGCTGCCTGTGTCGCTGGATGTGGTGGTGGTTTCTTCCGCGTCCGAGCTGATCGGTACGCGGCTGTCGGGTTCAAACCGACGCTCGGTGATCTCTTCGCGTTCGGTCACCGGATCAACGGTGACTTCGACGATCGCGCGACCAAGGCCCACGCGCGCTTCTAACAAGCGGGTGACGCTGGACCGCAACGCCTCTGCTCGGGCGTCGCCCGCACCGCTGGCGAGGGACGCGGCATCGTCAGCGTTCGGGACCAACCCGTTGGCGCCGTCGATCACCGAGACGTTGTCGGCGCTGAGGCCGGCGATGGCGGAGGCGACAAGGTATCGAATTGCCGTTGCTTGTGCCGGGGTCATGCTGCCCGAGGCCATGGTGACAGAGACTGAGGCCGAATCAACCTGCCCCTGCCGGAACGGGTCGCTTGCCGGGTTGGAGATATGAACGCGGGCCGCAGAGAACTGACGATTTGCTGTGATGGTGCGCGCAAGTTCACCTTCTTTCGCACGCCAGTAGGCGGCGTCGAACATCTGCGCCGTCGTGCCGAATCCGGTCAAGGCATCCAGCAATTCGTAGCCTTGCGACCCGTTCTGAGGCAGCCCTTCGCCCGCAAGGGCAAGGCGCAGCGCGTCGCGTTCTGATGCGTTCACATAGATGGCCGATCCGCGGATATCGACGTTGGCACCCCGCGCTTCCAACGCTGTCACGACTTCGCCCGCCGCATTGGCGTCAAGGCCGGCGTAAAGAAGCGCCATGCGTGGTTGCGAGGCCAGTTGCGCCAGGAAGTACACGGCTGCGAACATGGCAACAGTGGCCACGACAACCGTTACCCGGCGCCGTGCATCAAGGCCCATCCAAACCGACATCAACTGATCCACGGGGTTCTCCGCGTTTCAAACACTTGTCTCGTATTCGCAGCCGGGCCTTAACATTCGGTTAGTCAGAATTGTCTAAAACGCTTCTTGAAGGAGCTGTGGATGGCGGACGAAAACGAAGACGTCGAAGAAGAGCCGAAGAAGAAAGGCAAAGGCGGATTGTTGATCGGCCTAGTTCTTGCTGTTCTGGCGGGCGGGGGCGCTTTTGCGTTTGCCTCTGGCATGCTTGGGGGCGGATCCACCAAAGAAGAACCCAAGAAGATGACATTGTCGGACGATCTAGCCTTCGTGTCTTTGGAGCCGATGACGGTTTCGATCGGAAATCCGACAGATCGGCGCTACCTGCGTTTTCGTGCGGAGTTGGAAGTCGATTCTGGCCTGCAATCGGATGTCGAAAAGATGTTGCCCAGGGTGATGGACGTTCTGAACACCTATCTGCAGTCGCTCGAAATGGAAGACATCGAAGATCCATCGTCGCTGTTGACGCTTCGTTCGCAAATGCGTCGCAGAATTGATCTGGTTGTGGGCGGCGATCGCGTTCACGACCTTCTGGTGATGGAATTCGTGGTGAACTGAGAGCGGGTATGGAACTTATCGCGGATATCCTCTTGATTGCCGGGGCGTTGGGGGCTGCGGTGTACTGCATTGTGTTGTCCCGTCGGCTGAACCGTTTCACGAATCTCGAAAACGGTATGGGCGGTGCGATTGCCGTTCTGTCAGCACAGGTCGATGACATGACCGAAGCGCTTGAGACGGCGCGAACAGCTACACACTCGTCGGCCTCATCGCTGGAGGCTCTGACCGGGCGCGCCGAAGGTGTGGCGCAGCGGCTGGAACTGCTGGTAGCCTCGATGCACGACCTGCCGGTCGACAATCAGAAACCCGACATGTCGGCGGAAGAGCAGGCGGATGTCATCGCAATTGACAAAACCGTGTTCCAGTCGCGCCGGGTTGTGCGTGAGGCAGCGGAATGACGAAACGCACCAAAAGCAGAATGCCCAAACGGACTTGGGCATCGGGTCGTGGTGCCTTGACGGCGATAGCGGTTCTTCTTCTATCGTCGGGTGCGGTCCGCCTTGGGTCGGGTCCAGGCGCAGCGATTGCTCAGGAAATGAAGGAACAGGCAGAGAAGTTGATGTCGTCCGGCGATCTGCCAGGCGATCCTGAGGAAATCGTCGATGTCGCACCAGAGCTTTTGGCGCTTCTGGAAGAAACGCAGGCCCGCGAGGCGGCGCTGGCGGAACGCGAGGCCAGGCTTGAGGCACGGCTACAGGCATTGGCACTGGCGGAAACGGCCATTGAAGAAGACTTGGCCAAGTTGGAGCAGGCCGAGGCCGAGCTTCGTGCAACCATGGCCGCAGCGGATAAAGCCGCCGAAGATGATATTGGACGTCTGACGGCAGTTTATGAGAACATGAAACCGGATGAGGCCGCTGCGCTGTTCCAGTTGATGGAACCTAGCTTTGCCGCCGGTTTCTTGGGTCGGATGCGATCCGATGCGGCGGCGGCCATACTTGCCGGATTGACGCCAGACTTGGCGTATACGATCAGTGTCGTCCTTGCGGGACGCAACGCTGATGTTCCCCGCGAGCCCGTACCAGAAGCGCGTGAGGAAATGCCCGCCGAGTGACGCGTTGTTAACTGGTATCTGCAAGAAGATATGCCAGAGCAGCGGGAAAAGGCAGTCCGATCGTGATCGGAATAGTGGGCATCATCATAATCTTCGTCATGGTCTTCGGCGGCTATATTCTGGCCGGTGGCAAGATGGGGATTATCCTGAAGGCACTTCCGTTCGAGATGATGATGATTGGCGGCGCTGGTCTCGGCGCGTTCCTTCTGTCGAATGGCGGCGCTGCGGCGAAACACGCGGTGGGTGATGTCGCCAAAGTTTTCAAGGGCCCAAAGTGGCAAGCGGAAGACTATCGTGATCTGCTGGTTCTGCTATTCGAACTGATCCGCCTGGCGCGCCAGAATCCGGTCGGCCTTGAAGAACATATCGAGGACCCGGAAAACTCGTCCATCTTCAGTTCCTATCCAAAGATCCTTGCGGATCACGAAGCAGTCGAAGTCATCTGTGATACACTGCGATCGGCGTCGATGAACTACAACGATCCGCATCAGGTTGAAGAGGTTCTTGAAAAGCGACTGGAAGCCAACCTGCATCACCAGCAGCACTCCAGCCATGCCATCCAAATGCTAGCGGATGGTCTTCCGGCCCTAGGAATCGTTGCGGCCGTTCTGGGCGTTATCAAGACCATGGCATCCATCGACCAGCCGCCTGAAATCCTGGGCAAGATGATCGGCGGCGCGTTAGTTGGCACGTTCTTGGGCGTTTTCCTGGCGTACGGATTCGCGGGGCCAATGGCGTCCAGATTGGGTGCCATCGCAGAAGAGGATCATCATTTCTACAAACTGATCCGCGAAGTCCTGGTTGCGAACTTGCACAATCACGCAACGGCGATCTGCATCGAAGTTGGCCGACAGAATACGCCCCACCATGTGCGCCCAAGCTTTTCAGAACTCGAAGAAGCGATGAAGAATACGAAACAGGATGCCGCATGATCGTACGTGCAACGCTCATTCTTCTGTTGTGTCTGGCCAGTCCGTTGCAGGCGGCTCCAGTCAAGGTATCTGCGACAGAGCAGCCAAACCTGACCCGGCTATTGTTCGAATTCGACACGACACCCCAATGGGAAGTCACGCGCACCGGTCGCGGTTTTGCTTTGATCTTTCGCGGCGAAATGTCGGAAGGGTTCGATCTCTCTCGTGTTTTTCTTTCGGTGAGCCGCGCGCGCTTGAGCGATATTCGTGCGACCGGGCCGAAGTCCGTCGAAATCGACCTGTCTTGCGATTGTCAGATCAGTATATCGCGCAGCGGTGATGTTGGGCTCTTTCTGGACATCGTGGCACATGCGCCGGTGACTTCGGCTGAAACACTGCCGCAGTTCAAGCAATCCCAACTCGAAGGAGAACTTCCTGGGCTCGCGCCTTCCAAGCGTCCGATGACTTCGCGCACACAGTCCCAGTCTCTGCCAATGCCAGAGGTGGACCAGATGTTTTCAGCTGTAAACGGCTTTGTCCAAACTGACATGGCACTGGTCATTGACGAACTGGCGACACCGGTTCCAAGTGACAGTCGAAGCCTTGCAGTCGAGTTGATGGGACGCGCGTTCTCTCGGGCAGCTTCACAGGGTTTGGTGACAGCGGACGACAACATCGGTGCCCGCGCTGCAACCGACATATCCACGACACCTGATCGTCTAAGCGATCGATCAAATCTTTCGGTGACAACGGGTTTTGATCAAGTTGTGCGGCCAGCAATCGATTCACTTCCGCCAACCGAAACCGGCGCGATATGCTTGCCAGATGAGTCGGTCGACGTTGCCGCCTGGAGAGCCGCTGACGACAAATACATGCACGGAAAACTGCGTTCCCGAATGGTTGCAGAAGACGGTAGCGTTGATCCCGAGGGCGCGATGGAGCTTGCGAGGTACTACCTGTCCCTTGGTTTCGGCGCAGAGGCCATCGCGACTGCCAGCTATCTGGACTCCGATCTGGAACGCGAGGTCATTGAGGCGATTGCGAATATCATGGACGACGGGAGAACGACGTCTGCCATTTTGGAAGGACAGGTTTATTGCGAGGGTATCGTCGCCTTGTGGGGCGCATTGTCCGCCCCGATTGATCCGGTGGACACGCCTGAGACACCGAACTTCATCCTGTCGGCCTTCAGCGCACTGCCGCCACACCTGCGGTCACACTTGGGACCACTTCTATCAGAAAGACTTCGCGCCGCGGGAATGGACTCGGCTGCTCGGACGGCCTTGAGCGCAGTAACGCGCGGCGGCAAAAAAACTGATGAAAGCACACTCGCGACCGCACGTTTGGATCTGACAAGCACACGTGCGGAAGATGCGCGTGATACATTGGAGGACCTTTCGAATGGAACGGACCTGAACGCGGCAGAAGCCCTGATCGAACTCATGCTGGATGCGGAGGCGCGTGGCATGGCTCCAAACCCTGACTGGGTGGATGATGCGCCGACTTTGGTTGGTGCCCTGGAGGGCACGGAAGTCGCCGAAAAGCTCAATATTGCTGGTCTGCGGGGCCTTGTTGCTCTTGGAAGATTTGATGACTTCCGGGTCGCGATTGTCGATGATTTGCCGGGGCTCACTTTTGACACACGTCGTGATTTGTCGGCGCACGCTCTTCAAACTGCAGTAGAAACCGCGGACGATGCACAATTCCTGAAAGCAGAGATCGGGCTGTCACGACTTGCTCCGCCTGATGCCATAACTCCGGCAAAACGGCTGCGCCTTGCTGACCGTTTGGTCGGGATGGGACTTCCCAACCGGGCCGCGAAGTATGTGTCAAAGGAACCCGCATCATTAGAAGCCCTTACCGTCGCGGTGAACGTTTTGATCGGTCTGGATCAAGCAGAACGCGCGGTGGCCTTGATCAAGGACAGCACTGTGGCGGGACGAGGACAATTGCTGGGTCTCGCGCTTGATGCTGCTGGTTTGGAGCAGGACGCAACGCGCGCGTTCGCGGCAGCAGGTGACGATACGAGAGCCGTTGGGTCCGCCCTTCAGATCGCAGACTGGGATTGGATCGAAGAGAATGGAGATGCCCCAATTGCAGAGGCGGCAGAGACGCTGAGGGCTCCACTGGCGCCGGACGTTACATCTTCAGAAACGCCGAACGGCATTTTGATAGAGGCGTCAAGAACGCGTAGGTCTCAGATCGAGGTTTTGTTGAACGCCACATCAGTGTCGCCTGCATTCACCAATTGATAGGAGGTCGCGCCTAAAATCCAGCGTTGGAGAATCCAGCGAGCGCGATGACAGAAAGTCACCTCATGTTACGTTCCTTACGCCTCCTTGGTGGCGCAATTTGCCTTCTGATCGGTCTTGGTCAGAGCGTGTCTGCAGACGCTCGGCGTATCGCTGCCATATGCGATAGCGCCGCCGAGATTGCGTCTCGCGAAAGCGGCGTGCCGGTCGACGTCCTGCGCGCCATTTCACTCACGGAAACGGGGCGCAAATCCGATGGTGAGTTTCGACCTTGGCCCTGGACTGTCAATATGGAGGGCGTCGGAAAGTGGTTTGACGATGTCCGCTCTGCAAAAGCCTATGTGGATCGGCATTTTGCGAGGGGCGCGCGCAGTTTCGATGTCGGGTGCTTTCAGATCAACTACAAATGGCACGGGCAAGCATTTGACTCGATCGAGGCAATGTTCGACCCGATCACGAACGCGCGGTATGCAGCCAAGTTCCTGAGCGAATTGTTTGCCGAGTTCGGCGATTGGTCGAGAGCAGCGGGGGCTTATCATTCAAGAACCCCGAAATATGCCAATAGATACACCGCCCGTTTCGACAGGTTTCGTTCCCGTCTCCCCAATCATGAAACGTTTCAATTACCTGAAGTGGACCTTGCGGCCGAGCCGGTTCCTCGCCAGAGCCCGACGAGGCCTGCAAGGGAGAACCGGTTTCCACTTTTGATTGCGGGCCGCTCAAGCGGACCATCCTTGGTGCCTTTGCAGGGGGACCCCAGACCGCTGATCGATCTTCGTCCTGCCAGGACCCTGTGGGACATGCGCTGATGCGGGGACTTTTCAGCCCGACCGTCATGCTGACGATGGCCTTGATGGCGGTCATTGTCATGATGATTCTGCCGATGCCGGCCTGGGTTTTGGATATCGGATTGGCGGCATCTTTCTCGTTCGCGATCCTCATCTTCACGGTGACCCTGTTTGTCGAGCGGCCCCTAGACTTCTCGTCGTTCCCGACGGTTTTGCTTGCGTCGCTGATGTTGCGCTTGTCGCTAAATATATCGTCCACGAAGCTCATCATCGGCGAAGGCCATACAGGCACGCACGCCGCGGGTGGCGTCATCGAGGGCTTTGCCAATTTTATCATGGGGGGAAGCCTGTTCCTGGGCCTGGTTGTCTTCGGCGTTCTATTGATCGTGAACTTCATCGTCATTACCAAGGGCGCCGCCCGTATGGCCGAGGTGGGCGCGCGCTTTGCCCTCGATGGAATGCCGGGCAAGCAACTGGCGATTGACAGCGATATGTCGGCAGGCGCTATCGATCACGAAGAAGCCAAACGGCGCCGTGAAACAGAGCAGGCAGAAACCACCTTTCTGGGTTCCCTAGACGGTGCCTCCAAATTCGTCAAAGGCGACGCAATTGCCGGCCTGCTGATCACTATCCTGAATCTTGTGATGGGTGTCTTGATCGGGGTGATCATCCACGGGATGGAGTTCGGCCGCGCCTTCGAGACCTACGCGATCCTGACCGTAGGGGATGGCCTTGTCAGCCAGATCCCGGCGGTGATCATCAGCATCGCCACGGCACTTCTTCTGTCGCGCGGCGGATCACGTGGGACCGCGGACCTGGCCATGCTTGCCCAGCTTGGCAAGTTCCCTGCCGCTTTGGGAACGGTTGCGGTCCTGATGGCGCTATTCGCGTTGTTTCCGGGCCTACCCTTTGTCCCTTTTGTCATCGGGGCGTCCGTTCTCGGCGCTTTGGCGCTAAAGATCGCGAACACGCCAGACGAACCGGAAATCCTTGAGGTTGAAGAGGCTGCTCCGCAGATCGAACGCACCATGGGGGACGTGCTGGACCTTGACGAGATCCATGTGGAATTCGCGCCCGATCTGGTTCCCATGATCCTTGACCCGGCCACGGGTCTGGACGCGCGCATCAAAAGCATGCGCCAGCATGTGGCAACGGCTTTCGGTGTGATCCTTCCCGACATCAGGCTGACCGATGATGCTTCACTGCCCGATGGCGAGTATTTGATTCACGTTCAAGGGGTCGAGCAAGCGCGCGACAACCTTGACCCGGCGCGTGTCCTTGCCTTGATGCCGCCCGACAGTGCCGATGTGCCGTCGGGCCGAGACGTGCGGGAACCCGTCTATGGCGCACCGGCGCGGTGGCTTCCCCAGACTGACGCGGATGCCGCTGCACTGGCTGGTGCCACGGTCGTCAGCCCGGCAGAGGTGATGGCGACGCACCTGCTGGAAGTCATCAAGAGCAACCTGCCAAGGATCGTCAGCCTGAAATCGCTCCGTCGCCTGATTGACGAGCTTTGCGGGCTGACCGATGTCGTACGAAGCGACGCAAACAAACGACTCTTCGATGAATTGATCCCGGACAAAGTGCCGATGGATCTCTTGCTTTCCGTGATCCGACTGTTGCTTGAAGAACGTGTTTCGATCAGGAACCTGCCTTTGATTGTCGAAGCAATCGCCGAGAGCCGCGGTGCTGCGGCGACGCCCGAGATTATCTGCGAACACGTTCGCCAACGCCTCGCCTTCCAGATCATTGCCGAGGTGCGCGAACGCGACGGCACGGTGCCTTTGATCCAGCTTGCGACGGAATGGGAGGCCCGCTTTTCCGAGCATCAACTTGGTGATGCAGCAAACGGGGACGTTGCCTTGCCGCCCGACCTTTTTCAGAAGCTGACCAACGGCGTGACCGAAAAGCTGAACAAGGCAAGCGAAACCGGCCGCTTCCCCGCCATCATAACGTCGATGCGGCGACGGCGATTCCTGCGCACCATGCTGGCTGCCAAAGGCATCACGAACCCGGTTCTGTCTTTCGAGGAGCTGGGATCCGAAGCGCGGCCGGCGCTGATCGGACTGGTGCCAACGTGACCGAAGTGCTGGCCTCTCTCTTCGGTTTGGCACCCGATCTGTTGGCAGCCTTCTTTCTTGTCTTTTTGCGCATTGGGTCGGCCATGTTCGTCTTGCCCGCCTTTGGCGAAGCGATGGTGCCAATGCGTGTGCGCTTGGTGGTGGCCTTTGCGTTCAGTCTGATCGTGTTCCCGGCGGTCTTTCCGCAGATGCAGCCAACGGGTCCATATGCGCTGCAAGGGTTTGCCGAAGTCGTGACTGGACTGGCCATCGGCTTGCTCTTGCGGTTGCATGTGATGGCGATCCAGATCGCTGCCACGATCGCGGCGCAATCCACATCGCTTGCGCAACTTTTGGGCAATAACATCGTCGATCCCCAGCCCGCGATTGGTTTGGTCCTTTATTTCGCGGCATTGGCGCTGGCCGTCGAGCTTGGTCTGCATGTCCAGTTCGCCATGATGTTCATCACATCCTACGGCATCATCGCGGCCGGCGATCTGATCAGCAACGGGTTCGTCGCGCCCATTCGCGATGCCGTGGCCGTGGCCTTTCAGTTTGGCTTCATTCTGGCTGCCCCATTCGTGGCGGTTTCGCTGCTCTATAATCTAGCCCTGGGTGTCATCAACCGCGCCATGCCGCAGTTGATGGTGGCGTTCGTCGGCGCCCCGGCGATCACCTTCGGCGCACTTGTGCTTCTGGCACTGACGGCGCCGTTGATGCTGCTCATCTGGGTCGGTGAGATGCAGTCGCGGGTCATCAATCCCTTCGGTGTCCGCTGATGGCAGAGGACGAAGGTTCAGAAAAACCGTTCGAGGCGACGCCGCGCAAACTGGAAGAAGCACGCAAGCGTGGCGATTTCCCGGTCTCGCAAGATCTGGTGACGTTCGGAGTTTATCTGGGCGTGCTGGCGGCAGGCATGCTCATGGGGCTGTGGTCGATCAACCAGACTGGCTTGGCGATTATGCCCTTCATTGCCGCTCCCGACCTTTTGGCGGCGGAGGTTTTCGGCGGAAACGGGCGTTTCGCACAGCAAGGTATATTTACCTCGTTCTCGCTTGGGGTTCTGGCCTGGTTTCTTTTGCCCTTTGTATTCGCGCTGAGCGTCGCGTTCCTGCAGGGCGCGTTGGTCTTTGCCGGGCAAAAGCTGCAACCAAAACTGAACAGGGTCTCTCCGATCAAGAATGCAAAACAGAAGTACGGGCCGGATGGTCTGTTCAACTTCGCGAAGAGCGCCTTCAAGCTTGGTGTCTATAGTATCGTCCTGGCCCTGGTCTTCCGGTCCCGCCTCGAAGAAATCCTGAACATGCCAGCGTTGCCGGTCGCCGCAATCCTCGAGCTGACGGTTGATCTTTGCTTTCGGTTTCTGGTGGCCTCCGCTGCCGTCATTTTCGCCATCGCCGTCATCGACTTTGCCTGGCAGCGAAGCCAGTTTCTGCGACGCCAACGCATGTCGTTGAAAGAGCTGAAGGACGAGTTGAAGGAAACCGAGGGCGACCCGCACACCAAACAGGCACGTCGGCAGAAAGCTCATGACATTGCGACCAATCGCATGCTGGCGGACGTGCCCGGCGCCGATGTCGTGGTCGTCAATCCCGAGCACTATGCCGTTGCCCTGAAATGGATCCGATTACGTGGAACGGCGCCGACCTGCGTTGCAAAGGGCGTCGATGCTGTTGCCGATCGGATACGCGAAGTGGCAGGCGAACACGGCGTGCCGATCTATCGTGACCCGCCGACGGCCCGCGCGCTGTTCGCGACAGTGGACATCGGCGAAGAGATCCCGGTCGAACACTATCAGGCCATTGCCGCTGCGATCAGGTTTGCGGATGCGATGCGCGCCAAAGCAAGAGGTGCGCCGTGACGCGGGGATTGCGCTCCAAGGATCTGTTGTCTCTCCGTCAAGTGACGGAAGCCCGCGAGCTTGCGGCGATGGCCAGGGTCTCTGCATTGGCTTCACAACTCGATAGGCTTACGGATGAGATGGAAAAGCTTCGGAACAAGACCTTCGAAATACTGACACCAGAAGGCGCGCAGGCCATGGAGCGATGGTCGCTATGGCGTGGCGAAGAGCTGCGGCGTCTTGCTGTGCGTCAGGCTCAGGTGGCTGCCGAGCATCGCGTCGCCGCTGAACTTGCCGGTCGGCTGATCGCAGAGAACGCTGTTATGGACAGATTGGTCAAACGCGCTGCCGATAGCGAAGGCATGACGCGTTCCCGGCGCCAGACCTATATCTCCTGACGCACGATATCCGTGATGACGACATCGGTCACGATCGGCCCGACAACCGACTGCGTTGCCTCCAGAAGCGCAACCTTTAGCTGGGACAATCGGCTGCTTTCGGTGAAGGCGCCGTCGAACCCACCAATGTGGGAGTGGTCGAACAGGACTTGCAATAACACGTCCCGGATCTTCGGCTCGCGACTGAACAGCGTTTCGCTGTGGTCCGGGGAGGTTTCCAGCGACAGCGACAAAACAACAAGGGAGCGGACCAGTTCTTCGCGAATGACCGGTATGACGAACTGGTTCTTCATCGCCAGATAGTACTTGTCGGCCTCGTCTTCGATCATGTCTTCGGCTGCGGTCTCGCTAGGAGCTTCCTCGCAGTCAGCCTCGTCCATTGCATCGTCGCATGCCAACTCCGGAGGCGGCTTCATCACGAAACCAACTCCACCGCCAACGGCGCCGCCGATGATCATCAGAATGACTGGAAGTAGCTTACCCATGGCACCGGTTCAGAAAGGAAGAATGATGTCAGCGATCTGCTGGCCATATCTTGGCTGCTGCACATCCGTGATCTGACCGCGACCTCCGTAAGATATCCGGGCGGCGGCAATCTTGTCATAGGTGATCTCGTTTCGGCGCGAGATGTCTTCGGGCCGGACATAGCCGGTGACCAGAAGCTCGCGAATCTCGAAGTTGACGCGCACTTCCTGGCTGCCCTGAATGCGCAGAATGCCGTTCTCCAGAACGTCTGTGACGGTTGCGGCAACTTTCAACTCCAGGGTTTCATTGCGGCTGACCGAGCCTTGACCGTTGCTGTTGCTGGACGAGCTGATGTTGGCGGCATTTGCCAGTGAGGCATCCCCGGGCAGGAAACGATCGACTACTTGCGGAATGCCAAGCAACTGCGGGGCTGCCGATGCCTCGGACCCGGAGCGAGACCGGGACGTTGAGTTAGAGATCGAGGCGCTGTCGTTGATTTCGATGACAACCGTCAGAATGTCACCCTGTATGCTCGCACGCCTGTCGCCCAAAAGCGAACCGCGCCCGCCGCTCCAGAGCGACGCTTGTTCGCGCGATGGCAATGCTTGGGTCGGCGACCGGCCTGGAACCGGATAGGTCATCGCGGCAACTTCGGCCGCCGTGTCGGACGGTGTGAACTCGGGCGGCTTGCCCACGTCTTCAAGGCGCGTGCAGGCCGCAAAAAGGACAACAGCCCCAACGATTCCCATGTGTTTCATTTCAGACCTCCATTGCCATCGACTTCCACGCTGCCATCGGAACGGATCCGTCCGACAACCGTGCTTCGACTGGCCAGGTTCATGACGCGCACCGAGTCTCCGACAGCGCCACGAGACAGGGCGCGGGCCTCGGTCGAGATTGTCAGTCCGCCACTTCGATAGATCAGGCTTACAGGTTGGTTTCGCTCCACCAAGGCTGCGGGCCCGACGTGCGCTGGAAGTATGGGGCGGCCTGGATAGAGTGTGACCTTCGCTTCCAGCCCGATGATGTCCGCGTCGCCCGGCAGGGCGCCCGCGATGGCTGTTTGAGATACGCTGATGTCTTCGGGCGCAATGATTGCATTCGGGCGAACGACCCGTACCGCCATTAGCGTATCGGCGGCAACTGGCGCGGCCGAAAGAAAAAAGGCAAGAAGGGTGCGAGGGATCATCGGATTTGAACCGTGGCGCCCAGGATCTGATCAGCTGCCGAAATCACTTTGGCGTTCAGTTCATAACCACGCTGGGCCTCGATCAATTCGGTGATCTCGCGCACGGGATCGACGGAGCTTTCTTCCAGATACCCTTGCCGCACCGTGCCCAATCCATCGGCCCCAGGCGTTGCGGTGAATGGCGCGCCGGAGGCTGGCGTTTCAAGAAACAGGTTGGACCCAATGGCCTCCAGCCCCTTTGCGTTTGCAAAGCCTGTCAGTGTGAACTGACCCAGAAGCTGCGGCTGGACCTGGTCGTCGAAATACGCATAGACCTCGCCATCCCCGTTGATCGACATCGTCCGGGCATCGTCGGGAATGGTGATGTCCGGCACGACTGGATAGCCATCCGATGTAACGATCTGCCCTTCCGGGGACCGTTTCAAGCCGCCGTCGCGCGTATAGGCCGAAACGCCCGAGGGCAGCGTGACTTCCAGGTATCCGTCACCCTCGATCGCCAGGTCCAGATCACCGCCCGTTGCCTGGCTAGAGCCTTGCATCACCGTCATGGACACCGCCGTTGGACGAACGCCCAGACCAAGCTGAACTCCCGTTGGCAGAACGGTGCCATCGGTTGCGTTGATCGTGCCCGGCCGCGCCGCCTGCTGATAGTGCAGATCGGCGAATTCAGCTCGGCGTGCGTTGTAGCCGGTGGTGCTCATGTTGGCGAGGTTGTTGGAGATCACCTCGACGCGTGTCTGCTGGGCGCTCATGCCCGTCGCCGCAATAGTCAGTGCTCGCATTGATTCTTGCCTCTGTTATTGTCCCATAACCCGAATGGTTGTTCGAACGCGCTCGTCTTCGCGGTCCAGAAACGTGCTGCCCAGCTCATAGGCGCGCTGAACCTCGATCATCCGCGACAGTTCAGTGACCGGGTCCACGTTCGACCGCTCCAGGAAGCCCTGCAGAATTCGGCCGTTTTCGACGGGCACCGGTGCGTCACCGGGGTCAAACCGCACCCCCTCTGCACGAGAGAGCGTGACCGGATCCGCCGGTTCCCAAAGCCCGATCTGAGCAACCGGTTGGCCATCCGCGGAAAGTGTTCCGTCGGCCCCCAGCGAGATCTCGGCAACGCCAGCGGGCGCAAAAACCGGCGCGCCGCCAGCATCCAGAAGAGTGGCGCCGTCGGGGGCCACCAGGATGCCTTCGGGCGATGGCGTGAAGGATCCCGCTCGCGTCAGCCTGTCGCCGTCCGGTGTGTTGACCAGAAAGAACCCGCGGCCTTCGATGGCAAAGTCAAAGGTGCCGTTCGTTTGCCGTAGCGCCCCTTGTGTCAGGTCGCTTCGGCGCGCGTTCGCATGGCCGATCGAAAGTGATTCCTCGTCGCGGCCTGTGGCCACGACAAACTCCGAAAAAACCACGCCTTCACGCCGATACCCGTCCGTCGACGCATTCGCGATGTTTTGGGCAACCGTGTCGAGCTCTTTCAAAAGGCCCGCCTGCCGGCTCAGTGTGACGTATCCGATGTTGTCCATGTCTTACATCCCCGCAATCAATGGGATCAGGGTTGACTTGAAATAGTCGGTCAGCGCATCGGTCATGAAGCCCATGGTCATCCAGAACGCGACCAGCATCGCGCCGATCTTGGGCACGAAGGTCAGTGTCATTTCCTGGACCGAAGTCAAAGCCTGGAAAAGGCCGACCAGAATACCGGCGGCGAGGGCCACGGTCAAAATCGGTGCCGTCATGATGACAGCCACCCAAAGCCCTTGCCGCAAGGTATCGAACAGGACGGCCTCCCCCATCAGACCGGCATCCGCAGGATTTCCTGATAGGCCTCGACAACGCGGTCGCGCACGGTGACGGCGGTTTCGACGGCAAGCTGCGTGTTGGCCAGTGCTTCGACCAGTGCGTGCGGGTCCGCCTTGCCAACCATGGCCTGCTCGGCGATCTGTTCCGTCTTGGCCAGTGTGTCGGCGAAATCCTGTGCTGCGCCACTGAATGCGTTCAGCCCGTCTGTTGCCTCTGGCTTTATATCCGTTTTCGTGGCGCCGTAGCTTTTCAGCGCCTGTGTCAACCTGACGTCCATCACTCTCTCCTTAACGTCTCAGAAGCTCGAACAGGCTGGACCGCATTTTGCGGGCCTGATCGAACATTCTGAGATTTGCCTCATAGCTGCGCTGCGCTTCCCGCGCGTCAGCTATTTCGACCACCAGAGAGACATTCGATCCATCATGGTAGCCGTCTTCGTTCGCGAGCGGATGCGCCGGGTCGTAAACCCGAGCCAGCTCGCTTCGGTCCAGTTCGACCGGACCTGACTGAACCCTGCCTGTTTCCCGGCCACGGTCCAGAACCTCTTGAAATGTCGTAACTTTGCGTCGATAGCCGGGCGTGTCGGCGTTGGCGATATTTTCAGTGATGTACCGCAGGCGCGCGGACTGTGCCTGCATGCCGCTTGCCGAAATGCCCTTGCTTTGGTGAAGACCATCCATGGGTTACCGTCCTCGTCCGATGGACGTTTTCAGGATGTCCAACGAGCTTTTATAGACCGTCAGTGCAAGGTCATGGCTCGATTTCGCATCCGTCGAACGCGCCATTTCCTGCTCGTCCGAAACCGTATTGCCGTTCGGCGCCGCCTGGCCGCCGATATCGAAGGTACCGAAACGGCCGCGCGCGACATCTGCTGTCATGTGTCCCGCACGCGTTGTGCGAATATCCGCGCTTTTGTCGGATCGACGAAAGGTCTCGGCAAAATCGACAAGGTCCCGGGCGCGATAGCCGGGGACATCCGCATTCGCGATGTTCTTAGCGATTTGTGCCTGGCGCGCGCCTGCATGTCGGGCAAGGCTTTGCGCCATCTTCATCAGATATGGTGCATCAAGCATCGGGGCTTCTCCCTCGATCGGATGCACCAAGGCTTAACTGTGATTCCTTTAGAAACGGTTTCAGTCGAATGCATGACAAAGGGTACACATGATGCGCAGCCTGGATCTTTTGACCGCCTCTGTTCGGCGAAGCCCCGTGCAGCGCCGTGTCGGGCGAATTCAATCGCTTCAAAGCAACGCCGTCGCGGTGTCTGGCCTCTCCGATATCGCCAGTGTCGGTGATACGGTCGAGTTTGGTAGCGACACTTGTTTGTTGGGCGAGGTCGTTGGCGTCTCGGGTGAAAATGTTCGTATTTTGGTTGACGGGCCCGTGTCGGGGCTGCGCATCGGGCAGGCCGTTATGCACTCTGGTGCATTCAGAATAAGTCCAGATGAAAGCTGGCTCGGCCGCGTTATCGACGGTGACGCGAACGCTTTGGACGACGAGCCACTGGTCGCCGGGGGCGAGGAAGTCGGATTGTATCGACCGCCTCCGCTGTCAACAACGCGTCGACCGTTGGGGGGACGGCTGTCGACTGGCTATGCGCTTTTCAACACAATCTTGCCGATCACCCGTGGCCAGCGCATTGGTCTGTTCTCCGGTTCGGGTGTCGGGAAGTCCAGCCTGATGGCGGCTTTTGCGCGGGACATGGACGCCGATGTCGTGGTGATCGCCCTGATCGGCGAGCGAGGACGCGAGGTCAATCAGTTCATTCAGCGTGTTCTCGGGAAAAAGGGCCTGAAACGAAGCGTGGTCGTCGCTGCGACATCGGACCAATCCGCTCAAGCGCGTCGGCGTGCCGCCTTCACGGCCATGGCGGTTGCCGAGCACTTCCGTGATCGCGGGCAGCATGTGCTGCTGATGCTCGATTCGATCACGCGGTTGGCCGAAGCGCACCGTGAAATCGCGACATCCTCTGGCGAGGCCGCGTCGATGCGTGGTCACCCGCCATCCATGACAAGTCTTCTTGCCGGGTTTGCCGAGCGCGCGGGGCCGGGGGCCGACGGGCAAGGGGACATCACCGCGATCTTCACCGTTCTGGTCTCGGGTTCGGATATGGAAGAACCGGTCGCCGATACCTTGCGCGGATTGCTCGACGGGCACGTCGTCCTGTCGCGGGAGATTGCGGAACGTGGCCGATTTCCGGCCGTGGACATCTTACAGTCGGTGTCCAGAAGCCTACCCGAGGCTGCAAGCGCCGAGGAAAACCAAATCATCAGCCTGGCGCGCCAAACGCTCAGCACCTACGAGGAGTCAGAGATCATGGTGCGATCCGGTTTGTATCAGTCGGGCACAAATGCCGATCTTGATCTTGCAATCTCACTATTCGGGCCGCTTGATGCTTTCGCATCGGAAAGGTCCGATGGAATTCCCGACGCGTTCGAACGACTTACGTCCATACTCACGAAGGCTGTCTAGCCTTAGGCTGCGTGCCGAACGCGATCAGCTTAAAGGTGTGAGCGTCTGCAGCAAAGTCAGTGCGACGGTTCCGCGGGACGTGATTGCCGCGCTGTTCTCCAATTCGGACCGAAACAGGAAGTTCTGAACCAGCTTCTCCTGAAGGGCCGGGTCTGCAAACTCTGCGGGATCGCTCACACCGAACACGGACTGGGCTTTCTCACGGAATTCGCGCAACTGCTGGTCGATATCGATGGCTGCAAGTTCGCTCGGTAGCCCAAGCGCCAGCTCGAACACCCGACGCATCGGTGGATTTCCCATAATCGTGAACCAGCCTGCCTCTTCCGACAGCGAGCGATCGGCGAGGTCGTTCAGGTCGCGTTCGATGCCAAGCGCAAGCCGCAGATCAGAGTCCTGCTCTCCAACAGCAACTTCGAACTGCCGTGTCTTGTATTGCTCTGAAATCTCCTCCGGGAAAGTGCTCAAAACCGTGCGCGGAGGCGACAGATCAAATCCGAAGGCTTCGGCCATGGCGAAATATCGTTTGTCCGAAAGCCGGTTTGCAAATGCTTCTTCACCAAGTGTGCCCTCTTCCAGAACTTTCTGGATGAAGAATCGGTTGTTGATGTCGTCGTCCAAGCCAAAGGCGCCCAGCGCGACTTGCAGAAGTTGACGGTCGTTGACAAGCTCCTCTGCCGTGGCGATGTCGCCAATCTTTTCGGCAAAGTAATCCACGTTCCGAGAGATCAGCGTGGATTTGTCGAAGGCTTCCTGCTGGTCCTCCCGGGTGTTCTTCAGAAAGGTCCAGCCCAGATTTCCGGTGGCCAGAACAACCGGTTGGTAACTCATGCCGCACCGCCTGCCGCAAGAAGGCGATCTTCCCTAGGGATGAGCAGGCGCAGCGCCTTCATGGCCTGATAGTACCGGTCGGCCAGAACTGCATCGGACGCGTCCTGCAAGGTTTGCCGGCTGTCAGGATCGCAAAGTGCCTGGCTCAACTGCTCGATCCCGCTCAACAGTTGTTGTTTTGC
>JASJDQ010000200.1 GCA_030065075.1 Paracoccaceae bacterium | reverse complement strand
TCCTCCCAGGCACCGAGTATCGCGTCACGGGTCGCGTTCGCGTTCAAGAGCAAAGTTACTTCGCCCCCGAGGGCAGTCAAAGCATCGGCGATATCTTCGGCGTCATTTACCGCACCGTGGAGATCGGAGACGTAGGTATACTCGTCGATTCCAATCACCAGCCCGAACGTCTGTTGGGCATGGGCCGGCACCGCCGACATGACAAGCCAGAAAGTAGCCGCAAGCTGTCTCATCACTGGATCGAGAAGGCGACGCGGCGCGCGATGCGATGGTGTTCCGCAGAGCCGGGTTCGATCCCCGGCGGGGCTGGCGGTACGCGGCTTTCGCCATAACCGGCGACACGGATCTCACCTTGATATCCGCTTTGACGCAGAAAGGTTTCAACACGTGCGGCGCGCTGCTTGGACAGCTCCAGATTGTATCCGTCTGGCCCGGTTGGATCGGTGTGCCCGCCAAGCTCAATGACAGTAGGTGCGGTCAGCGAAATATGTTCAACCAGCGTCTTCGCATAATTCGCACCGAGTTCATCGAACTCGGTCGAGTCGTGTTCGAAGGTGATGGGAAGGTTGACCTCTTCGACCTCGAAACCTCTGATAGAGGTTGTAAAAATTCCTCCGGTAGCGCCTGAACGGGTCGTCGGCAGCTCGACCGGCGCATCGGCCAGGGCAAGGGCGGCGGTGGCCAGTTCATATACTTCGGAAATCTCCTCCGTCTCAGCGCCGTGCGCCTGGTCGCCCTCCGCCAATTCGTTGAGGGCGCGCTGAAGATAACCGGCGGACTGCGTGTAGTTTCCCAGCGACCATTCCAATCGTCCAAGCTCGGCAAGGCTCCGCCAATGCGTTTCGAACTTAAGTGCGCGGATCAGATGCGCGTGCTTCTTGTCTGCGCTCTCGGCGTCAATGGCTGCCAGGAAGTGTTCGCGGGCAAGGTAGTCTCCCACCCATTCCCGGATCGCACCGTCGCAGGCGGGGGAGAAGACGATCTCTTCATAAAGAACCTCGGCGCCTGCCTTGTCGCCTGCCTGAACGGCCGCAACCACGGTGTCGTATTGCGGACAGGCAAACGCCGGCGAGGCGATCAGGCTCATCAGAACAGCAGCACGGTACATGACGGTCACTCCATTCAGTGTTCAATGCGGTACGGTAGATACGTGGCCGACCAGGCGATCCTGCTCTCGGTATCGGCTTCCAGCTTCAGAAGACGCTGGCTTATCTCGAAAAGCGACTGGCTGCCGTTCGGGAGCGGCCCGCCCGCCAGCCCTGCGGGCATCACGTCGGTGAGCACAGGCAGGTCGCTCTCGATGAAGAGAGCAAGAAGCACCCCCTGCCCGGCCGGCTCGGACACACGGATCACCATTGGCCGACCGTTGATGCTGACTCCGTTCGGGATCGACAGGGCGCGACCGGGGGACATGCGGGTCACGCCATCGGCGGAAAGACGGGATGGGTAAACCTGTGTCAGCGCGCCGGTTGGATCGACATCCAGCAACAGCAAGGTCCCGGGTCGTTCGGCCAAAGCCGTGAAACTGACGGTTTCACCAATCTTGATCGTGTCGCCTCCGCTCACGGTCAGGCTCAGACCGGCCGTGTTGCTGGGAGCGAAGAGATCCGTGATGAACCCCAGGGTTTCGCGAAAACTGGCGGGCGCGCCGTCGTCAAGCTCAATCGGATCGGTGATCTCGACGCGTGGCTGTTCTTGGTGCTCTGGTGCCAACTCGATGAACGTGGCTGCGCGATCTCCGACAAAATGAGGTGCAAAGCCGCGCGCATCTGCCACACAAGCAGGCAAGGCGTTGCACCAGGCCTCCTGAGCTGCGGAAACATGTTCCAGAATCTCGCCGTTGGTCAGCTGCCCATCCCCATCGGGATCAACACCGATCGACAGGGCTTCCGTGAAAGCGTGGGTGAAGACACCTCGGTCGATATCCTCCCAGGCGAACTGGCCGGCGGAGGCGGCAGACCAGACCGTCGCCTCCCCCATGTGCGGCATGCCTTGGGCGACCGCCCCGGCAATGCCGCGCGCGTTCGGAGGTCCACCGTCAAAGCCGGTGTCCAGAATGACCGTCACGTCGCGGTCAGCGATCACATTGAGAATGTCGGCAAATGTGCTCATGGGAATGCGTCCCAATACGGCGTCCCCATCGAATGCAACCAGCGCCTGCGACCCATCTGGCAGCGTTGTTCCGAGACCCGCAAAATAGAGAACCACACGGTCGCCCGGGTTCGTCTCGCGCACCAATCGGTCAATCAGATTCGAGAGAATCGCGTCGTAGTGCGCCGCATTGTCCGCCAGGCTGAGGACCTCTTCGGCGGCAAAGCCTAGCCGGTCGGTCAGCACGCGTTCCATGCGGGCAATATCGGCGACAGCACCGTTCAGGCGCGGCGCCCCGTCTATGGCGCTGTAATCGTCAATTCCGATCAGCAATGCGCGGTCGCCGGCAAATGCCGTGGTCGCCAACAAGCATGCGAATACGGTTCGCAGGATCATTTCCATACCTCCTCGTCGCGCGCACATCTGAAGCCGAAATCAACGCCCGGCGCGTTATCGGGCACGACCAAACGGGCCGAAATCCGAAGATCCGCTGGGTTGGCTGTGTTCCACGACCCGCCTTTCAGGACGGCGCCCTCCGCGCCCATGACCCATTCGCGGGCATTCCCGGCAAGCCCCTGATGACCACCCATGCTTGCCCCGGCGGCTTCGGTCACGGCGTTGGGCAGCCGTCGCGACGGATCCGGTGCGCCGCGCCAGACAGCGGCATCCGCCGACCAAGGGCCCCATGGGAAGGCCGTCTGCGTGCCGCCGCGCGCGGCGGTTTCCCATTCTGCTTCCGTTGGCAAGCGTCCGCCCGCCCACGCGCAGAAGGCCTGCGCATCGGCAAGGGCAATATTCGTAACCGGAGCCGCGTCGTCCGCCGCGCTGCCGGCGCCGGTCGGTGTCGCCCAGCTATAGTCGCCACTGATAAGACGCGCCTCTCCGCTTGAGGTCAGCGCCATGACGCGACCGTTAGCCTCCGCCACCGTGACGTATCCGGTGTCTTCGACAAACGCGCGGAACGCACCGACTGACACTTCGGTTGCATCGAGCGTGTATGGGCGCAGGTCCAACTGTCGAGCCGCCTCACCGCTCGGCCGTTCGGTCGGGCAGTGGCTGGCATCTATGGGGGCTGCGTCTCGGCAAAGTCTCAGCGCAGCTTTCATCGCATCTGCGTCGTCGCCGATCGTCACGGTTTTGGCCTCTGTGGTTTGGGTGTCCTCTGCGACCTCGCTGCGCTCAGCCAGCAGGGCCGCCAGCGCAGCGTCAAAGAGCGCAGCTGCTTCGGAATAGTGACCGCCTTTAAAGGAAGCCTCCGCACGCTTCGTATAGGTCACGGCTAGGATCGATCCCGCAGTCACCCCTTCGGAATCAGCCGCAGACACACGGTCTCGTGCGGCCTCCGCTTTTGCCTGGGACGCTTGCGTCAAGGCGTGGAAGCCGGTCCTGGCGTCGCTCCAAACCTGCGCGGCGATCTCGAACCGACCTTCCGAAAGATGCGCGTCTGCCGTCTGCGCCACCTCTTCCAGAGTGGCAAACTCCTGATCGCCTGACGTCACGGCGCGAGACGCCTCTTGCCAGGCATCCGTCGCCGCTGATTTGGCCGCATGCGCGATGTCTTCTGCCTGCGTCAGTTGGATCAGTGTCGTTTCCGCGTGGCTCTTCGCAGCAGCGGCGTGCTCCACGGCGGCGTCCGGCGTATCCGGCATCTCCTCATCTGCAAGGGCCAAGGCCGCTTGAGCCGCTTCAAGGCTCTTTTTCGAGGCGCTGGCGGCCTCCATAGCACCGGAGGCTTGCGCTACGGCAATCATCCGATCCGCCAGGCGAAGGTCCTGCCGCGCTGCGTCCACGGCGGCGAACCGCGCGGTTTCGCTCTGATAGCGAGCAATCACCATGTCGCGTTGTTCGGTGAGACGCCCGTTTTCGAGATACAGGTAACACGCCGCTGCCGTGCTCAACAAAAAGCCAGCAGACATCGCCAAGATCAGCTTTTTTGGCACGACCTCGCCCGATGGCGGCACGGGCACGTTCACTGTGTTGGCGCGTTCCGTGGGTGTTGCCGTGACGTCGGGAGCAGTTGGCCGCCCGCACAAAACGGTCTGAAACGCCTTTCGCGCCGCGCCCGCTGTGCTGTATGGCGCCGCGCTCGACAGTCGCCCGGTCATCCGTGCAAGGAGCCTTGTGATCTGCTCCCCCTTCTCGTGGCCTTCGGGGAACAGCACTTCTGCGGTTGGCGCCTCGTGGGGTTCGCCCAGGATGGCGGCGACGATCGCTTCCGGCTCCGCGGGCGCCCCAGTCAGGGCGATGGCCGGGCCGTCCGGTCCAAGAAGCAGGCGATATCCAAGCATTCCGGCAGCATGCACATCGTCTTCCGGTCGCGGCTGTGTTGTATTGATGACATGGCGCGACTGATAGGCCGGCGGTTGATTTGTGACGGTCGTCGACCGATCGCCGGAGAAGGTCAATTCGGTCAGGCGCGCGACGCCGCCGTCGGTTTCACGCCGGATGACGTCGGGCGACAGGTTGCCGTGAACCAACCCGGCGTCATGAAGTGCGGCGAGGCCTTCGAGCACCCCATCGAAAAGTCCGAGCCGGGCGTCGAGCGACAGCGTGTCGAACGCCTCATCGAAAACCGGTATCGGACACGCAAGCACCGCAAGCGCCGGGGACTTTTTGAAAGCGCGGCTCGTCAGCAACCGTTCGGTGGCCTGCAAACGCGGGTTTCCCAGCTTTTCATAAGTCGCAAAAGCCTTGCCGATCTCTGCAAGTATGTCGTCGTCGCGCGCGACGTTGAAACTTGGTGTATAGATCGAAACCGGAGCACCATTCTGCTTGCGGACGCCGCTCAGGATCGCGCAATCACCAACCGTTTTCTGCAAGGTAACGCCATTGAAATAGGCACCCAATGCGTCCGCAAGTCGAACGTCGATCACATTATTGGCGTTGTCTTGCATCGTTCAAAAACCCTTGCTGCATCACTTCGAGCCGCGCACTTCCAGCAGCGCCGCATCGAAGTTCGATGCAGCCAGAATAGGACAGTTCGCAACGCTAACGGGCAAAACGTATTCTAAACGACGTAGTGTCCCGGACGCTTCGAGGAGCTTGTTTTCACGCAATAAAAAGTGAGCGTCGGCAAGGAGCCCGCGAACCTTCTCGGTCAGGTCCGCCTGTGCGGATGTGGCGCGAGCAGGTTCGCTCCCGCGGTACTCCATGATCCGAAAATAGGGACTGGCCGGGTCGTTGGACGCAACGGCGCGTTGCGCGCGGACCGTCTCCTGAAGGCAGCTTTCGAGGGCCGTGGCCAAGTCATCAGCCCCGGTGACATATCCGGTGGTTTGCATCGACGGGCCAGATGAATTGCCCCCAATACCGACCGACACAAAAACGGCCACGGCCGCCAAGGCGCCAAGAATTCCAAGTGCGACAGGCAAAGGCACCGTGTTCGGGGTGTCATCGGAGCCCGGCTCCGTGGTGGCGGGAACATCGGCGCGCACGAGATCGATCCGGGTTTCGTTTCCCAACCGAAACCACATGCCGGCGCGCACCTTTCCGGTTCTCGGGTTGCCGTGATCAACCTCGGTGAACCCCTGATCCGTGGTGAAATAGTCCCAGCCCTTACCGTCTGCGCGACGTTCGAATGTCAGATGCGCGGGCGCCACATCCGTCGCGCCGAGCCTGAGCGTCTCCCGGGGGCCGGACCCGATCGTTATGCGCGCGCCAGTCAGCGTCACGCCCTGCTCCAGATCGATGCCTTCCGTAACTTCCGCGCGCAGGCCCCTTGCCGAGAAAAAATCCAACATCAGAAGAACCCCTGGCTGCGTATGGACACGATGGTGGGCGCAAGCGCCGCGATGATGATCGCCATCAGCATCAGAAAGACCGGCATAACGATATTCGTGCGCAACCGTTCCGCCGCGCGGCTTGCCATTTCTTCCCGCAGATATCGCAGCTCCTCGGCCTGGTCCGTGTAGAAAGCCTCTGCCTCGCCGGAGGAGCGCTCGCCCTGTGCCAAATTTTTCAGGATCGACTTGACCGAAGTTGCCTGAACCCGGTCGATCATGCGGTAGAGCGCATCCTCAAAGCTTGTCGCGTCCGCGTCCTTGGAGGTAATCGCGATCTCGCGGGAAAGCGGTGTGCCCGGTGCCGCCTCGACATATTTTGTGAGGGCCTTTCGCGGCGTGCCACCAGCCTGGACAACCAGAACGGCAAGGTCGAGGAAGAAAGGAAACTCGCGCTCAATTTCGGCTGAGTTGCGCTTTGCCGCGCTGCCCGGGTCCATGACGAGGAAGATCAGGATGAACCCGGCCCCGAAGACCCACCAACGCATCAGTGTCACGAGCATGGGTTGACCGTTTATCAACGCGTTAATCGCGAAAAACACGCCGACACCGCCACCGATGAGCACCGAAAGGATGATTGCCGCAGCCAGGTATTGCTGGCCGTTTACGCCGCCATAGGGCCGCCCCGCAAAGGTGAGTTGTCGGTCGAGTTTTTCAGTCAGTGACGGGAACGGTCCGGCCACCCGGGCAAAGGCCGTTCCCACCGCGCGGATCACGCGTGCCGACGTATCACGGCTCGCGGCCTCGGCGTCCAGTTGACTTTGAAAACGGTCATTCGATGAGGTCAGAAAGTCAGCGACAAAGAGGCCGAGACACATGGCACAGAGCGCAAACGCGACGGGGACAAGATAGATTTCCATCAGACCTGCACCCGCGTCAGTCGATGCCCGAGGAGATGCGCCGCGAAAAAGCAAAGCACCGCGCCGCCGATCAATAGCTGCCCGAACGGGTCGGCCAGCACATTCGTCTCGTGATCGACCACAAAGGACGCCGCCGCCGCGACGAGCGGACCGATGATCGACATCAGGTAAAGATTACGGCGACCGTTTTCTGAGGCCGTACGCAGTTTCTTGTTCAGCCGTTCGATCTCGATCAGTGTGCGCGAGAGGTTCTTGAGAGCCTCAATCAATTGTCCGCCCGACGACGTGCCAACCCGGACGACCGAGGCGGTCAAAGTGAAGCTCTGCATGTTCAGCTGCTTGGCCATTTCGGCGAAGGCTTCGTTGACGCCCATGATTTCGACACGGCGCTGCAAGCGCCCGATTTCGACATCTGCGGGCGGGGGCGCGGATTTTGCGACACGTTTCAGCGAGGTCTCCAGTGTCGCGCCTGCGGCCATTTCATTTGCCACCTGCTGCAGGGCCATGGGCAACGCTAATTCCAGATCACGGGCACGTTGCGAATTGGCGCGGGAATAGAAGAAAAGCGGGATCGCCAACGCAAGGATGAGAAGCATCACGATCATCGGCAACGTGGCACCCACCGCCGACAACGCAAATCCGGCGGCAAGCGTACAGAACAGGACAAGCGCCAGTGTATCGACAGGATCGGTGGGCTTGCCAAAGAGGTATGACATGACGTCGACCGTCTTTTCGCGTCGGGTTTCGGACATCCGATGCCAAAGGAAGTCGATTGCGGGAATCGCCGTTGCTTGTATTCCGAAAAGCCCGACAGCCAAGGCCAGAGCCGCAAGAAGGTTCAAAAGATCAGGCGGCATAGCGGTCCTCTTTTCGCTCGGCTTCCTCAAAAAAGCTCTCGATCTGAATGAGTCCGCGCTCCGACATCTCTTCAAAAAAGCTCGGGATGTAGCCCGAGATCGTGTGCCGAAGCTGACCGTCATCGCTGGCAAGTTCGAAAATCGGATTGACCGGGATCAGGCCCGTATCGGGGTCGAAATCTCCAAGCTCCGCGATCTCGACAATCGTCCGCTGCCGTGCCAGCGGTGGCGCATCGGGTGCAAGCGAGGGCGTTTTTCGGACCTGCACCACAAGGTCGATGGCCGCGCTGATCTGCTGGCGAATGGCGTGAAGCGGCAGGTCCTGACC
>JASJDQ010000199.1 GCA_030065075.1 Paracoccaceae bacterium | reverse complement strand
TGCCTAAGCAAGGAGGGCATTCGATGGTAATCAGGATCACAGCAAGCTTCGGCTGAAAGCCCGATCCTGATGGGACGTGCTGTCAGCACTGTCTCACACTTTCGAATTCCCATCTTTTCAGAAGGCAACAGCCCTCATGTTTCGTTTCTTTGAAAATTTGATTGACCCGTATTGCGACTATGCGGAGGAAGATCGACCGCCGACCAAGCTGTGGCCGTTTCTGGCGCGGTATGCGAAGCCCTTCCATGGCGTGTTTTGGGCGACCGCGCTGATCACGATCGTGGTTGCCATCGTCGAGATATGGTTGATTGCTTATCTTGGGCGCTTGGTCGACTTGTTGGCGTCGGCAGAGCGCGAGACATTCTGGCAGGACCACGGTTGGGAAATGGCGCTGGTGGCAGTGTTCCTTCTGTCGATCCGCCCGTTGATCCAAGTGATCGATGTCGGACTTTTGAACAATGCCATCCTGCCAAACTTCGGCACGTTGATTCGCTGGCGTTCGCACAGCCATGTGCTGCGGCAGTCGGTCGGCTGGTTCGAGAATGACTTTGCCGGACGGATCGCGAACCGGATCATGCAGACTCCTCCGGCCGCAGGTGAGGCCGTGTTTCAGGTGTTCGACGCCATGGCCTTTGCCATCGCCTATGTCGTGGGCGCGTTCATTTTGCTGGGCGATGCGGATCCGCGTCTGGCCCTGCCGCTTTTAGCCTGGCTGGTGCTTTACGGCTTGCTGGTCCGGTGGACGGTGAAGCATGTGACGCCGGCATCGCAAGCGTCTTCCGATGCGCGAAGTGCGGTCACGGGGCGGGTCGTTGACAGTTACACGAACATCCATTCGGTCAAGATGTTCGCGCATACGAATGCCGAGCGCGATTATGCCAAGGAGGCGATCGAAAACGCGCGGACGACGTTCCAGAAGGAAATGCGCATCTACACGAAGATGGACGTGGGTCTGACGCTGATCAACGGGTTCCTGATCGTGGCTGTCGTGGGATGGGCGATCTGGCTTTGGACGGTCGGCTCGGCCAGTATCGGCGTCGTTGCCATAGCGTCCACGCTTGTGCTGCGGCTCAATGCCATGACCGGTTGGATCATGTGGGCGCTGACCAGCTTCTTTTCGAACCTCGGTATCGTGAAGGAGGGGATGGAGACCATCGCGCAGCCGATCACTCTGGTCGATGACCCTGAGGCGCGGATTTTGGAACCCGGCCCGGGGCGGATCGAGTTTCAGGCCCTGTCTCACCACTATGGACGCACGACGGGTGGGCTGAACAACGTGAACCTGACGATTGAGGCCGGCCAGAAGATTGGATTGGTTGGCCGGTCGGGCGCTGGCAAGTCGACCTTGGTGAAGCTGTTGTTGCGGTTTTACGATGTCGAGACCGGGCGCATTCTGGTCGATGGGCAAGACATCTCGAAGATCACGCAGGACAGTTTACGGGCAAGGATCGGTATGGTGCAGCAGGACAGTTCGTTGTTGCATCGGTCCGTGCGCGACAACATCCTTTACGGCCGTCCCGATGCCAATGAAGACGACATGTTGCGCGCCGCCGAGAAGGCGGAGGCGCATGACTTCGTTCTTGACTTGGAAGACCCGGAAGGACGCAAGGGCTATGACGCACATGTCGGCGAGCGGGGCGTGAAGCTGTCTGGCGGCCAGCGTCAACGGATCGCCTTGGCGCGTGTAATCCTCAAAGACGCACCGATCCTGGTGCTGGACGAAGCGACGAGCGCGCTGGATAGTGAAGTTGAAGCAGAAATTCAGGCGACCTTGTATGGCATGATGGAAGGCAAGACTGTCATCGCGATTGCGCACCGCTTGTCGACGATTTCGCAAATGGACCGGATCATCGTGCTGGATGAAGGAAAGATCGTCGAAGATGGCAGCCATGACGCGCTTTTGGCGGATGGCGGGCTATATGCCCGGTTCTGGAGCCGTCAATCCGGCGGCTTTCTGAACACCTCGGAGGCGGCGGAATGAGATTACCTGACCCGGATTATCAAGATCCCGGAACAGGCTCTATTCCGAAGATTTACCGGCATCTTGCCGATACAATCGAGCCCTTCCGTCCCGCCGATGGGCCGCCGCCACGGTCCTTTCGGCCGTTCCTGCGCTGGGCTTTGGAAGGGGCCGGGCGGCAAATGTGGATCGCTATTGCCGCGTCGATTTCGGTCGGCATTGCGACGATTGCCGGTTTCTATCTGATCGGGTGGCTGATCGACACGGCGCAGGCAGTTGGTCCGGGGTTCCTGGCAACGCATTGGTGGGCGATTGCCTTGCTTGCGGTCTTTTACCTGATCGTCTGGCCGATTTCGCTGGTGGCCAACGCGGCTTTCAATTCCGTGACCCTGGGCCCGAACCTTTATGCGCTGGTGCTGTCCCGTCTGCAGAAACACACGCTTGGGCAAAGTCTGACATTCTTCGACAACGACTTTGCGGGGCGGATTGCGCAGAAGAGCCAGCAGACTGCTCGGGCGGTGACCGATGTGGTGCTGGAAGTGACCAATATCTTCGGCAATGCGGTATCTGCGGCTATCGGTGCCGCACTGATGTTGGCGTTGGTTGACTGGCGCTTGGGTGCCGTGGTCGCGCTTTGGCTCGCCGCCTATGCGGTGCTGATGTATTTCTACATTCCCCGCGTTCGCGTGAAGTCGAAATTGCGTGCTGCGCGTCGAGCCATCGTGACCGGTCAGATCGTTGATACGATCACCAACATGGCAACGGTAAAGCTTTTCGCGCATGGCGATGCAGAAGAAGTGGCCACGAACGAGGCGCTCGCGGGGTATCGGGAGGCGGGGATCAGTTGGGCCGCGACGGTCGTGACCTTTCGGCTCTTCATCTTCACGCTTGCCGGTGTTTTGCCTGTCGCGCTGATCGGCTTGGCATTATGGCTCTGGTCATTCGGGTCGGCGACGGCAGGGGATATCGCCACCGCAGGTTTGGTGGCGACGCGCCTGTCGACGATGACCGGTTGGGTGAGCTTTGCAGCCTTGGGCATCTTTACGAACATCGGCGAAATCGAAGACGGAATTCGCACTTTGACGCCGCCGCACACCATTCCGGACAGGCCGGGTGCGATTGAGCCGGCCGCAAGTACTGGTGCCATCCGTTTTGAAGGTATCGACTTCGCCTATGGTGGTGACCGCGCGGCCCTGAACGGCTTCGATTTGAGCATTCGGCCAGGCGAAAAGGTTGCGCTGGTCGGCGCGTCGGGTGCGGGGAAGAGCACGGTGACGTCGTTGCTTTTGCGTCTCTATGACGTGGAGAAGGGACGCGTTCTGCTGGACGGTGTGGATATACGCGATCTGACCCAGGATGGGCTGCGGCGGCAGATCGCGATGGTTCGTCAGGAAACGGCGATGTTCAACAGATCGGCCTTCGAGAATATCCGATATGGCACGCCGGAGGCGACCGAGGCTGACGTAATTGAGGCTGCGCGCAAGGCGGAAGCACACGATTTCATCTTAACGTTGAAGGATCATCGGGGCCGCACCGGTTACGACGCTCATTTGGGCGAGCGTGGGGTGAAGCTCTCTGGCGGGCAACGACAGCGCATCGCCCTGGCCCGGGCCATTCTGAAAGACGCTCCGATATTGGTGCTGGATGAAGCAACAAGTGCCTTGGACAGCGAGGTTGAGGCGGCCATTCAGGCGTCCTTGGATCGGCTGATGCAGGGCAAGACGGTTCTGGCGATCGCACACCGGCTTTCCACGATTGCCCGGATGGACCGGATCGTGGTGCTTGAGGCCGGCAAGATCGCCGAAATGGGGACGCATGACGAATTGCTGGCCATCGGTGGGCTTTATGCCTCTTTCTGGCAGCGGCAATCCGGCGGCTTCTTGTTTCCCTCTGCAGCCGAGTAATTAACAATTGTTAAATAATACTCGCCAATAGAGTGTTTTGATGATACGCATACACGCCTATGTTGAATTGCTCGCCGAGTGGGTTCAAAGCGAAACCGCATGAAGATTGAAAACGACATCAAGCCTGACCAATCGCTGATGCTCCAATCGCGTGGTGCCTTGCTTGGATTCGATCTGGATCACAACGTTGTCGCGTTCGCCAGCGAGAACGCATTTTCGATTATCGGGTATTCCTCGCTGGAAGAGATGCTGGCCGATGATGTCTTCAGCGCTTTGGGCCGAGAGGTCGCGCATGCGGTTCGGAACCTGATTGCTCAACCGACCGCAAGTTTGCGCCGCCACCGTTTGGGCATCTTTGAATTGGCGACTGGTTTCTATGAAGTCGGCGCTTTTCTGTCCCAACCATACCTGGTTGTCGAGATCATGCAGGCGAATGCCGAACCGCAGCCATTTGCCTTCGACGTTTTGAAGGACGTGCAGCTTCTCAATGACGTGGCGGTTTCGGTACGAGACCCACAGGAAATGCTGGACCGTCTTGTCGGCCTGTTGAGGACTGTCAGTGGATTTCATTGTGTTGCGGCGTGCAGGGCCACTGAAGAAGGCACGGAAGTCGTTGCCCAAGCAGGCAAGGCACTGGCGTTTGATTTCAAGTGGGACTTCAGCATGGGGCTTCATGTGCTGGCAGACGCAAAGGCGCCAATGATGCGCTTGGAAAGCCTTCAATCGAGGGACCTGCCTGATCTCACTCACTCGCTGTTACGCATCCCGTCCGTGATTGGCTTGGAAGAACTCGCGAGTTCGGGTGTTTCGGCATGTACGACGCTTGGGATTTCAGGGCCGGGTTGCACTTGGGGTTATCTGATCCTTTTGCATCAGAGGCCACGAGAGCTGAGCCTTCGGACACACCTTTTGATGGAACATCTGTCGCCACTGATGGGGCTTAGGCTTACGTCCTAAGCTGCCTAAGAAATGGGCCCGGCAAAATGCCGAGCCCTTTGTTCGACAGAGTGGGTCCCGTCAGACCATCATCTCCATCTCTGTTTCTTCTTCTCCCATGCCCATGGCTTCGTCTTCCACGTTGGTCGCCGGAAGAAGTTCCGAAAGCAGCATTTCGGCTTCTTCCAGATCGTCTTCGGCGTCTTCCTCGGTGTAGTTCGAGTCCGAGCCACCGCCGCCGAGGAAGGAGAAGAGGCTTGTCAGGATGTCGAAGAGGCGGGCGAAGATAGAGCCGATGCCGCTCGAGTCACCGTCATCCGACGCAGGCTCGTCTTCTTCTTCCTCCTCGTCTACCGGGTCGTCAGTTGGGTCTTCGCCGGGATCTTCGCCTTCTGGCTCTTCCTCGTCGCCAGTGTCATCGTCCGACGGCGTTTCATCCTCCGGCGTTTCGTCTTCATCGTCCGACGGCGTTTCGTCGTCCGCCGGAGTTTCGTCTTCGGCCGGATCCTCCTCTTCGTCTTCCTCCGACGGAGGCGTGACCTCGCCATAAAGCGGATCGAGGCTCGACAATTCGCCGTTGTTTTCGGCGAGGAAAAGGATTTCGACTTCTTCCAAGGCGCGGTCGAGCATGGCGAAGTTCTCTATCTCGCCGTCGAAGTGCCACTGAAGATTGTCGTCGTCGCCGTTGCGGATCCGCGTAGAGGCACCGATGACCATGTCTTCGGTATTACCCGTCATGCCATCGGCATAACCGGTTTCCGCATCCAACAACTCGCCGTTCAGATAAAGACCGATTTCCTCGTTATCGAAGGTAACAGCGACGTGGTACTCTTCGTTCGCTTCAATCTTGGTTTTCCAGTCGACCAGCGTCTTCTGGTCGCTTTCGCCCTGGAAGCGCAGGATCAATCTGCCACCGCCATCGATATGAGCGGTTACGTGGCCTCCGGTTCCGAAGCCCGAGTGATCCTTGGAGAAGAGCGCCTGGTTGTTGCCGTTCCCCGGATTGTCCGCTGTGAAGCTGAACGAGAAGGTCCCTTCGGGCGCGGCATGCGCGTCTTCGTGCGGGATCTCGTAAGGCTGGTTGCCTCCGCCAAATGTGCCGCTTTCGTAAGACATCAGGACGTTGGCTGCTTCCAGGCCTTGGGGCAGGGTGCTGGCAAAGTCCACCTGCCCAGAGTTCAGCCATTCGTTCGAGGAGTACTCCCACGGGCTGGTGCCAACGGGATCGCCTTCGACATCGCGGCTGTCATATCCCAGAAGGTCGGCTTCGCCATCACCATCGGTGTCGATCCACTTGGTTTCGCCTGTGGGCGCAACCGCTTCCTGGATGTCGTCGATGGTCTCGACGATGCCATAGTGGGCACCGGCGTTGGTTTCGATGTCATCCTCTTCGACGCGGTCACCGTGGACGATGATGTAGCCGAGGTAGTCCTCGTCATGGGCACCACCGCCGTTGCCCTGCTGGGAGTAGACGGTGATGACGGAAACCGCGTCGTCGTCCACGCCGTCGCCGTCGGTGTCGATAGTCCGATAGTCGACTTCGATGTTCGTGGTGTGACCGATGACGCTGATCGTGTCGCCTTCGGCCTTGTTGTAGTCGGCCACCACGTCGACGCCCAAGCCATCGACCCAGTGGTCGTGGATGTATTTGTTTTCACCCGCGACGCCCATCCAGTTGATCGTACGGTCGTCGTTGGTGTGTTCGGCGATGATGTCCTTCTTGGCGTTGATCAGCGTTTCGAACTGGAATTTGTCCGCGCCCGCGCCGCCGACAAGCACGTCGTCGCCAGCGATTTCCTGATCGACCCAATCGAAGAGCTTCAGGTACTCGGGATCGATCGAGCCGCCTTCGGGACGCGACGGTTCGCCCAGCACCAGCTGGCCGGCGCGCTGTTCGCCCGTATCGGCGCGCGACAGGAGCACGTCGTCCCCCGAGCCGCCTTCCAGGTAGTCGTTACCGCGACCACCATCGAGGGTGTCGTTGCCCGATCCCCCGAGGAGGTGATCGTCACCGTATCCGCCCTGCACGCTGTCGTTGCCCGATCCGCCATAGATCGTGTCGTCGCCTGCCATGCCGTCGATGGTGTCATTGCCGGCAAGGCCGTACATCTCGTCATCGGCAGCAACCATCGGGGCCTGGCCTGAGGGGTTGGTCAGGGCCGCGCCCGGGCCATTGTCCATCAGGTCGTTGATTTCGTCCTGCGTCAGGACATCGTCCAGGCTGAAGCCACCCCAGACGCCGAATTCGGCAATGCCGCCTTCGAACTCGTTCCGAAGGTCTTCGTCGTCGGTGGCGAACTCCGCGGCGGTATCGTTCAGTTCGGCCTTGTATGTATCGGCGCCAAAGACCCATGGCTCTTCGTTTTGCAGAAGCATGTTCTCGCCCTGCGCGCCCGGGGTGGCATCGCCGCCTTCGACCGCGCTCCAGGCATTGTCGGGCACCGGCTGACCATCCAGGTAAACGGTGATCCCGTTTTCCGTGAAGTTCACGGCGATATGCTGCCATTCGCCTTCGGTCAGAAGCGGCCCAGTTTTCCAGGCGTGGTTCGTCTTATAGGGATCGGCGGCGCGCAGGAAGAGCCCGCCGTCGTCCGTATGACCCAGGCGGAAGTGGCTGCCTTCACCCGACCCGGACTGGTCCTTTGTGACGAACATCGACTTTTCGCCAAGATCGTCGGGGCGGACCCACATGGCGACGGTGCCCTGTGTAAAGGCCATTTCGTCTTCATGTTCGAGGAAGGCAAAGCTGTCTTCGCCGTTGAAGTACAGTGCGGTGCTTCCCTCGCGCGGGCCGTCGGTCGTGGCGTCCGTGTTCAAGAGCGCTGCGTTCTCATAGAGCGTATAGGCCTTGATGGCTGCACCGCCGTCATCGCGACCGTCAGCATATGAACCGTCAACGCCGTCACCCAAAGACCAGAAGCCCAAGGCACCGGGCAGTCCGGTCGGTTCGGCATATTCGCCCTGCGACATATTGTTTGCACTGCTGTCGCCTGTGAGAGTCGAGGTGGCGGCGTCGACGGTTCCAAGTTGATCGAAGGGGCTGCGGGTTTCGACATAGGCTTCTTCTTCGCCTGCGCCCGAAACCAGCATGTCTTCGCTGAAGTTGTCGTTGTCGAAGGCGCT
>JASJDQ010000198.1 GCA_030065075.1 Paracoccaceae bacterium | reverse complement strand
GCTTTCACCCTGTCCGACGGGCACCGCAGTTGGACAGCGACCCTGATCGAGATGCCTGAAATCGCGCGCCCGCTCTTGATGTTCGCAGGCCAAATGCCGCCGCGCGACGTGCCGCTTTGCATCAGCGCCGGTGTCACCGAACCGGCCTTGCCGTTGCGCATCGCCGAGGCGTCCGAAGGCGTGGTGTGCTTTACACCCGGTACATTGCTTGAAACGCCGCAGGGACAAAAACCTGTCGAAGCACTTGTTGCGGGTGACAAGGTTGTGACGAAAGACGCGGGCGCGCAGACAATCGTCTGGGCCGGCAGCCGCAAGGTTTCGGGGGCGCGGCTCTATGCAATGCCCGACCTCCGGCCTGTACGTATTCGCGAAGGAGCCTTGGGCAACGACCGCCCACAAGGCGACCTCATCGTCTCGCCTGATCATCGCATGGTCGTCAAAGGTACCGCTTCCATGGCGCTTTGGGGAGAAGCCGAAGTTCTCGTGGCGGCGCGCGATCTGGTTGACGGAAACGCCATCGCGCGCGATCTGGCGGCGAAGGCGGTCACCTACTACCACCTGATGCTCGAAGAACATCACGTCGTGGTTGCGAACGGCGTTGAAACCGAAAGCTTTCACCCGGGCGCCGCGTCGCTCGAGGCCATCGAAGAAGATCAGCGCGAGCGCTTGTTCGACGTTATGCCCGAGTTGGAGGACAGCCCGCAAAGCTATGGTCCCTCCACGCGCCGCATGCTCAGCAAGGCCGAGGCTGCGTTACTTCCCGCATCAGTTGCCTGAGCGTTTGCGATAGGGTTGGCCGCATTACCCCACGATGCTAGGCTCGGTTGATCCAGCGAGTGGGCGCATGACTCCTCTTCATTCAGGCTGCAGAACATGACGAACGCCGCGCTCATCGTTGCGGCCGGTCAGGGATCAAGGACGGGCGAACCGATCCCGAAGCAGTACCTGTCATTGAACGGACAAAGCGTTCTGACGCGAACGATCCGGTGTTTCCTGAACATCCCCCGGATCCACCACGTGCTTTGCGTTATTAGCGCCGACGCCGATGATCAGTACATGGGGGCAACCACCGCCATATCAAATCCACGCCTGCTGCCACCAGTTCACGGTGGTGACACGCGCGCGACGTCTGTCCGCAACGGCTTGGAGGCGCTCACATCCGTCGATCCCGCCAAAGTTCTCATTCACGACGCGGCCCGGCCTTTCGTATCGGGTGAGACGATAACGGCGGTCCTGGACGCCTTGGAAACCACCGATGGTGCCTGTGCGGCCTTGCCGATTGTCGACGCCCTCTGGCAGGCCGAGGATGGTCGGGCCATCGCAAGTGTCGACCGCGATGCCTTGTGGCGCGCGCAGACCCCGCAAGGTTTCCGTTTCGGAAGTATACTTGCAGCACATCGTCAACATGACGGCACGGGCACGGACGATGTCGCCGTGGCACGGGAAGCCGGAGTGGACGTGGCCCTTGTCCTGGGCGAGGAGGCAAACTTCAAGATCACCACGCCTGCCGATCTGAAACGGGCCGAACGCAAGGCGAAGCGACAGGATGAATGAAAGGTTCACAACAGAGGCAAAATTCGCCGACGAAAAGGCGGTCCTCGACGCGCTCGTCAAAGGCGCGGCACTTGACGAAGGCATCCGTCAGCGCATCTCGGCCTCTGCCGCCGACCTTGTGCGCCGAATTCGGGATACCTCAGACCCCACGCTGATGGAGCATTTCCTGGCCGAATACGGCCTCTCGACCCGCGAAGGCATCGCGCTCATGTGCCTCGCCGAGGCGATGCTGCGCGTGCCCGATACGGAAACCATGGACGCCCTTATCGAAGACAAGATAGCGCCTTCGGACTGGGGCAAGCACCTGGGCGAGGCCACCTCGCCGCTGGTCAACGCATCGACCTGGGCGCTTATGCTGACTGGCCGGGTACTTGACGACACGGGCCCCGGCATCGCCGGTGTCCTGCGGGGCGCCCTCAAACGCGTCGGCGAACCGGTCATCCGCGCCGCCGTCGGACGTGCGATGAAGGAAATGGGACGTCAATTCGTGTTGGGCGAAACGATCGGCGCGGCCCTGAAGAACGCCTCTGCGAACGAAGACCGCGGCTTCACATATAGCTACGACATGCTGGGCGAAGCGGCGATGACCGCCAAAGACGCCGCCCGCTATGCCGAGGCCTATGCCATGGCCATCTCGGAAATCGCCGGTGCCGCGGACAAGAACAGAACCGTCGCCGAAAACCCCGGCATCTCCATCAAACTCTCGGCGCTTCACCCCCGCTACGAAGTCGCGCAAGAAGACCGGGTCATGCGCGAAATGGTGCCCGTCGTCCGCGCGCTGGTGGCCCAGGCGAAAGAGGCCGGCATCGGGCTCAACATTGACGCCGAAGAACAAGACCGGCTCTGCCTTTCGCTTCGGGTCATGGAAGCCGTCCTGTCCGACCCCCATCTCGCCGGATGGGACGGGTTCGGCGTCGTCGTCCAAGCCTACGGCAAACGCGCTGGCGCCACCATCGACTGGCTTTACGACCTCGCCCGAAGGCTCGACCGGCGCATCATGGTGAGGCTGGTCAAGGGCGCCTATTGGGACACCGAGATGAAGCACGCCCAGGTCGAAGGCCTGCCCGGCTTCACGCTCTTCACCTCGAAGGTTGCGACCGACGTCAGTTATATCGCCAACGCCAAAAAACTCCTGGCTTATGCCGACCGCATCTATCCCCAGTTCGCCACCCACAACGCTCACAGCGTTGCCGCAATCCTCGAGCTTGCCGGTGAAACGCCGTTCGAATTCCAGCGCCTCCACGGCATGGGCGAACGCCTGCACGACATCGTTCTGGCTGAACGCGGCACGCGCTGCCGCATCTATGCGCCCGTCGGCGCGCATCGTGACCTGCTGGCCTACCTCGTCCGTCGCCTGCTGGAAAACGGGGCCAATTCCTCCTTCGTCCACCAGATCGTGGACGAAGACGTGCCACCCGAGGCCATTGCGGCCGACCCGTTCGATGCCCTGAAGTCAGCCTCCCCGCCAGCCGGCTTGAAACAGCCTGCCGCGCTTTTCGGTGAAGATCGCACGAATTCGCGCGGCTTCGACCTGACAGACACCGAAACCCTCACCTTCATCGACAAGGCCCGCGATGTGTCCTTGCCCGATGCCGCGCCGCTTGTGGCCTTCAATGTTGCAAGTGGCACGACACGGTCCATCGTCTCGCCCTCGAACGGGGAACCAATCGCGCACGTCACTGAAGCGGACGCAACCACCGTCGACCGCGCCATAGCGGCGGCTGAGACATGGGGCGCGCCAGTTGCGGAACGGGCAGAAGTCCTGCGTAAGGCCTCGAACCTCTACGAAGACGCCTTCGGCCCGTTCTTCAAGGCGCTCGCTCACGAAGCAGGCAAGACACTGCCCGACGCCGTCGGTGAACTGCGCGAGGCCGTCGATTTCCTGCGCTATTATGCCAGCGAAGCCGAACGCATCGACGCTGCCCCGCGCGGCGTCTTCACGGCGATCTCGCCCTGGAATTTCCCGCTTGCGATATTTACCGGCCAGATCGCGGCAGCACTTGCCGCCGGAAACGCTGTCCTCGCCAAACCCGCCGAGCAGACACCGCTGGTGGCCGCCATGGCCGTCCGCCTGCTGCACCAGGCAGGCGTCCCCCGAACCGCGCTGCAACTTCTGCCGGGCGATGGCGCAACCGTAGGTGCGGCGCTCTCATCGGACGAACGGATCGCAGGTGTGGTCTTCACCGGCTCGACCGAGACCGCGAAGATCATCCAACGCGCAATGGCCGGAAACATGGCCCCCGGCGCGCCGCTGATCGCGGAAACCGGTGGCCAGAACGCCATGGTCGTCGATTCGACCGCTTTGCCGGAACAAGCCGTGCGCGACATCATCGCCTCGGCCTTTCAGTCTGCCGGGCAAAGATGCTCGGCGCTCAGATGCCTCTATCTGCAGGACGACATCGCCAACCCGATGATCCGAATGATCAAGGGTGCGATGGATGAGCTCACCGTGGCGGACCCCCGGCATCTCTCGACAGACGTCGGCCCCGTCATCGACGCCGAGGCGCAAGAGGGCATCGCTCGCCATATCGCCAAGGCGTCTGAAGCCGGACGTGTCCTGCATCAGGTGGCTGTCCCCGGGAACGGGCATTTCGTGCCGCCCACCCTGATAAAGGTCGATGGCATCCGGACGCTCGAGAAAGAGGTGTTCGGCCCGGTCCTGCATGTCGCGACCTTCGACGGCGAAAACCTGGCCGGTGTCATGGCCGACATCAACGCGACCGGCTACGGGCTGACCTTTGGGCTTCACACGCGGATCGACACACGGGTCCAGGAATTTGCCGACGGCATCGCTGCCGGCAATCTCTATGTCAATCGCAACCAGATCGGCGCCATCGTCGGCTCGCAACCCTTCGGTGGAGAGGGTCTCTCGGGCACTGGTCCGAAAGCGGGCGGTCCCCACTATGTTGCTCGGTTCTGCAAGCCGACCAACGCGATGGCCACGGGCAATTGGCCGTCGGCAACTTCAGTGAGTGACGTGCAAGACCTCATTGACAGCTGCGCGGTGGCTGACAGCACACAACAAACCAGCCTGCCCGGACCAACAGGAGAGGCAAACACGCTGCACGCGGTGCCGCGAGCGCCGCTTCTGTGTCTGGGACCAGGTGTCGAGGCCGCACAGCGGCAGGTTGCCAGTGTCGAAGCCTTGGGCGGCCGAGCGGTGGCCGCAGAAGGGCATTTGCCGCCCGAGGCGCTGACAACGCTCACCGGCTTTTCCGCCGTCCTCTGGTGGGGAGAAGAAGCGGACGGATACGCCCATGCGCTGGCACAGCGCGACGGACCCATTCTGCCGTTGATCCCGCATCTTCCCGATGCCGCGCATGTTCTGCTGGAACGCCACCTTTGTGTCGACACCACGGCCGCCGGTGGAAACGCGGCGCTTTTGGCCGGGTGACGACCGGGACGTTCCAATCCTGCACATTTTCTAGGCAAACTGCTGATTTCAGGGCAGCTAGGTGCAGCCTTCAGGGCAGAAATGCATGAGCTCCCGTCGCTGAGCATTCCGGGACTGCCCCGAAGTGCCTAAGGATCCGAGCGGATCGCTCTTTAGGGGAATTGGGTGAAGGACATTCCTTCCGATACTGTGCAGACACAGCCACGTGCCATTGGCGCTGTAACTGCGGATTTCGATGAACGCGCCGGTCGGGCCCGCCTCACGCGACTTCGCCAGTCCGGTTCGCTCCGGGCGCTATTTCCGCGGAACGCAGCGAAGGCCCTTCAAATGGTCCTGACGAATACCTCCGGAGGTATAACCGGCGGCGACCGCTTTCAGACCAATCTGTCCATCAACGAAGCAGCCTGCCTCACCGTGACGACCCAGGCCGCCGAACGTGCCTATCGCGCGCAACCGGGCCAGTTGGGGCGCGTAAGCACCAACCTGCAGGTGGCGCGAGGCGCTCGTGTAAACTGGCTGCCGCAGGAAACCATCTTCTTCGACGGCTGTGCCTTGAGGCGTCGATTGACTGTCGAGGTTGCAGAAGAAGGGTCTGCCCTGATCGTCGAGCCGCTGGTCTTTGGCCGAACCGCTATGGCCGAACGACTTGGCAACGGATCGTTCGATGACCGGATCGAGATCATGCGCGGCGGAGAAACCATCTTTCTCGACCTCGTGATGCTGGATGGCGACATCGCCTCGCACTTGCGCCGCCCTGCTGTCGCGAACGGAGCGGGCGCGATGGCGCTGATCGCCTTCGTGTCCCCAAGCGCCGAGGCGCATCTGGAAAGCGTGCGCGACATCCTCCCGAAAACCGGTGGGGCAAGCCTGCTGGCACCGGGCCTGCTTGTAATCCGTCTTGTCGCGGCAGACAGCTTCTGTCTTCGGAAAAGCCTCATCCCGATCATCGACCACTTGCACGATGATGCGCTCCCACGACCATGGATAATCTGACATGAACCTCACTCCCCGAGAACGCGACAAGCTTCTGGTCGCGATGGCAGCGGAAGTCGCCCGCAAGCGCCTCGCGCGTGGCGTGAAGCTGAACCACCCCGAAGCCATTGCGCTGATCACGGATGCCGTCGTTGAAGGCGCCCGCGATGGACGTTCCGTGGCCGATCTGATGGAGGCGGGCGCCCATGTCGTCGCCCGCAACCAGTGCATGGAGGGCATTGCCGAGATGATCCACGAAGTGCAGGTCGAGGCGACCTTTCCCGACGGCACCAAACTGGTGACCGTGCACCAGCCGATCCGTTGAGATGCGTATTTTTGGCAAGATGAAGATCAGGAGGCGGACATGATACCCGGGGAGTACTTTGTCGCAGAGGGGGACATTACGCTGAATGCCGACCGGCAGGCCATAGCGCTCATGGTGGCCAACACCGGCGACAGGCCGGTCCAGGTGGGATCTCACTATCATTTCGGCGAGGCGAACAGCGCGCTCGAATTCGACCGCGAGGCCGCGCGCGGCATGCGCCTCGATATCGCCGCCGGAACGGCGGTGCGGTTCGAACCGGGCCAGCGCCGCGAGGTGTCGCTTATTCCCATCAGCGGTGCGCGGCGCATCTTCGGGTTCAATCAGGCCGTCATGGGGGCGCTCTGATGTCCGAACTGCCCGATGAGGTTGGCGGGGCTGCCGTGACGCCAATTGCGCAAGACCCGATCGTATGCGAAGCGCTTGCAGCGGAGGCAAGCATAGGATGTTGCGCCGCGCTATCGCGCGTCGTGCTGGGCCGCTGCTGGCGCGGCAGCATGCCTCCGGCGGATACAATTGGGCCAGAAAGAAGCGGCGCGCGCCCGCTAATATCAACAGCGGTTTGGGTGAATACGGGTGAACACCCGCGTCTTGATCCTCTTGCAGTTACCGTTTTCCCGGAAGCCCACAAGTCCGCCGTAGTGCGGAAAGACCTGAGGACCTGACATGCCAGCAACCATTTCGCGTTCCGACTATGCCGCAATGTTCGGTCCAACGACGGGCGATAAGGTGCGGCTCGCCGATACGGAACTCATTATCGAGGTCGAGCGCGACCTGACAGCAGAGGCTGTAGGCGCCGCAGTCTCGGGCGGGACCGGCTCGAACGCCGCTGTTTATGGCGAAGAGGTCAAATTCGGCGGTGGGAAGGTGATCCGCGACGGCATGGGGCAGGCGCAAACGACAAGGGCTGACGGCGCGGTCGATACCGTCATCACCAACGCGCTGGTGGTCGACCACACCGGCATCTTCAAGGCCGACATCGGGTTGAAAGACGGGCGCATTGCCGGAATTGGCAAGGCGGGGAACCCGGATACGCAACCGGGCGTCGACATCATCGTTGGCCCCGGCACAGAAGCGATTGCAGGCGAAGGCCGTATCCTGACGGCAGGCGGCTTCGACAGCCACATCCACTTCATCTGCCCGCAACAGATCGAGGACGCGCTGCATTCGGGACTGACCACTATGCTGGGGGGTGGCACCGGCCCGGCGCACGGCACCCTCGCCACCACTTGTACGCCGGGCCCCTGGCACATCGGGCGGATGTTGCAGGCCGCTGATGCCTTCCCGATGAACCTCGCCTTCGCGGGCAAGGGGAACGCCTCGCTCCCGGCCGCGCTTGAAGAACAGGTGAAGGGCGGGGCCTGTGCGCTGAAGCTGCACGAGGATTGGGGGACGACACCGGGGGCGATTGACTGCTGCCTCTCCGTCGCCGACGCGATGGACGTGCAGGTGATGATCCATACCGATACGCTCAACGAAAGCGGCTTCGTGGAAAACACGGTGGCCGCGATGAAGGGCCGGACGATCCACGCCTTTCACACCGAGGGTGCAGGGGGCGGCCACGCGCCGGATATCATCAAGATCTGCGGCGAAGACCATGTTCTGCCGTCATCCACCAACCCGACGCGGCCCTTTACCGTGAACACTATCGAGGAACACCTCGACATGCTCATGGTCTGCCACCACCTCGACAAGTCGATCCCCGAGGATGTGGCCTT
>JASJDQ010000197.1 GCA_030065075.1 Paracoccaceae bacterium | reverse complement strand
TACCCGTCCCAGCGCTTCCCCGGCAAGCCGCTCGCCATGCTGACCGGCGCGACCGGCGTTGCCCGCTCGCTGATACAGCGCAGTTGGGACGCGGCGCGCGCGGTCCCCGGCATCGATGCAGTCTACGTCCTGACCGACGACAACCGCATAGCAGACGCCGCAAGCGCATTCGGCGCAGACGTCCTGATGACGTCCGAGAAACCGCGAAACGGGACCGAACGCTGCGCCGAAGCGCTCGACCTTCTGGGCAGCAATCCGCAGGTTGTCATCAACCTTCAGGGCGACGCCCCGCTGACGCCACCCCACTATGTCGAAGCTCTGGTCGCGGCCATGCAGGACCCGGCCTGCCAGATGGCCACGCCTGTTCTGCGTACGGAACCCGATCACCTGACCGCACTGCAAGCGGATCGAAAAGCCGGACGCGTTGGTGCCACGACCGCCGTGTTCCGCCCCGATGGCACCGCGCTCTACTTCTCGAAGGAAGTTCTGCCCTTCGCCGACAAGGCCAAAGACACCGGCCTCCCGGTCTTCCACCATGTCGGCTGCTATGCCTACCGCGCAGATGCGCTTCGCCGGTACGCTGCCTTGCCACAAGGCATGCTCGAACAGGCCGAAGGCCTCGAACAATTGCGCTTCCTCGAAAACGGCATTCCCGTCACATGCGTCGAAGTCGATGCCCAAGGCCGCGCCTTCTGGGAACTGAACAACCCGTCCGACATCCCCATCATCGAAGACATCATGAAACGCGAGGGCCTGACATGACCGTCACCACAGGCAACGTCACCTTCGGCCCCGACCGGCCTTTCGCCCTCATCTCGGGTCCCTGCCAATTGGAAACACTCGATCACGCCCGCATGCTGGCGGATCGGCTCGCCACAACCTGCGCCGATTTCGGCATCCCTTACGTCTTCAAGGCAAGCTTCGACAAGGCCAACCGATCCTCCCTTACCGGGAAACGCGGCCCCGGCATCGCAGAAGGCCTGACGATCCTTTCCAAGATCCGCGACGAATTCGGCTGCCCGGTGCTGACCGACATCCACGCACCCGAGCAATGCGCACCCGCGGCAGACGCCGTCGACATCCTGCAAATCCCCGCTTTCCTCTGCCGCCAGACCGATCTCTTGCTCGCCGCAGGCGAAACCGGCGCCACCATCAACGTCAAGAAGGGCCAGTTCCTCGCCCCCTGGGACATGAAGAATGTCGCCGACAAGATCGCATCGACCGGAAACACCAAAATTCTCCTGACCGAGCGCGGCGCCAGCTTCGGCTACAACATGCTGGTCTCGGACCTCCGCAGCCTGCCCATCATGGCCGAAACCGGTTATCCGGTCGTCTTCGACGCCACCCACTCCGTCCAACTGCCGGGCGGAAAAGGTACCTCTTCCGGCGGCGAGGCCAAGTTCGTCCCGCCGCTTGCACGCGCCGCCGTTGCGGTCGGCGTCTCTGCCGTCTTCATCGAAACCCACGAAGACCCCGCCCGCTCACCGTCGGACGGCCCCAATATGGTGCCGCTCGCGGACATGCCCGCGCTTCTGGCGAAGCTCAAGGCCCTCGACCAAATCGCCAAGACTGCCTGAGCTTGTCGCCCCAACCCGATTGCCGTATCCCAAAGCCCATGGACGGCCAGGCCAAAGACCACATCCTCGCAGCGCTCACGACGGACCGAGCCGCGCTCGATACTCTGATCGAGAGCCTCGACACCAAGGCCGTCGACGCAACTATCGACCTGATCGCGAACATCACTGGCCGCCTCATCGTCACCGGCGTCGGCAAATCCGGCCATATCGGCGCGAAACTGGCCGCCACCTTCGCTTCGACCGGCACCGCCGCGCATTACCTGCACCCGACCGAGGCCAGCCACGGCGATCTGGGCATGGTGCAAACGGGTGATGCCATCCTCGCCCTCTCCTGGTCCGGCGAAACCCGCGAGTTGTCCGACGTCATAGGATTTGCCAAACGCCGCAGCGTTCCGCTTATCGCGATGACCGGCAATGCCGACAGCACGCTCGCCCGCGCCGCGACCGCCGTTTTGGCGCTGCCCAAGGTGCGCGAGGCCTGTCCCCACAACCTCGCGCCCACCACCTCGACTCTCCTGCAACTCGCCTTGGGTGACGCGCTCGCCATCGCGCTCCTGCAAAGGAAAGGCTTCACTGAAGAAAGCTTTCACGGCTTCCACCCGGGCGGGTCCCTCGGCGCGCAACTAAAACAGGTGGACGAGGTCATGCACGACAGTGCTGCCCTGCCCCTCGTCTCTACGGACGCGCCGGTCATCGAGGCCATCTCTCAGCTTTCGGCCAAGGGCTTCGGCATCGTCGGCATCACCGAAGGGAACAGGCTTCAAGGCGTCATCACCGACGGCGACATCCGCCGCTACCTGGAACGCCAGGCCGACGCCACGATGAAAGGCGCACTCCACGAAACCACCGCTGGCCAGATCATGACGCAAGGCTCCGTCACGCTAACGCCTGCAATGATCGTCGCCGAAGCGTTGGCCATCCTGCAAGCTAAGCGGATTCAGGCCGCCTTCGTCCTTCAGGACCAGACCCCCATCGGTCTGGTGACCATGCTGCGCCTGCTAAATCGCGGCGCGGCCTGACCCGGCCATGTCCCCCCTGCTCCGGCTTTATCTCGGGTTTTCAAACCTTTCCGGCCCCCTCTGGCGCGCCATCCACAAACGCCGTCTGAAGCGCGGCAAGGAAGTCGCCCACCGCCTCCCCGAGAAATACGGGACTTATGAAACCCCGCGCCCAACCGGCGAGGTCCTCTGGTTCCACGCTCTCTCCGTCGGCGAAAGCTTCGCACTCCTCCCGCTAATCGAACTGGCCCTCTCCGAACGCCCCAACGCCCATGTCGTCCTGACGACCTCCACTGCCAGCTCCGTCGAAGCGCTCGCCAAGGCAAACCTCCCCGACCGTTGCCAGCACATCCTGCTGCCTATCGACACGAAAGCTGCGACCCGTGCCTTTCTGGACCACTGGCAACCGGCGCTCGCTGCCTTCGCCGAGCTTGATTTCTGGCCGCGCCTGATGGTCGAAACGCACCGTCGCGGCATCCCGATGGCCCTGATCAACAGCCGCATGCCCCAGCACAACTTCGAACGCCGCCGTAAGCTGGGCGGCATGATGCGCGACATCCTGCGGCTATTCGACCGGCTCCTGGTGCAAGACGACGCCAGCGTCACGCGCTTTGAAAAGCTTGGCGCGGATCCATCGCGCATCGCGGCTATCGGCGCACTCAAAGCCGCCGCCCGTCCGCTGCCGGCAGATGAAACGGAACTGACGAAACTCCGATCCACCGTCGCCGATCGCCCGGTCTGGCTGGCCGCCGCGACCGAAAAAAGTGAACACGGGCCGATGATCGCGGCGCATAAAGCCGTCTTCTCCCGGTCCCCACAGGCGCTGATGATCCTCGCTCCGCGCTTCACAGCAGACGCCGACGAAGCCCAGACGCTGGCACAGGCAGAGTTCTCTCACGTCGCTCGCCGCAGCACGGGCGACCCGCTGTCCACGGAAACGCAGGTCTACATCGCCGACACCTTCGGCGAGATGGGCCTCTGGTACCGCCTCGCTCCCGTCTCCTTCGTCGGGCACTCGCTGACCCCGGGGCTTGAAGGCAAGAACCCCTTCGAAGCCGCCGCACTCGGCTCCGCAATCCTGACCGGCCCCCATGTCTCCTACTTCTCGGAAAGCTTCGCAGCACTTGCCGCCGAAGGCGCCGCGCGCACCGTCACCGACGCTGCAGAGCTGGCAAAGGCCCTGATTGACCTGCAAGACCCCGCGCGCCGCCAGCCCATGCAAGACGGCGCCCGGCGGGTCATCGCAGACAGACGCGAAGTCCTTACCCGAACATGGACTGCCCTTTCAGAGACACTCCGATAATTCGAACCGAAGGCATCTCCATCGACCCCAAAATATCCCGGGGGAGCGCGCCGAACAGGCGCGCTGGGGCAGAGCCCCCTCCGGCGCACCGCAGGTGCGCCCCTCTCGCGACGCCGCGAGGCGGCGCAAAACCTCTACGCCATGCCCCCGCCAACTAGTCGCCCGGCCAGATGGGCGTAAGCCTCGGCCACCGGCCCATCGCCCAGCGCAACCGGCAATCCGGCATCGCCTGCAAGACGCACATCCAGCGATAGTGGGATCTCTCCCAGGAAGGGCACGCTTAACCTCTCGGCTTCTGCCCGTACGCCACCGTTACCGAACAGATGCGCCTCATGCCCGCAACTCGGGCAGACATAAGTCGACATATTTTCAATCAGACCCAGAACGGGTGTCTTCAGCGTCCGGAACATGTCCATCGCCTTCCGCGCATCCAGCAGTGCCACGTCCTGCGGCGTGGACACGATCAGTGCACCGGTCACCTCGGTCCGCTGGCAGAGCGTCAGTTGCACATCGCCCGTCCCCGGAGGCAAATCGATCAGCAGGACATCAAGCTCCCCCCATTGAACCTGCCCCAGCATCTGCTGCAACGCACCCATCAGCATAGGGCCGCGCCAGACCACGGCTTTCTCGGGCTCGACCATGAACCCGATGGACATCAGCGTGACGCCGTGGGCCTCAAGCGGAATGATCGTCTTTCCGTCCGGCGACGCGGGCCGCTTCATCACACCCATCATCTGGGGCTGCGACGGCCCATAGATATCGGCGTCCAGAAGCCCCACACGGCGACCCTGCCGCGCCAGGGCAACGGCCAGATTGGACGACACCGTCGACTTTCCAACCCCGCCCTTGCCGGAGCCGATCGCGATAATGCGGTCCACACCCGAAACCTTCTGCGGACCCGAGGCCTGCGGTTTCGGATGACCGCCGATTTTCAGCGACGGCGGCTCTTTTGGCGCCGCGGGCGCGGCTCCATGGGCCGTCAAGACAACCGTTGCCGACGTCACACCGTCCAACTCCAAAAGCGCGCTTTCGGCTTCGCCACGGGCCCCCTCCAGCAACCGGGCCGCATCCGCGCTCGCCGCCTCGATGACGAATCGGACCGTTCCGCCCTCGATTGTCAGCGCGCGCACCAGGTCGTTCGAGACCAAATCACCCCCGTCCGGCGTGCGGACGGTCCACAGTCTGTCAAGTACCGTTTCTCGGTCAATACCCATCGGTGTCGCCCTTTTGCCCAAGCTTTCGGCTATATGCGCGCGCTTTCGCCGAAGTGGCAAGCAACGAACGGCTGCCTGCCCAAATCCTGAGCAATTCACAAAGTTTACATAGGGTTAACTATTCCATTGCTGCATAGCAGCATTGCAAAGGCAGGCATTGTGCACGCGCAGCATCGGCCTATCTTTGGATCAACGAAATGAGCACAGCCTTCGGGCCGGATCAAAGGAACAGTAATATGGGCACACGCTTCGACGGCATTGCTCAACGCTTTGCCAAATACCGCAAATATCGCGAAACGCTCAGCGAGCTCGAAACGCTCAGCGACCGCGACGCCAGCGACCTCGGCTTGCATCGTTCGCAATTCCGCGAGATCGCTCGCAAAGCCGCCTACGATATTTAAGAGCTTCGGGATTCCCGTCCTCCTCCCTGGGAACCCGTAGGCCTCGACGGCGCCGACCTCCTCCCTGGCGTCGTCGGACCAATACCGCCCCCGGACCCAAAAAGTCTCTGGGGCAACGCACACAAAGAGCTTCTCCTCCCTTTAGCTCTTTGTCACGTCAGCGGCGGTGTCCATCCTCCTCCCGGGCACCGCCGCTATTTTTTGCAGGACATTGCATCGGCAAAATCCGCGCGACCGCGATGCGGACCCAGCCGAACGGTCTGAAACCCCGTTCCATCCCACCTGACGGCAATCACGCTTTGCCAGTTTGCATCGGCCACGATCACCTCCCTGGCCCCCGCGCAGGTCCGAATACCCCCCGCGATATCACGCTCGCCGATCCGGTGGTTCGTCACACCTTCAAGCGACCCCTCTAACCGCAACTTGCCATTGCGGTACTCATAGATCCTGAGCGTCTTGGCCAAATGAGGCCGGTCGACAAACACAAGCTCCACCCGGCCATCACCGTCCAGATCCGCGGCACCGACGCCCGCAGGCGCCAGCCAACGATTGGTTTGTCCAATGAAGTCGTTCGAGGCGACCAGGCCATCCGAGTCATAGATCGAAAGCCGCGCCCCCAGATTTGCGTCACTTTCAACGACGATCACCTCGCGGTCGCCATCGCCATCCACATCGAACAGCCGCGGTTCGGTATCCTCGAAAACCCTATGGTCCGGCAAGGTGACCCGAAACTGGCGCCCATCGGTGGTCTGCATCACCAACGCGCCGTGCTCGATTGCGTCGCCAAGCACGCCATGCGCATACCGCGTCGTCGGATCGTCGTAGCGTGCGCTGGCAATATCTTCAGCCTCGGCGGCACCCGCTGAAAGCGCCAAAGACGCCGCCAGCGCGAGACGCCTCAAATCTGCTTCTCCGGCATCTGGACGATCAACCCGTCCAGTTCGTCGGTAACTTTAAGCTGGCACGTCAAACGCGACCGCGCCGGATCGGGCTCAAACGCGAAGTCCAGCATATCTTCTTCCATGGCATCTACGGCAGGCAGCTTTTCGACCCAATCGGGATGCACATAGACGTGGCACGTCGAACAGGCGCAGGCCCCGCCGCAGTCCGCCTCGATACCGGGGATGCCATTGTCGCGCGCCCCTTCCATCACCGTCAAACCGTTCGCCACATCAACGACATGCTCGGTGCCGTTGTGCTCGATATAGGTAATCTTCGCCATATTAACTCCGTCCACTCAACGATCCCGTATCTAGGCCGCTTGTGAACGGCGTTCCAGTCTTTTCGCGACCATTTGACGTACAGGTCAACGGGATCAGGACGCATCTTCGCAGTTTACCTTAGGTCAACAGGAACTGACGATTCTACGGTGCGCCCAGAGTTATGAGGACCTTGCGGAGGCGCCCCTCGCGCCAGACGTCAAGCTCAACCTCGGTCCCGGGCTCGAAATCATCCAGCATCGCTTGCAGGTCGGCTCCATTTCTCACGGATCGCGCAGCAAGGCCTTGAATGACGTCGCCCGGCACTAAGCCGCCGTTCTGACCCCGCTCGGCCGCGCGCAGGCCGGCTTTGTCCGCCGGTCCGCTCGGTTCAACCGCCAGAATGACCACACCATCGACCCCGTTCTGCCGCGCAAGTTCGTTGACGCGTTCGTTAAACCGGATGCCCAGCACCGGCGGTCGATAGACACCCGTTGCGATCAGTTGCGGCACGACCCGCTTCACCATGTCGACAGGCACGGCAAACCCGATCCCCGCACTCGACCCCGAAGGACTGAAAATCGCCGTGTTCACACCGATGAGTCGCCCGGCACTGTCCAGAAGCGGCCCGCCCGAATTGCCCGGGTTGATGGCGGCGTCCGTCTGAATAAGCCCTTCGATCACACCGTTTCCGATGGGTATTTCCCGCTCCAGGGCCGAGACGATGCCGGTGGTCAGCGTCCAGTCCAGTCCGAACGGGTTGCCGATCGCCAGAACGCTTTGGCCAACCTTCAGGTCCGCACTGTCGCCCACGGCCATGGGCTCGGGCGGGGCATCCTCAAGATCGACCTGCAAAACGGCAAGATCGTACTGCGGCGCGGTGCCCACCAGCCGTGCCGGCAAGACCCGACCATTCGCCGTGTGCACGTCGGCACGCACCGCCCTTTGGATGACATGCGCATTCGTCACGACATGCCCCTCCGTGCCCCAGAAAAAGCCCGAGCCCGACCCGCTTGGCACAATCTCGGTCCGCATCATCCACGGGTCGACCCGGCGCTGCCCGGTCGTGATCGACACGACCGAGGCTTTTGACCCCTCGAAAAGAGAGATCAGCCGTTTTTCCGGCGCCGTCAGGTCTTCGGCCCGGGTGGGCGCCGCGATGGCAAGGGCCAGCAGGAAAAGAGCAATCCGGATCATCAGTTCGTCTCGTATCGGTCTTCTACGGGGCAAAAGATATGATGGCGAAAAAAGCATTCAACCTTGCCGGCACAAGCTAGAATGTTCTATATTTGTTCTCATGAACACACCGCCCGCCTGGCCCCGCCC
>JASJDQ010000196.1 GCA_030065075.1 Paracoccaceae bacterium | reverse complement strand
TCATCGACCATGGCAGCCATATCGTGCCGGTGATCGTGGGCGATCCGGTGCACACCAAGCAGCTTTCCGACATGCTGTTGGAAGACCACGGTATCTATGTGCAACCGATCAACTTCCCGACCGTGCCGCGCGGCACGGAGCGCTTGCGCTTTACGCCGTCGCCGGTCCACGGGCCACGCGAGATTGACCGGTTGGTCAAGGCAATGGACGCACTATGGTCGCATTGTTCCCTAAATCGCGCCGATCTTAGCGCGTAAATCCCAGTCGTGACCGTCTGTTAGCGGTGTGTTAAACCGGACATGGGTACAGTCCGGGGCGATTCTGCCGCCCTGACCTGGGGAACAAGATGAGTGCTAAGGGGCAGGAACTATGATCGGCCGTTCGAGTGCGCCGAATCAAAACGACGAACGTCGAACCCTGAAGGGCTTCGACGATTTCGAGCTGTCCCTTGGGGACATCATGCGCGGCGAACGCGCGACGATGGGCAAATCGCTTCTGGATGTTCAGCGCGAGCTGAAAATCAAGGCGTCCTATATCTCGGCCATTGAAAACACCGACCCCTCGGCATTTGACACGCCCGGCTTTGTCGCGGGCTATGTCCGGTCCTACGCACGCTATCTTGGGCTTGATCCCGAATGGGCGTTCAAGACGTTCTGCGAAGAGGGCAATTTCGAAGTCGCCCACGGGATGTCGCCGCAGGCGAGCGTCCGTTCCGACCGGGCGCCGGGCGTGAAGAAGACGGCCTCGGCCTCGCAAAAGCCAGCACATTTGCGCGACCCGTTCACGGACCCCTCGGTCAGCTATCTGCCCAAGGGTGATGCGGCGCTTTCTCGGGTTGAGCCGCGCGCGCTTCTGTCGATTGCCGTTCTTATGCTCTTGTTGGCCGGGATCGGCTACGGCGGCTGGGCCGTTCTACAGGAAGTCCAAAAGGTTCGGTTGACCCCGGTGGATCAAACGCCCGAGGTGCTGGCCGAGCTTGACCCTTTGACTGAAGCCTTGCGCGCCGACCCGGAAGACACATCGACCGAGCCCGCTTTGCCCGGGCCAACGCTTGACCGTTTTGACCGGTTGTCGCGCCCTGAAGCGCTGGATGTGCCGGTATTGTCCGCCCGCGACGGGCCGATTGCCGCAATCGACCCCAACACGGTGGGCGCGTTGGCGCCAAGCCGGTCCGAAGGGTTCATCGCGGCCCGCGACCCCCGACCCGAGACGCTGGCGCTGGCCACGCCTGGCACGGCAGGCGACCCGGGCCTTGGTTTGAATTCCTTTGACTTGGAACCGCCTGCTGCGGCCCCGGTTCAAGTCATTGAAGAGGCCGATCCGACGGTCACACTTTTTGCGGTCCGCCCCTCGTGGGTGCGCGTGCGCGGCAGCGATGGCACGGTGGTCTTCGAGAAAATCCTAGACGCGGGTGAGCGCTTTGAAGTGCCGTTGACGGAAGAGCCGCCCACGTTGCGGGCCGGCAACGCCAGTTCGCTTTACTTTGAAGTGGGCGATGAAACCTATGGGCCCGCCGGAACCGGGCCGTCGGTCATCAAAGGCGTCGTTCTGGGCGCCGAGCAGGTGGCCGAGGCCTATACGGTGGCGGACCCGGAAAGCGACAGTGATCTGGCCCGCTTCATCTCGGTCGCCGAGGCCGCCAGCGAATAGGTGTCGCACTGCATTGCTTGAGCGGGCCCGGGCGAATATGTAGCCTGTAATGGGTCCTTTCCGCGAGAAGTTGCATGTCGCTGAACCACGTGCGCCCTTGGCGCAATATCTATCGCCGAAAATCGCGCCAGATCATGGTAGGCAACGTGCCCGTGGGGGGCGATGCGCCGATCACGGTGCAGACCATGACCAACACCGTGACCACGGATATTCCTGGGACCATCGCGCAGGTGCAGGCAGCGGCGGAAGCGGGGGCGGACATCGTCCGCGTCTCGGTGCCGGACAAGGACAGCTCGGCTGCGCTGAAAGAGATTGTCCGGGAAAGCCCGGTGCCGATCGTGGCCGATATCCATTTTCACTATCAGCGCGGAATCGAAGCGGCGGAAGCGGGCGCGGCTTGCCTTCGGATCAATCCGGGCAACATCGGAGATGAGAAGCGCGTGCGCGAGGTCATCAAGGCGGCGCGCGACAACAATTGCTCGATGCGGATCGGGGTGAATGCCGGGTCGCTGGAGAAGCATCTGCTTGAAAAGTACGGCGAGCCCTGTCCCGAGGCGATGGTGGAAAGCGGGCTGGATCACATCAAGATACTGGAAGACAACGACTTTCACGAGTTCAAAATCAGTTGCAAGGCCTCCGACGTGTTTTTGGCGGCAGCCGCTTATCAGGCGCTGGCCGAGGCCACGGATGCGCCGATCCATTTGGGGATCACGGAAGCGGGTGGATTGACCAGCGGCACGATCAAAAGCGCGATTGGCCTTGGCAACCTTCTTTGGATGGGGATCGGCGATACGATCCGCGTGAGCCTTTCCGCCGATCCGGTGGAAGAGGTGAAGGTGGGCTACGAGATCCTGAAGTCGCTGGGTCTCCGCCACCGGGGTGTGAACATCATCTCTTGCCCCTCCTGCGCGCGGCAAGGGTTTGACGTGATCAAGACGGTCGAGGTTCTGGAAAAGCGGCTGGAACACATCAAGACGCCGATGAGCCTCAGCATCATCGGCTGCGTTGTGAACGGCCCTGGCGAGGCCTTGATGACCGATGTCGGTTTCACCGGCGGCGGCGCGGGCAGCGGCATGGTCTATCTGGCGGGCAAGCAAAGCCACAAGATGTCGAACGACGAAATGGTCGATCACATCGTTGAACAGGTGGAGCGCAAGGCGGCGGAACTTGATGCGGCGCAGGAAGCGGCGGAGTAACAGGAGGCCGGAATGCCCCTTGGACGCAAACTGAACGGAACGCTCAAGTCTTTCATCGAACGCCAGCCGGTCTTTTTCGTCGGCACGGCGGCGGCGGACGGGCGGGTCAATATCTCGCCCAAAGGCGCGGATACGCTGCGCATCCTGAGTGACACCCATCTGCGCTGGCTGAACCTCTCTGGCAGCGGGAACGAGACGGTGGGGCATCTGAAGGCGCTGAACCGGATCACGATGATGTTCTGCGCTTTTGAAGGCGATGCGCTGATCCTGCGCGTTTACGGCAAGGCCAAGATTTTGCATCCGCGCGATGCTGGCTGGGCGGAGGCCGTTTCGGGTTTTCCCGAGATGGCGGGCAGCCGACAAATCATCGATGTCGATATCGAGGCGGTTCAGACCTCTTGCGGGACTGGCGTGCCGCTGATGCGCTTCGAGAGCCAGCGTGCAGGCGAGGAACTTTTGCCGTTCTATGCGGACATGGGCGAAGAAGGCGTCCGCGCCTATTGGCGGAAGAAGAACACCGAGACCATTGACGGGTTGCCGACCGGACTTTTCGAAGACGAATGAGGCGACCCGCTCATATCGAGAGCGCCAGCACCCGGCTGATCTCGGTCATGGACTTTCCGGACTGATCTGCCCAGGTGTTGAATGCGTCCTGCACGGCGGCGAGGGCCTTTTTCGACGTTGGCGCCTTGTCGATCACGCCTTCGGCGATCAGCCGGGCCACCACATCGCGCGACAGGATGAACCCGTCCCGCCCGATGATGCGAAGCGCGTATTGGCCGGTGGTGCCGCCCAACCGGCTGGCGTCTTTCTTCAGAAGCGCAAGGAGGCCGAAGTAATCCGAGGCGGGCCACTCCGAGATGACCTTGGCGATGCCGCCCCGGTCGCGTAGCCCCTGGATGAAGAGGGCGTTATCCTGGACCGACCGGATCTTGGCCGGATAGCGCACGATCCGCGTGTCCTGGCACAAGTCGTCGAACCAGTCTTCGGCCATGAAGGCACAGGCGTCGACGTCGAAGCCCTTGAAGGCCTCTTCGAAGCCGTCCCATTTGTTTTCAATGACACTCCAGTTGAAGCCCGACTGGAAGATCAGCTTGGTAAAGGTCGAGAGCCAGCGGTCTTCGGGCAGCTTCGCCAATTCGGACGCCGGGGGCGACATGTTTCCAATCTTTTCGGCCAGATCACGCCCGTGCCGCTTTGCCGCGATAGCATGGATTTCGTCGAAGGATCGCATTAGCCGCGCTTGGCGCGGATGTCTTCGATGATCTCCTGCATCTGATCGAGCTCTATGAAGCCGCGCACGAAGGTGTCTTCCATGATGAAGCTGGGGGTGCCCTGTATCTGCAACTTCTGACCGAGCGCACGATTGGCCGCGATCACGCGCGAAACCTCGTCGCTGTCCATTGTGGCCACGATGCTATCGTGGTTGGTGACGCCTGCGGCGCGGCCAATTCGGGCCAAGGCGCCCTCGTTCACGGGACCGGACCACTCCATCAGGGCATCATGCACCTTGGCATACGCCTCGTCGCCGTCCACCATCTTGGTCGAGATGGCATAGCGCGAGGCAATCTCGCTTTCGGCGCCAAGGATCGGGAATTCCTTCACGACAAAGCGAATACCGTCATCCGATCCCAGTAGGGCTTTGACAGCCGGATGAGCGCGTTTGCAGAAGCCGCACCGGTAATCGAGGAATTCGACAACCGTGACGTCGCCCTCGGGATTGCCACCGATCCAGCTATAACCGTCGTTGAAAATCTCTGCGCGGTTTTCTTCCAGCATGGCTTGTTCCTGAAGTGCGGACTCGGCCGCGCGACGTTCTTCCAGAACGGCGATGGCTTCCATCAGAACTTCCGGATTTTCCAGAAGATAGGCCCGGATTTCGGCGCGGAAGGTTTCGCGTTCCTGTTCGGACATCGCGTCGATTTCGAAGGCCGCGGCGGGCAGGGCGGCACAAAAAAGGAAAAGACCCGTCAAGACCTTACGCAGCATGGTCGATACTCCCTGAGTGTTGGCCGTGAGGATGGCAGATCCCGCGAGGAAGGCCAAGCGCTTCACTAAGTCGTGAGGATTGACGCTTGCCGTCGGGCTTGGCAGGGAAGGGCAGTCGTTCAAGGAACCTTTCACATGCGTCTATCCCGCCGATCCAACGTCGATCCCTTCATTGTCATGGATGTGATGGAGGCTGCGGCTGAAGCCGAACGCGCAGGTCGCCACATCATCCATATGGAAGTCGGGCAGCCCGGGACGCCTGCGCCGTCGGGCGCACGCCGCGCTTTGGCGGAGGCCATGGAAAACGGCGCGCTGGGGTACACGGTGGCGCTTGGATTGCCCGCGCTGAAAGCGCGTATCGCGAAATGGTATGCCGACCGGCATGGTCTGACGATCTCGCCCGAGCGCATCATCGTGACAAGCGGATCGTCGGGGGCCTTTTTGCTGGCCTTCACGGCGCTTTTCGATGCGGGCGACCGTGTGGCCCTTGGCGCGCCCGGCTACCCGTCTTATCGGCAGATTCTGTCGGCGCTCAGCCTGACGCCGGTCGATATCGAGACCCGGGCCGAGGACCGCTATCAGCCTGTGCCAGACCACCTGCCGGACGATATTCAGGGGTTGATCGTCGCTTCGCCCGCGAATCCGTCGGGAACCATGCTGGACCGACCGGCGCTGACCAGTTTGATCGAGGCGACGGAGGCGCGGGGTGCGGCCTTTGTATCCGATGAGATCTATCATGGGATAGAGTACGATCGGCCCGCCATCAGCGCGCTCGAGATCACCGATGATGTTTATGTCATCAACTCGTTCTCGAAGTACCATTCGATGACCGGCTGGCGCGTCGGCTGGATGGTCGTGCCCGAGGCCCACGTTCGCACGGTCGAGCGGCTGGCGCAGAACATGTTCATCTGCGCGCCGCATGCAAGCCAAGTCGCGGCCCTTGCAGCTATGGATTGCAGGGAAGAACTGGAAGACAACATGGCGGTTTATGCTCGGAACCGCGACTTGATGATCGAAGGATTGCCGGAAGCAGGCATCACGCGCTTCGCGCCACCCGATGGTGCGTTCTATGTCTATGCGGACGTCTCTGAATTCACCCGGGACAGCCGCGAATTCTGTGCCGAGCTTCTGGCCGAGGCGGGCGTGGCGGTGACGCCGGGGCTAGATTTCGACAAGGCGCGGGGCGGCGGAACGGTGCGCTTTTCCTATGCAAGATCGACCGAAGACATCGAAGAAGGCCTTTTGCGCTTGAAAAAGTTCATGAAGTCAAAGGGTTTCGCGGCATAGGCGGATTTTTGCTGCATCTATCCCCAAAGTCGGCTAGCGTGCAAACCGGGGAGCTTTTTGGGGCACATGACGAGACTTGCGACATTTTTGGTCGCCGCGATGGTGTGGCTGACATCAGGGGACGCGCCGCTGGCAGAGCCGGCGCTGCTTTTGGACGGTCGTGCCGAGATTGCGGACAGCGGCGGTGGCGATGTGACGTGGACGCTTGGGCTGTCGCGTCCGGTGCCGTGGCGCCTGTGGATGGCGGATGGGCCTCCACGTGTGATCGTCGAACTGACGGGCGTAGATTTGCAGGGCGAGGTCGAGTTGAACACCACCTCTGTCTCGGTCGTCGAGCGGGTGAAGACGGGCGCGGAGACGACCGAGCTTCGGGCGATATTGCGCGAACCCCTGGCGGTACTGTCGGCGGAAATGCAGACATTGGACGATGGCACTGCGCGTCTTAACGTGAACTTGCAGCCTGCGACGGCAGACGGGTTTCGCGCCGCGCTTGAAACGGCTGATGCAGGCGGGGTGCCGGAGCCTTTGGTTGTGGCCATCGATCCCGGTCATGGCGGGCGCGATCCCGGCGCGGAATTCGGTGGGTTGAAGGAAGCCGATCTGGTGCTGGGTTTTGCGCATCGTTTGCGCGATGCGCTGAATTCTGAGCCCAGGATTAACGCCGTGCTGACGCGGGAAACGGATGCGTTTCTGACGTTGGACGCGCGCCTGACACGCGCGCGCGAGGCGGGCGCAGAAGTCTTGATTTCCTTGCACGCGGACACGCTCGAAGACACGAATGCGGCGTCGGGCATCGTCATTTATCGGCTGGCGGCGGAGGCACGAGCGGCAGCCAACGAGCGTTTGACGACGCGTCATGCGTCGAACGATCGTCTGACGGACGTCGATCTGAGCGGCGTCGAAGATGAGATCTCGCTCGCGCTTCTGACCCTGTCGCGCGCCAAAACGGTGCCGCAGGCGCGGGATCTCTCTGAAAAGCTCGTCGGTGCCTATCGTGGGGCCGGGCTTGTCATGAATTCGCGCCCCGAGCGCACAGGTGCTTTTACGGTGTTGAAGGCCGCAGACATCCCATCGCTTCTGATCGAACTCGGGTTCCTGTCGACCGATGAGGATTTGAAACGGCTTACGTCCGAAAACTGGCAGGTCGAAACGGCCCAAGCCACCCGTGACGCACTGCTTCTTTGGATGGAAGAGCGCCGCCTTGCCGAGTAGGGCAGCATCTTAACCTTGCCTACCTTTCGGTAAACGCGTCTCCGAGAAAAAACCACCTCCACCCACCCTTATTTTATTCGGCGGTGTTTTGAAGATTACCTTTATCTGCTGAGTGCAATCCTGATTTTTTAGCCCGTTGCTAAGCCAAAAGTGAGGGGCAGGGTCATAGTGAGTTTATTAATTCGTTAAGTCGGAAATCTGCCTGCTGGTCCCACTCAGGGTCATGTGAGAGCAAAAGCCCGGCGGGTCATGCACAGCAACAATGCGCCGTCTCTTGCCCGTTTTCCCCCTAAACCTCTTTTGACCCCTTTCGCAGATGCCCATATAACGAGTGCATAGCGACGAGAGCAGGCTGTTGACGCGTTTCATCTTTTCTTTCTTCGGGGCGATTTTCACTCTGGTGACCCTTGGCTTGGTCATGGCCGCAATCGGTGCGGGAGCGATCTTCTATGTCTATGGTCGCGATCTGCCGGATATCGAGCCGCTCGCGACCTATCAGCCGCCGACGCTTACGCGCATCTATTCGCCCGAGGGCCGGATCATCGACGAATACGCCGAGCAGCGGCGCATTTATTTTCCGTTCGACGAGATCCCCGACACCGTCAAAAACGCTTTCATCTCGGCCGAAGACAAGAACTTCTATGAACATGCGGGTTTCGACGTCCGAGGGATTGCGGCTGCGATCTATGAGGCGATTGAAACGCGCGGTGCCAGTGTGCGCGGCGCATCGACCATTCCGCAGCAGACGGCCAAGATCCTGTTCCTGGGCGGCGAGCGCGCTATCGAGCGCAAGATTAAGGAAGTCATTCTGGCCAACCGGATGGTCAACACGATTGGGCGCGAGAAGATCCTGGAGATTTATCTGAACGAGATTTTCTTAGGAC
>JASJDQ010000195.1 GCA_030065075.1 Paracoccaceae bacterium | reverse complement strand
TGGCCCACGATATCGCGGCTGGCATTCTGTGGCTTGGGCTGCGGCACGTAGTCGGCACAGGGGTCCGACGCATGGGCAAAGGCGGGACTGAAAAGCCCCGCCAGCACCAGAATGAAGCCGAATGCCCGGTTCCGCATGCGCCTAGTTTGCGGCCGACAATCCGATCGTCAAGACCTCGGCGGCCCGTTTCATCGCCGTGTCGTCCGCCGTCAGGATATTCGCCGCGCGGTAGGCAACGCTGTCGGCCACCGGTGCGCCGGAAAGCGTCCCGATCCCGCCAGCGATTTCGGTCAGGCTGTTGACCACCGCCTCAACATCCGCGTCGCCCGCCAACAGCTGATCGCGGATGACGGTCAGATCGGGGCTGACCTCCTCCATCTGGACATCATCGGGACGTGTCTCGACATAGGTCCGGATGGCCCAGGCCGCCTTCTGGCCCAGCAGCTCACCGAACGCAGGCATCCGGGTGACGCCGTTCTGGGTATAGCCGTGGATGAAGCGCTCCATGTACCATTCGTCGCCGTATTCCTCCGCTTCGATGAACCGCAGGTCAGGCGCCAGTCCGCCCGAGACGACTTCCAGCCCGTGGCAGCGCGCGCAATTCTGGTTGTAGCCCGAGGCGCCGATCTCGATCGCCTTCTGCCAGACCTCCAGGCCCACTTCCTCGACGCGATAGGGGTTCTCGATCAGCCACTCCTCGCCCACGTCCGGAAGCGCTTCGGTGTTGACGGGTTGCGGGGTCACATCGCCATGAGCGAAGGCGACACATGCCACCGAGATCGCGGTTAGGGCGCCAACGGCCAGTCGGAAAGTCTTGGTCATGTCTCTTCCCTCACATGTTTCAGTGTTCTGATCCGGAGTTCTAAAGGACTGGGGGGAGCATGAGAAAGTAGACCTTAGTGGCGGTCCCCGATACGACCAAAGTCTAGCTGTATTGGTGGCATGTGACTTGGTCTTCTCGCCCGAGGGAGGCCCTATGCAACGGCTATCATTGACAGTTCTTCTGTGCCTCTGGGCATGCGCTTCGGCTGCACAGGATGTTGCCGTCGCCTGGCTCAAGGTAGAGCGAGAACTGCCGCCGACGCTCTCGAATCTCGACCCTGAACCCGAAGATCTGGGCCTTGCCGGTGCGCTGACCGCGCTCAAGGACAACGAGACCACGGGCAAGTTCCTCGGCCAGAACTGGTCGCTGACGGAACACGTGGCCTACCTCGGCGACGACCCGCTTGCCGCGGCGCGAGAGGCGCTTGCTTCCGCCTCGTACCTGATCGTCGATGCGCCTGCCGATACACTCCTGGCCGTAGCCGATCTCGAAGAAGCACAAGGTGCCATCGTCTTCAACAGCGGCGCGGGCGACGTGGCGCTCCGCGATGGGGCCTGCCGTGCAAACGTCCTTCACACATTGCCGTCCACCGCCATGCGCACCGATGCGCTGGTGCAGTTCCTGACGAGGAAGCGTTGGGATGACCTCGTGATGATCGCGGGCGGGCATCCGGAAGATCAGGCCTACGCCACAGCGATGGAGCGCTCACTCACCAAATTCGGGTCGAAGCTGTCCGACCGAAAGGAATGGCGCTTCGATGCCGATATGCGGCGGAACGCGGCGCAAGAGGTTCCGCTCTTCACGCAAGAGCTTGGCGACTACGACGCGCTTATCATCGCCGACGAGTTGCACGATTTCGGGCGCTACGTGATGTACAACACGTGGGAGCCGCGCCCGGTTATCGGCTCCGAAGGCCTCACGGCCGAAGCATGGGGGCCAGCCGTCGAACAATGGGGCGCCGCGCAGCTTCAGTCCCGCTTCGAGGATGCGCACGAGCGTGGCATGCACCCCCGCGATTATGCCGCCTGGGCCGCCCTTCGCGCGGTGGGTGAGGCGGTGACGCGCACGCAGGCGGCGGATGTCGCGACCGTGCGCGCCTATCTTCTTGGCCCCGATTTCGAATTGGCCGGGTTCAAGGGCCGTCCGCTGACCTTCCGCACGTGGAACGGCCAGTTGCGCCAGCCGATCCCGCTTCTGCACCCCCGCGCGCTTGTGGCCAACGCCCCGCTCGAAGGGTTCCTGCACCAGCGGACCGAGCTTGACACGCTCGGCCTCGACGAACCCGAAACCAACTGCACCGCTTTCAACTGACAAGACTTGAGGAGCTTCTGATGTTGCGACCCAGCCTTCTTGCCCTGACCCTCGGCCTGACCGGCCCCGCCTTTGCAGACGAGATCTGGATTTCCAACGAAAAGGACGACACGCTTTCCGTCATCGACATCGAGACACTGGAAGTCGTCCGCACCATCGACGTGGGCGAACGCCCGCGCGGCATCACCTTTTCGAAAGACTACTCGGTGCTCTACGTCTGCGCCTCTGACAGCGACACGGTGCAGGTGATCGACCCCGATACGGGCAAGGTCCTGCACGAATTGCCCTCCGGTGAAGACCCCGAGCAATTCGTCCTGCACCCCGACAACCGCCACCTCTATATCGCGAACGAAGACGACGCGATCACCACGGTGGTCGATACTGAAAGCCGCACGGTCGTGGCCCAGATCGACGTCGGCATCGAACCCGAAGGCATGGCGGTCAGCCCCGACGGCAAGATCGCAATCACCACGTCCGAAACGACGAACATGGCACACTGGATCGACACCGAAAAGCAGGAGCTTTTCGCCAACACGCTGGTGGACAGCCGCCCGCGTCATGCCGAATTCGTGAAAGACGGCACCGAGCTTTGGGTCTCGGCCGAAATCGGCGGCACCATTTCCGTCTTCGATGTGGAAACGCAAACCGAACAGGCCAAGATCGACTTTGAAGTGGACGGTGTCCACCCCGACCGCGTGCAGCCCGTGGGCTTCGAGCTGACGGCGGGCGACACTCACGCCTTCGTGGCGCTGGGCCCATCAAACCACGTCGCGGTGGTGAATGCCGAGACCTACGAGGTCGAAGACTACATCCTCGTCGGCCGCCGCGTCTGGCACATGGATTTCAACGCCGACCGCTCGCTTCTGTTCACCACGAACGGCGTCTCGGGCGACGTGACCGTGATCGACGTGGCCGCGCGCAAGGCTTTGAAGACGATCAAGGTGGGCCGGTTCCCCTGGGGCGCGGCTTTCCGCCCGACCAACTGAAGCACCGACGCAATACCAACTTGATAGCGACGTTCAAAATGAGGGACCACAATGCGTAAACTTCTGGCCATCACAGCAGCACTTGCACTTTGCATCAGCCCCGTCTGGGCCGATGACGACGATGATGACGACAACGAATTTGGTCTCGCCGGCATTCTCTCGGCCAAGAACAAGGAAGACCTCGAGCCGATCCAGCTTGGCGCGGGCATCCCGCTCACCTCCGCGCCATGGAAGCTAAAGTCGGGAAAATACTACGAATTCGAGATCCAAGGCGATGGCAGCCAGGAGCTTGCGCTGGTCGGCCCCGAGTTCTTCCGCGCCATCTGGATCGACGAGATCGTGGTTGAAGGTCTGGAAATCCGCCCCCTCGGCCTCGACTCGATCGAGTTCGATGAGGCGGGCGAAATGGAGATCGGATTTGTCGCGATCAAGCCGGGCAGCTACTATCTCAAAATCCCCGGATCCACCGGCGAAACCCAACGGCTGGAGATCACCATAGAGTGACGCTAAGCGTTTCAAATCTCTCGTTTTCTTACGGGACTAAAGATGCTTTGAAGGGGGTGAGCTTTGCGCTCGCCCCCGGCTTTTGCGCGCTGCTCGGTCCGAACGGCGCGGGAAAATCCACGCTTTTCGCGCTCCTCTCCCGGCTCTTCACGACGCCCGATGGCCGGATCGAAATCGCCGGTCACGACCTGAATGCGGCCCCCCGCGACGCCCTTGCGGCCCTCGGCGTCGTCTTCCAGCAACCGACCCTCGACCTCGACCTGACGGTCGCACAAAACCTCCGCTATTTCGCGGCGCTCCACGGCCTCTCGGGCAGCGACGCCACCCAACGGATCGACCGTGCGCTCACCCGCCTCGACATGGCCGAACGCGCGGGCGAAAAAGTGCGCGCCCTCAACGGCGGCCACCGCCGCCGGACCGAGATCGCGCGCGCGCTCCTCCACGACCCCAAGGTGCTGCTGCTCGACGAGCCGACCGTCGGCCTCGATGCCGCGTCCCGCAGCGCGATCACCGCCCATGTTCACGACCTGGCCGGGGAGGGGATGACCGTGCTCTGGGCCACCCATCTGACGGATGAAATCCGCGACACCGACCGCCTTCTGATCCTGCATCAGGGCACGCTTCTAGCCGACGGCATCGCGGGCGAGGTGACGGGCGGCGCGCCCCTGCAGGACCATTTCCTCGCCCTCACAGGACCAAGAGCGGCATGAGATGGCTCCCCGCCCTGCGCGCCATCGTCGCCCGCGAGGGCCTGCGCTTCATCCATCAGCGCGAACGTTTCATATCCGCCCTCGTGCGCCCGCTGGTCTGGCTTCTGGTCTTCGCCGCCGGATTCCGCGCCGCGCTTGGCCTCTCGATCACGCCGCCCTACCAGACCTACATCACCTACGAGACCTATATCGTTCCCGGCCTTTGCGGCATGGTGCTGCTGTTCAACGGCATGCAATCCTCGCTCAGCCTCGTTTACGACCGTGAAATGGGGTCGATGCGGCTTCTCTTGACCAGCCCTTTGCCGCGCTGGTGGCTTCTGACCTGCAAGCTCCTCGGCTCAACCGTCATTTCGATCTGCCAGGTCTACGCCTTTCTCGCCATCGCGGCGCTTTTCGGGATCACCGTCGCACCCCTCGGCTACCTCACCGTCCTGCCCGCACTTTTGATTGCAGGGTTGATGCTGGGCGCGCTTGGCCTCGCGCTCTCATCCTTCATCAAGCAACTCGAAAACTTCGCGGGCGTGATGAACTTCGTTATCTTCCCGATGTTCTTCCTCTCTTCTGCGCTCTACCCTTTGTGGAAAATGGCGGAGAGCTCGGAGCTTTTGCATGACATCTGCGCCGCGAACCGTTTCACACATGCTGTCGAACTTATCCGCTTCGCGCTTTACTCCGAGATCAATCTTCCCGCCCTCGGCTGGACGTTTCTGGCCACGGCGGTCTTCGGAGCCGCAGCACTCTGGGGCTATGACCCGGCGCGCGGCCTCATCCGCAAGCGAAGCTGACAGGTGCGCGGACCGCCAATTTGCGCTAAGTTGACTTCCATGAAACACGTTATCCTTTGCCTCGCCTTCGCCGCCGTCCCCGCACAAGCCAACGAACTTGTCGAGGACGAGCATGGCACGCTCAACCCGCGCGACACCGGCTTCGGGCGCGTCATGCAGAACGTGGGCAACGGGCAGGTCGATATGGCGACCTGCGCGGCGGGGTATCACATCACCAAGGCCGGGCGGCACGAAGACGCGCGCCGCCTGTTCGAGCTTTGCGCCGAGGCTGGGTACACCGGCGCGATGACATGGATGGGCCAGATGGAGAACAATGGCCTCGGCGGCGAGTACAACCCCGATGCCGCCGCCGAATGGGATCGCCGTGCAGCCGAGGCGGGCGACCCCGTGGGCAAATTCAACTACGGCATCGCCCTGATGCGCGGCCACGGCGTGAACCGCGACAAGGCGGCGGGCCGGGCGCTCGTGGACGAAGCTGCGCGCGACGGGCTGGACATCGCTCAGCGGCTTCAGGGCGCGGATTATGACCTCGACGAGGTCACACCGGACGCCGACAATTGGCGGTATGCGCCAGTTAACTAAGCGGAATTCGGACGGTCGCTGACGATCCCGGCAGGCGCGCCGCCGAATGTGATAATGCGCGTTGCCAACTGCTCGGCCTCGGGTTCGTCATGGGTCACAAGCACCGTGGTTATGCCATGCCGCGCGCGAAGCGAGGCGAAAAGCGCCACCATGTCTTCGACCAACTCCCGGTCGAGCGACACGAAGGGCTCATCCAGAAGCAACAGGTCAGGTTCTGCGGCAAAGGCCCGCGCCAGCGCGAGGCGGCGTTGTTGTCCAAGCGAAAGCTGCCCGGGGTAAAGCGCGGCCTTGTCGGCCAGCCCCACTTCGGCAAGCCGTTCGCGCGCTGTGTCCTCGTCACACCCCGTGACGATGGTGATATTGTCGAGCGCCGTTCTCCATGGCAGCAGCGTCGGCTCCTGAAACATGACGGCGATTTTGCCGCGCACCTCGCAAGTGCCGCGCGGCGTTTCCAACCCGGCAAGCACACGCAGGAACGACGTTTTGCCGATGCCGGAGGGTCCCAGGATAGCGAGCGTCTCGCCCTCGGCAACAGAAAGCTCCATGGGTCCAAGCACGGGCGCACCGCCAAGCGAAAGGCCCTCGATCCGGACCTTTGCCAACGGCGGCGCAAGGGAGGATGCCGCGCGCGGACCTTCAAGCCCCATATCGTCAGCTTCCCGGGGCGAAGAACGTTCCCTCGGGCAGGTCGGTGGCCTTGCCCACCAGTTCCGTCCCGCCAAGCTCGGCCATCAACTTTAGCATGCGGTTGGCGGCCTCCATGTCGATTGGCTCGGGCGAGGGGATACCGGCACGAAACCCGGCCTTCAGCGCGTCGAATTGCGCATCGCTCTTGGCGTTCATCCGCTCGCGGATGCGGTCCCATTCCGCGTCATCACTGGCCAGAACTTCCTTGGCCGCCCGCGATGCGGCGGCAAGGCCCGAAATCAATTCAGGGTTTTCCCGCAGCATCTCGCCCCGAACGACATAGCCCAGAAGCGGTGTTTCGGGATCAAGGCCAAGCGCCTCTGCGGCAGCCGAGACGTCGATCAGCTTGCGCATGCCGCTTGCTTCCATCTTGGCCATGAAATGCCAGAAGTTTATGGCTCCCCCCAACTCCCCTTGCAACGCGGTCTTGAAGATCAGGGGCGGCGCGCCGAAGACCTGTTCGGTCTCACCCGCGAGGTCCACGCCCTGTTCGGCGGCATAGGCCTGGAGAATCAGCCAAGACTTGTCGAGCGGCCCGCCCGCGATGCCGATCTTCTGGCCCTTGAGATCGGCGAGGCTTTGCGCCGCGCTGCCTTTTGGCACCATCACGCCGCCCACGGCCTTCGAGTAGGGGATGAACACGAAGTCCTTCCCGGCTGCGCGTTGCCGCGCGACCCATAGCCAGTCCGAGACGATCACATCCGTCTCGCCACCCTGAAAGGCGATCTTCGCGGCGGAGCCATTGGCCACGCCGTCAACCTGAAGATCGAATCCGTTGGCTGCATCGAGGCCATTGTGCTTGATGACGTCGAGTTCCCAATTGACGGTGCCGAACTTCAGAACCTGTGCGCGGAGCACGGGTGTCTCGGCGAGCAGCGCGGTGCTGGTCATCGCGAACGCGATACAGCCAACAGCAATCCTGCGGACAAAGCTCATCTTGGAGTCCTCCCAAATTCCTTGATCGCGACCTTAGCAAGGCGCGCGCCCCAAGGAGCCGCGACCATGGTCGTAGTTTTGATCTCTGTCAAAGTCATTGGTGCCGCAGCTCCATAAGGGCGAAGTCGGACTTCACTTGTAAGGATGCCGAAAATGAAGCTTGCCAGTTACCTTCTCCCGCTCGCCATTGCGTTTTCCACGGGCCCCTCGCTTGCCAGCGAGGCATTCGACGAAATCAAGCTCAATGCCGGCGCGGCGCTCTTCGATCTGGAATGCCGCCGTTGTCATGCCGTTGGCTCGCAAGACCCGTCCTACGGCCCGCCCCTGGAAAACATCGTCGGCCGCGCCGCAGGCAGCGTCGAGGATTATGACTATTCCATCGCGCTCGAAGCCTCCGGTGTTGTCTGGACGCCCGCGGCCTTGCGGGCCTGGCTCGAAGACAATGCCGGCTTCATGCCCGGCACCAAGATGCGGCACGTCGGAATTTCGGACCGCACCGTTCAGGACTTTATCCTGTTCTATCTCGAAAGCATCTCCGACGTCGAACGCAACAAGCAGGCGAGCGAATAGCATTCAGGCGCGACGGGAAACGTTCCCGCTCGCGCCTATTCGACGATCAGACGTGGCAGCCAGTGGCTTTCCGGGTCTGCTTCATGCAAATCCTTTTCTGCAATCGGGCGCAACTCACCGGCCGCAGGCGGCACCGCGAGCTGGCCAAGATCGAGCTCGTGAAGCGTCCCGGCAAAGCCGGCACCGTCCGCCTCCAGCCTGTAATACACCCCGTTCCACGTATCGATCCCATAGTCGGTGGCCGCCTTCCAAAGAAACAGGAAATCGTATTCCAGGTCCGTCAGATCGGCGGACAGATCGCGTCGGATCTCATAAGGGTAGGGCACGTGGCACCAGTGCTTCTCGGGGCCTTCAAGGCACTTGAACGGGCGCATCGACAGGAAATGATC
>JASJDQ010000194.1 GCA_030065075.1 Paracoccaceae bacterium | reverse complement strand
GAAGTGAAGCTGATCGTGGACCTGATCTACGAAGGCGGCATCGCCAACATGAACTACTCGATCTCGAACACGGCTGAATATGGCGAATACGTCAGCGGTCCGCGCGTCTTGCCTTATGACGAGACAAAGAAGCGCATGAAGGACATCCTTACCGACATCCAAACCGGTCGCTTCGTCCGCGACTTCATGGCGGAAAACGCTGTCGGCCAGCCGATGTTCAAATCCACCCGCCGCATCAACGACGCCCACCAGATCGAGGAAGTCGGCGAGAAACTCCGCGGCATGATGCCCTGGATTTCCGAAGGCCGCATGGTCGACAAAGCAAAGAACTGACGATCAAAGGGCGCCATGCAGGCGCCCTTTTTTCGCTTGCGCAATCGCTTAACTGGTCCCCATCGCGACCGCAGCCGTGACCGCCCTCGCGGCGTTCACCCGGCCACGTCCCAACTTGCCGGCAAGTGCGGGATTGTCGGTGCTCAGGTCATCGCAATTGTCTTCCAGAATATCCCTCACCTGATGATTGGTCAGCCCCTTGTTGGCCGACCAGATCAGCGCACAAACACCCGCAACATGGGGGGCCGCCATCGAGGTGCCATTCAGAAACTCGTAGTCGCTCGACGGGACCGACGACAGGATGCTCACTCCCGGCGCCGAGACATCGACCTGAGCCCCGATGTTGGAAAAGTCTGCGCGCAGATTATTCGAATCCAGTGCGGCCACGCAGATCGCATTGGGATGAACGCCTGGAAATTGCGGCGGGTCCACGTCCATATCGCGGAACGCATTCCCGGCGGCAAAGACAACGACAGCGCCGCGGGTCACAGCTGTGTCGATCGCAAAGAGTATCGCCGTGAAGTTCCCACTTGCACGCCAAGAGCAATTGATCACGTATTTCTCGGAGGGACTGTTCGCCGCCTTGGCCGACGCGAAGTTGATCGCATCGGCTCGGTTCGCATTCATTCCCGCCGTCAGATTTATACGAAGAGGCATCAGTCGGCACCCAGGCGCGACACCCGAAATGCCCTTGCCATTGTCAGAGACGGCCGCCGCCGTGCCGCAAACGTGCGTGCCGTGGCGGCCTTCGTCATCGGGCGATCCGTCTGTATCAGCGAAATCCCAGTCCTCGCCATTGCGCGGCACAAGGTTCGACGACAGATCCTCGTGGTCCATGTCCATGCCGGTGTCGATGACCACGACGATGACGTCGCTGTCGCCCACTGTCGTGTCCCAAGCTTCCAGTGCACTCACATCCGCGCCCGACTTCCCACCGACGCCTTGGACAATCTGACCTGTGTTCTCCAGCCCCCAAAGCTCGTCAAACCGTGTGTCGTTCGGCTTTTGGATTTGCGCGTCGTCGAAGCCGATCTCGCTGGCTTCCGCGAACATCACCAATGGCGAGGCATTCAACAGCGCAATCGTGGCAAAGATGTCCGATCCTTCCGGCACGGCAATTGTGTAGTACCCCGGCGTCCGCTGCTTGACGACGATGTTGCTGCCAATCTCCTCGATATGGGCTTCGGCATCGGCTTCGCTGACCCCTTCGTTGAATTGCACCGTCACTTCATCGGGCAAGAAATATCGCGTCAGGCCATCGGAATCGACGAAGCTGGGAATGGCATTGTCGAAATCGGACGAGAGGCCCTCGCTTGCGACCGACAGGCTTTCCGCCTCTGCCGCCACACGAATGACTGCCACACCGCGTTTCAGGTTGAAGCGCGACAGCCCTCTGAGCGCATTGGTTTCCGAGGCAGAGCGGATTGCGCTTTCCGCAGCGCTCTCGGCCTCGACCTCTGGACGGGGCGCAATGGTCGCGACAAGTTCGTCCGCCTTTGGACTAAATTCGATTTTCCGGTTCTGGTATTTATCGACGTATGAGAATTCGGTTGGTTGAGAGACTTTGTTCTTGGTCATAACCCACAAGCTCCAATGAAAGCGTAATGAATTGCAGTCGTAGAATACCGCCAATCGTACCAAAAAATGCGAAAAATCGCCAGTATGGCCCTTTCAGGCGTCACGCTGCATCAAGCGGGAAAGCCCCTTCGAACGCGCCAAGCCCCCGTGTCGAAAAAAGAACTGCCCGGCTGCCCGGATCGCGTTTGACCCAGCCGATTTCCTCCATTCGGCCCAGCACGGCACGCCCCAGGCTGCCCGCCAGATGGCTCCGTCGTTCGCTCCAGTCCAGACACTCACGGCAAAGTGGCGTCCGCCGATGCTCGAGCTCTTCCAAAGCAATCCCGAAGTCCGTCATGAACCGCCGCCCCGCCGGCGACAGAGCCAGCCCTGTGGCGCGCACCTCCAGCAAACCCTGCCGCACCATTGCGTCGTACATCTGCACACCGCGCGCGCCCGCCAGATGATTGTAACAAATCCGCGCCTCGCGCAGCCCTGCGTCTTTCGGCCCGGGACGCACACGGCGAAGCCCTTGTGCCTCGGCCAGTCCCATCAGTGCCTCAAGCACCTCGGCCACCTCGGCGGAGGCGATCGCCAGGTACTTGTGCCGCCCTTGCTTCCTCGCCGTCAGGAAACCCGAAGCGACAAGTTTCGAGATATGCTGGCTCGCCGTTGGCAAGGCAACGCCCGCCTCCTCCGCCAGTTCGGTCGCCGTCAACGCCTGCCCGCCCATCAAAGCGGTCAGGATATTCGCCCGCGCCGGATCGCCGATCAACGCTGCAAGATGAGAGATGTCCGGGCCTTCACGCATAGTTTCACCATAATGAAACCATTCCTGCAACGCAATGCGCTAGAAAGCGAAAGAACAAGGGAGACGCACCATGCTGACCTGCATCATTCGCTACAAGATCGACCCGACGAAACACGACGCCTTCGCCCGATACGCTCGGAATTGGGGCAAAGCGATCCCGCGATGCGGCGCCGATCTCGTGGGATATTTCGCACCTCACGAAGGCTCCACGACGCTGGCCTACGGCATCTACCACATCGAAAGCCTCGCCGCCTACGAAGCCTACCGCGCCCGCCTTTCCGCCGATCCGCTGGGGCAGGAAAACTACGCTTTTGCCCAACACGAGAAATTCCTTTTGCAAGAAGAGCGAACCTTTCTGAAATGCGTGTCCGCCCCGTCTCCCTAACGTCCGGGCGTCTCCATCGACCTGAAAATATCCCGGGAGGGTCCGGGAGGGCAGAGCCCTCCCGATGGATCGCCTTCGAAGAAGGCGAAACCCCTCAAACCCGGCTGGCGCATCGGGCAAGAGCATCGTAAAGCCCGTGACAAGCTCCAGAAAGTCCGACCCGTGCAAAGAGCCAATACGACAGCCCCGTGTGCACCAGAAAACGCGCCCAACATCACGCCGACAAGCTGGGCGATGATCGGCACCCTGGGCGTCGTCTGGGGTGCGTCCTTCATGTTCATCGAACTGGCGCTGACCGGTATGACGCCCTATTGGCTGGCCGCTTCCCGCATCCTGCTGGCAAGCGTCGTCACCACGCTGATCTGGCAACTGCGAGGCGGCACGCTTTTCCTGACCGACGCGCCGCCCAACTGGCGCCTCGTCACCGCAATCGGCGTGGTCAGCACCGCGCTCCCCTTCATGCTGCTCAGCTGGGGGCAGCAATTCGTCACCGCAGGTTACGCAGGGGTCACCATGGGCGCGATGCCGCTGATGGTCCTGGGCCTTGCGCATCTCTTCGTCGCCGGAGAACAGCTCACACGTCGGAAGGCGCTTGGCATGAGCGTCGGCTTTCTGGGGGTCGTCGTCCTGATCGGCCCACGCGCCTTTGAAAGCTCCGGGCTCGAAGGCGAGACGTTGGGCCGCCTCGCCTGCCTGGGCGCCGCCTGCTGCTATGCCGCCTCGTCCATCCTGACCCGCAGGCTCCAGCCGGTCGATCCCATCGGCCTCTCCGCCGTGACCCTCTGGATTGGCGCAGTCCTTTCCACGGGCGCGGCCATCGCCGTGGAAGGCGCGCCACCGTTGCCCACAGGCATCGCACTCACCGCCATCGTCATCCTCGGTCTCGTCCAAACGGCCATGGCGAACCTCTTGCGTATCCTCGTCATCCGGAGCGCGGGACCGACCTTCATGTCGCTCGTCAACTACCAGGTTCCGGTCTGGTCCGTCATCTTCGGCGTCGTCTTTCTTGGAGAGGCCCTCGAAGCATCGCTCTTCGCGGCCCTCGCCCTGATCCTAACCGGCATTGCGGTCTCGCAATGGGGCGCGCTCTCGCGGCTCTTCACCAGAACAGAGCGTTGAAGTAAAACCCGCTTGACCCATTGAGCCCCCATGGTTATCTGCACCCTCTAGTGGGCGACAGGCCGCAAGGTGTGGCAGGGGACTGTAACTCCCTCGCGGAGACGCACGCCTGGTTCGATTCCAGGGTCGCCCACCACTCAAATCCGGTTCGCAAAGCGAAATCAAAGGTCCAGTGGACCTTTGAAATGGTTTGAATGCTCGAGGCACCTGCGGAGAGCAGGAGCTTTCCAGCATAGCAAAAATCGACGCGCGACAGGCGTTGCAAAGCAATGCCGAGAGCGATCGACGCTGACCGCCCCATTCCATCGATCACCAAGTCGGCCTTGGCTTTTGCCCGTCCTGTGACCAGAACTGAATCGATGAAGACACCCCAAACCGAGCATCTGGCCATGGTGGCCGTAGCCCTGGCCGGTTTCGCCTGGGGCATCTTCTGGATACCGCTCCGGGCGCTGGATCAGGCGGGCATCACCGGAGTTTGGGCGATCGTCCTATTCTATGTCCTACCCGCCCTGACACTAACACCCCTTTTCATCCTCCGACGCCATCAACTTCTGCACTCGGGATGGTCGCTCCATATCGCCGGATTTCTGGCTGGGCTCTCCCTCGTTCTCTACGCGGGCGCGTTGGTGTTTACCGATGTCGTCCGCGCGCTCCTTCTCTACTACATGACCCCGCTTTGGAGCACGTTTCTGGCCCGCATATTCCTAGGCGAGACGATCACCCGCGCCCGCTGGAGCACCATCCTGCTGGCCCTGATCGGACTGGTACTGATCCTGGAAGTGGATCAGGGGATCGATAGCAGCACTTTCGGCCCGGGCGACTGGATGGGGCTCGCCTCGGGAATTGTCTGGGCCATGGCCGCAGTCTGGATGAAATCCGACGGTGAGGGCAGCGGCACCGATTTCACGCTTTCCTATTTCGCCTGGGGCAGCCTTGCGGCCTTTGCCCTGACACTGCTTCCGTTCGAAGGCGCCGCGCCGCCGCCCGACTGGGCAACCATCCGACACGTGCTGCCATGGGTCCTGCCCGTGGCCATCCTCCTGATCATACCGCCGTCCTTTGCCGTCATGTGGGGCGCGACGGTCCTCAGCCCCGGACTGCTCGGCATCCTCTTCATGACCGAGATCAGCGCGGGCGCTGTCAGCGCTGCCATCTGGGCCGGCGAACCCTTCGGCCTTCGCGAAGTGGCCGGCATCATCGTGATCACCGCCGCCGGCCTGCTGGAGCCGGTCCAGAAGTTGGGGCGGCGCGCTATTCCACCTTAATCACGTGGCGCGACAGGACTTCCTGGTTCGAGACATCGAGGAAGCGGATCTCATAAACCCCCGGCTCCTCAGGCATCGTGAGCGACACGGGCGGATCGGCGGTGATCTTCTCTGCCACGATCCAAGTGAAGATCGCCTGATCGCCGCGTGCTAGCGTGATCCGCTGATCGGCACTGTCAGTATCGACTGTCCAGCCCACCTCGATCACTGCCCCCGGAGCGGCCGTGTCCGGGGCCGTCAAGGCCGCGCCCGTGTTCAGCGCGGCGTCCTTCGGCAACACCTCCACCATCTGGCGCGCCATCACGCGCCCGCCTTCACGCAGGACGTAGCGCGCCTCGTACATGCCGGTTTCCTCGGGCGCAGTGAAATCGCGCGTGTCCTTATCGCGGACCTGACCGTATTCGCCATATTTGTCATCCGGCGTGCCCATCGGGACCAACGTGACATAGTCGGTTCTGTTGACCGTCCCGGTCCATGTGACGCGGAGCGTATCGCCCGCGCGCACTTCGCCTGGGGCCGAGATCGTCACCTCGGGCTCCGTAATCTCGACCATAGCGGTGGCAAGGGTTTTACCGCCCTCGCGGAGCACGTAGCGAATTTCGTACATGCCCGTCTCGGCAGGCGCCTGAAGGGCGTCTTCGGTCTTGTCGCGCACCACGAAATAGTTGCCATACACACCTTCATCCGTCCCGACCGGCACGATGTTGATGTAGTCGTTGCGGTGGACCGTCCCGGTCCAGGCGACATCGAAGGCCGACCCCGCCAGCGCGGTTGCGGGCGCAGTTATGGTCACCTCGGGCGCCGCCACTTCGATGGGCGACGTGGCCAGCGTCTTGCTGCCCTCTCGAAGAACATATCGCAACTCGTAAAGCCCCGCCTCGGCGGGTGCAGTCAACCGCCCGCTGTCCTTGTCACGCACCAACAGATAGTTGCCGAACTCGCCCTGGTCCGTGCCGACGGGCACGATGGTCACATAGTCCTGTCTGTCGACCGCACCGGTCCAGGAAACCTCGAATTCCGCGCCTGTCGCCACGCTTTCCGGCCCCGATACCGTCACTTCCGGCGCCGTGATCTCGATCATCTCCGACGCGAGTGTCTTGTTGCCCTCGCGCAGAAGATAGCGAACCTCGTACATGCCCGTTTCGGCAGGGGCCTTGATCGACCCGGTGTTGTCGTCCCGCACGATGACGTAATTCCCATAGGTCCCCTCATCGCTGCCGACCGGAACGATGGTCACATAATCCTGCGGATGGACCGCGCTCGACCAGGATACGTCGAATACTTCACCCGTCAGCGCTGCCTGGGGCACTTGCAGGGTCACCTGCGGGTTCGTCACCTCGATCGGGCGCGAAGAAACCGTGCGCTTGTCCACGTTCAGCACATAGCGCACTTCGTAAAGCCCCGGGTCCGCCGGCGCGCGCAGCTTGGCTTCGCTGGCTCGGCCGACAGCCTGGTAGCTGCCGAACGTGCCCGCGTCCGCCCCCACAGGTACGATGGTAACATAATCCCGGCGGTTGATCGTGGGTGTCCAGGCCACAAGCACCTCGGCCCCGGTTTGAACAGTCTCGGCCACCTCCAGCGTGACCTCCGGCTTCGTCACCTCGATCACATCCCCACCAAGCGTTTCCTTCCTCTCGCGGTGCACATAACGCGCCTCGTAGAGCCCCTCGTCCCCAGGAACCGGCAGCGTCACCTCCTCCGCCTTGCCGATCCTGACATAGGACGCAAGCTCGCCGGTGTCCGTCCCCACGGTAACCACCGTGATGTAGTCCCCTTCATCGACCGTCGGTGCCCATGTGACCGTGATTTCGGACCCGCCGACCGCAGTCTCCGGCGCCTCCACCACAACCTCGGGCGCTTGCGGTTCCGGCTCGGGCTCGGGTTCCGGAGCAGGTGCAGGGGTCGCCTCGGCGACCACGGTACTGACGGTGCTCAGCGCCGCCCCCAACTCGTCCGCGTTGGAGGCCGAGATGTACTGACCACCCGTGTTCTCTGCGATACATGCCAGAGAACTGGCGTCCGCGTCGTTCCCCAGCCCGAAGCCTACGACATGGGCGGTAAAGGCCACACCCGAACGCTCGAGCTCTTCCGCCAAGGCACAAGGATCGCGGTCACAACTTTCCAGCCCGTCCGAGATCAGAACCACGGTCGCGGGCGCATCCGTGTAGGACAGCGCCTTGGCCGCCTGCTCCACCGCATCGCTCAAGGGTGTCTTGCCGGTGGGCGTGATGCCGTTGATCCGCTCTAGAATACTGGCCCGCGCCGAGGCGCCTGGTTCCACCAGCACCTCGATGTCCGAGCAATCGCCTCGCTGCCGATGCCCATAGGCCATCAAGCCAACCTGCCGGTCGTCCACCCAGTCGCCAAGAAGGTTTTCCATCACACCGCGCGCAATCTCGATCTTGGCCACCCCGTCGATCTGACCCCACATCGAGTTCGAGCCGTCAAAGACGACCATTACATTCTCGTCTGCGGCTGCTGTCCCTCCCGCCAGAAAGGCCACGGTGCCCAGAAGTCCTGCTGTCCTGCGAAAAAACATCGTCGAAATCTCCAACACATTGAAAGAGCGTTGAAGGAAGTGAACCACACTTCGCCCTGCCGCGCCAAGATCAGGGGGAAACACATTCACGGAAGCAGGCAGCCAATCCATGGGGTTTGGGACCGCCACGCTATTCCATGGCTCAATCGCGCCTCTGGTCGTCAGAACTGGTAAGACGTCCGGAACGAAAGGGAACTGCCGGACGCATCGTCATCGCCTGCACCCACACCAGAATGATCCAGATAAACGTACTCCAGGCCGACCGAGAACTTCTGGTTTACGCGATAG
>JASJDQ010000193.1 GCA_030065075.1 Paracoccaceae bacterium | reverse complement strand
TGATGCCTGACAGCGCTGTGCAGCTTTTTGGTCGGTCCGAAACCCAGCATGGATTTGCCATGGAGTTTCTGGATGGAGCGGATGTGTATCTTTGGAAAGCCGCGCTGCTAAACGAAGCGCTGGATCAGCGGGAGGCTGTTCGGGTTGCTAATATGATCGGGCGTATTCATGCAGCGTCGGCACAATCAGGGTTTGACACAGCGCCTTTCCAGAACCGCGATGATTTCCACGCGCTGCGGATTGAACCCTATTTGATCTACACTGCAGGTATCCACCCCGATCTGGAGCCACAGATCAGCACACTCGCGAGTTTGCTCTATCGCAGCCAACAGGTATTGGTGCACGGCGATGTCAGCCCCAAGAACATACTGTTCCGCAGCGAGGGCCCAGTGCTCTTGGACGCGGAATGCGCAACGATGGGGGATGCGAGTTTCGATCCGTCTTTCTGCCTGAACCATCTGGTGCTGAAAGCCGCGCATCTTCCGCGGTCTCGCGATCGTCTTCTGGCTGATATAGGGCGCTTCTGGGAAAGCTTTGCTCCTCATGTCCATTGGGAAGACGCCCTTGCGCTTGAGGCGCGCATTTGCCGTCTCTTGCCGGTGCTAATGTTGGCCCGTATCGATGGCAAATCCCCAGTCGAATACCTTGACAAACCAACGCGCGAGAAAGTGCGTCGCATTGCAATTTCGCTGATCCGCGATCCGTCCAGTCGTTTGGCAGATGTCGCGACAGGGTTGGCCAAAGACTTGAAAGACCACAACGCATGACGGCAATTTCATCAGTCAGGGGGCGGCGAGTCTGGGACAGCCGAGGCAATCCAACTGTCGAAGTCGATGTGGTGCTGGAGAACGGCGTCTTGGGTCGGGCGATTGCCCCGTCAGGCGCGTCCCGCGGAACTCGCGAGGCAATTGACCTGCGCGACGGCGGAGACGCATTGCGCGGCAAGGGCGTGTCTCGGGCATTGAGCAGTGTGAATGGGTTAATTTCCGGCACACTTCAGGGGATGGACGTGACGGATCAGGCGGCTGTGGACCGTGCCATTCTGAACCTAGACTCATCACCGCTCAAAGACGCGTTGGGAGGCAATGCCACTGTCGCGACCTCGATGGCCGTGCTCCACGCAGCTGCGGCCTATGCGCAAAAACCACTTTGGCGGTATGTGGCGGATCACTACGGCTGCACGCCGTCGTTGCCTTTGCCCGAGATCCAAATCTTTGGTGGCGGCGCCCATGCGGGCCGGCGGGTCGATATCCAGGACTTCATGATCATGGTGCCGGGCGCGCGGAACTTTGACGAGGTGATGGAGGTCACCAACGAGGTTTACTTTGCTGCGGGAGACATCATGGCGTCTCGTGGCAAGCTGGCGGGCGTAGCCGATGAGGGCGGGTGGTGGCCGATGTTCGACAGCAATGAAGAGGCGCTGGAAACGCTTGTGGCGGCCATTGAAAAGGCGGGAGAAAAGCCCGGCGACAGGGTCGTGATTTCGCTGGATATCGCGGCATCCGAATTTGGCCAGAACGGCAAATACCGCCTTGCACTGGAAGACCGTGACATGGACAGCGGCGCGTTGATCGACATGTTGGGCGGATGGCTGGATGCCTATCCTATTGCCTCGATCGAAGACCCGGTGGGCGAAGATGACAAGCCTGGCATGATCGAATTCACGCGGCGTTTCGGTGACCGGGTCCAGATCATCGGTGACGACTACCTTGTGACCAACGCTGCGCTTGTAAACGAGGCAGTTGCGGACAGTGCCTGCAATGCGGTTCTGATCAAGGTCAATCAGGCAGGCACCGTCAGCGAATCCATCGACACCTTCTTTGCCGCGCGAATGGCTGGGTGGGGCGCAGTTGTTTCGGCCCGATCGGGCGAGACAGAAGACGCCACGATCAGCCATCTGTCCACGGGACTTGGCGGCGGTCAGTTGAAGGTTGGCTCTTTCCAGCGATCCGAACGAATGGTGAAGTGGAACGAATGCCTGCGCATCCAGGACGAACTCGGCGCCGAGACGTTTGTTGGAGGCAATCCGATGATGGCAACTTGGTGGGGAAGTGAACGCGGCTAGCCTGCTCAAATCAATTTCGGCGCCGTCGATTGCGGTACAACTGCCCGATCGACCGATCGCTGGATTCCAATTCCAGATGCCAATGACCCGCCAGTCTCAGAGATTGCAGAATCCGCTTCAATGGGTTCCATACGGACCTCAGCGGCAAAGCAGCATCTGTATCGCTCGCGGCCCAGAACTGCCGTTCATCTTGACATCTGGGTGCTGCGATGCAGCCCCTATTGCTGACATTCGCCGCGTGTGCCCGATTTCGACAGTGGTTGAAGTTCGAGGTGCCCCTAGATTTGTAGTCGCTTTCGTCGCCTAACTTTGAGGCGAGGAGGCCGAAATGAGGACAAGCTATTGCAGCGACGAGTTCAAGCGGGGCGCGGTGCACCAGATCACGGTGCGGTCATTTCGGTCTGGCCATAGACCAGAACGTCCTTGCCGGTGTTTCTTACAAGATCGATGCGGATCAGATCCTTATTGTACGAGATGTTCGCGCCGTCACCCTGGATGCCCTCAGCTTCCATCCGCGATCGGAAGCGAACAGTTTTCTCATCTTTTGGCTTGATACGTTGATATCTTTTGTCGTCCCGTAAGAGATCTTGGATTAGCGGTCTTCCCGACACCGCATCTTCTATCAATACCCGGTAAGGATCCCACTCCTGCACCAATGACAAGACCTTTCGCATTGAGGTCATGATCGTCGAGCTGGCCGCGCCAGACATCCAGAAGATGCCATTCGCGACCTCTGAAGCCCCAACTTGTACAGACCGAGAAGTCTGAGCGCGGCTCTGCAGACATCCGTGTATCCCAGCTTTGAACGACATTTTGATAGCAGTTGCGGGGCTCCACCTCTTCATAGGTTCGGAACGATTCCCACCGAAGCGGTGATCCTTCTGGGGCAATCGGGATTTGCTGATATTGGCAGTTGACGATCGCAGCACCCATTTCTCGGCGCATGCGGTCAAGGGTCTCTTGATCGAGCCGCGCTGGGAACAAAAGAGCACTCCTGAACACGCCGCAGCTTCTTACCGCGCGCCCAAGGGTATGCTGCTCTTCCTCGGCGATGGCCGGCAAGTTCAAGCGCCGATACGTCCCTTTGTCGAGCAAGTATCGAGGCGGGTCCATCTCCTGCAGTCGTTGGGCCACCGTGATGACGCGCCCCTCTGCGGGATTGTCAAAACGGGACAGCAGTGTGCCTTCGATGAACTCCTGAGCGCGGACAAGCTCAGCCGCTGACTGCGCATCACCAGCCTTTGGGAGATCGTCGATCACGATCACGTCGGCTCTGTGATCAGTAACTATGCACCTCCTGGTGCGCCTTTGTCGGATCATACGAGAGCAAAGCATTTGAAATCGCGCGGGAATTCAAAACAAAGCGCGTGAGATGAAAATTTGCGAAGGCTAGTGGCGGAGACGAAGGGATTCGAACCCTCGAGACGGTTTCCCGCCTACTCCCTTAGCAGGGGAGCGCCTTCGACCACTCGGCCACGTCTCCGCTGGCGGGTGTATCAGTGGCGGGGGCGCGGAAACAAGGGGATTTTTCCGGATGTACAGGCAACCTCTTGTTAACCCGGACCGAACGTACATGCCGTTTTGCGATTTGTACGTCTTTTGCACCCCCCGACTTCACATTTGTACAGAGAAGCGCGCGCAGGGTTGTCCACAACTTGCAGTAGCGGACGCAAGGTTTTGTTCATATATTCAGAGGCATGCGAGACACCCCGACCCGCATCCTTCATGCCGGCAGTGCCGTTGCCGGGATCGGCAGTATCCTGACGGCGGCCGACCTGACCGTCTGCGGCAGCGCGGGCACGCTGATCTCGGCCGCCCTGGCGACGAGCGAGGTGTTCAAGAACGCCGACAATGACGTGCAGGTTGCCGCGCTTCGATTGGGCGACGCGCTGGACGCAGAGATGGCCAAGTGCGACCTGACGCCGGGACGGAAAGGCATCGTTTTGAAGATGCTGTCGCACTATTGGCCGACTGCATTGGAGATCGCGGAAGGTGACCGGGTCGCGACCAAGGTGCTGGCGCAGATGGTCGACCGGATCAAGGACAAGCCATTGGACGACGATGTCAACGACCGTGCCGTCGGTGACTTCCAAGCGATCGTTGGACCAGCACTTGAGACCGCCCTTGAACCCCAAAACGAAAGCGAGGCGTTCGAACAGGTCGCCCTTGGTCGGTTGAACCAGATTCTGGATCAGTCGAAGTCGACCGGCGGATACCAACGGTTGCTGGACGAGGGCATAACCGAGAAAGCCATCATCCGGCTGGCGCAGCGGATTGCGGCTGACACCGACGATGTGGGCCAAGCCTGGATCGAGTTGCAGAACGCGATGGATATCGCGGTGCGCGTGCAGGCGGAGGGGCGCGTCGGCTCGAACCTCGGGGACTTCGTCGATGAGGTGCTGTCGCGTGTCGCCGAACTGACGCGGGAGGGTGAGAACGCGGCAGCACTGGCCCGGATCGAAGAGGCGCTGGCGGAGCAGGACGCGGGCACGGCGCGGCTGTTGGAAAGCGGCGTCGAGGTGGCATTGCTTGAACGCGACACGGCGAAAGCGGCGGCCCTGCTGGTGCGGAAGGCGGATGTTGAGGCAGGCGGTGTTGCGAGGTTTGAGGATCTGCGGGTGCTTCAAGACGTTTATTGCGTGCGGGGGCGGGACAAGGGTGTGAACCTTGATCTGGAGCTGGCGATTGACTTGGCCCGTCTGGTTTTAAACCGCGCCGGGAATGGCCATGAACGCGGGATCGGCGGGAATGAATTGGGTATTGCGCTTAGAACCCTCGGCGAGCGCGAAAGCGGGACGGAGAGGTTGGAGGCCGCCGTCGTCGCGTATAAAAATGCGCTGAAGGAATGGACCCGGGAGACGGTGCCACTCGATTGGGCCGCGGTGCAGATGAACCTCGGAAATGCGCTTGCAACCCTCGGCGAGCGTGAAAGGGGCACCGCGCGGTTGGAGGCAGCCGCCATGGCCTATGAAAACGCGCTGAAGGAGTGGACGCGGGAGAGGGAGCCGCTGCAATGGGCCGCGGTGCAGATGAACCTCGGAAATGCGCTAAGAAACCTCGGCGAGCGCGAAAGGGGCACCGCGCGGTTGGAGGCCGCCGTCACCGCGTATGAAAGCGCGCTGAAGGAGCGGAACCGGGAAAGGGTGCCGCTCGATTGGGCCATGACGCAGATGAACCTCGGAAATGCGCTGAGAAACCTCGGCGAACGCGAGAGCAGCACCGACCGGTTGGAGGCCGCCGTCACCGCCTATGAGAACGCGCTGAAAGAGTGGACACGGGAGAGGGTGCCGCTCCAATGGGCCACGGTGCAGATGAACCTCGGCAATGCGCTAGCAACTCTGGGGCAACGCGAAAGCGGCACCGAGCGGTTGGACGCCGCCGTCACGGCCTATGAGTACACGCTGAAAGAGTGGAGTCGGGAGAAGGTACCGCTCCAATGGGCCATGGTTCAAGGCAATCTGGCCAATGTCGAAATGGCCTTTTTCGTAAAGACGGGCGATGCCGCGCGATTGGACGCGGCGGAGGCATATGTACGTGCCGCGCGGGAGGTGTTCTCCGAGGGCGGGGCGAGCCAGTATGTCGGGATGGCGGATGGGCAGTTGGCGCGGATTGCGTCGCTTCGGGAAGGAGCGGCGGGGTGAACTGCGGCCTGCCTTGAGCGGTGCGTGTGAACACGCACGCTAAGAATGATTACTGCGGTTCGCGCTTTGGTGGGTTGGAAACCCACCCTACCTACGTTCGGTGCGATGAGATGAGGGCAGCCCCGGACCGACGGGTGGGGCTGAAGCCCCCGCCCGGTGGGGCGGTCGGGGGCTGCCCGGCGTTGTCGCCGGGCGAAGCGCTAACGATATTCGCTGCGCCCTACCCGCCCAGCATCCATGTCCCCTCGGGCCAGAACGCGTGGAAGGCGAAGGCGAACATGACGTCGTGGGCGACGTTGTTGCCAGCGCTGTCGCGGACGCGGACAGTTCCGACGTCGCGGCCTTCGTGGATCGCGGCCTGGTCTAGCGCCGAGGCCTGACCGGCGGCCCAGGTGATGGTGACGCCGGCTTCGGTGATCTCACTCTCGGCTCGGAGGCGGTCGAGCGTCCAGGCCTTGTCGCCGACGCGGACGACGCGCATCAAGGGCGGGATGCCGTGGGGCGGTTGTTCGCCGTTATAGAGAAACGGGCGCTTCGCACTGTCGTAGCCGAGGTAGGGGTTTCGGCCGTAGTTTCGAGGGAAGGCCGGTTGGGCCATGACAAGGCCGTCAGGGTTCCGGACCGTGTACTCGGCCCAGCTTTCCATCCAGGTGGGCAGAAGCGTCAGCTCTGTGCCCGTCAACTCTCCCACGATGCCGGTGCCGATGGCCTGTTGCCACCAGCTTTCGGTCTGGCGGTCGTACATGACCATGTCGGAGTTCCTGAGCTTGCCCGAGACGCCAAAGGTGAGTGTGCGACCATCCACGCGGCCGTCGAAGACCATGAAGGAATTGCAGAGCGGGCAGTAGGTGACGGAGACGGGTATCTCGCCGATCCGGTCGTTCACGATCTCGTGCCACATCAGGTAGCGGACGGGATAGGCACGGGGGCGCTGGCCGTCGAGTTCGACAGTGACGACGGGTTCGGGGCCCTTAAGCCCGGTTTCGTCGGAGACGGTGAGGAACTGTGGGCCGTCGATGGCGGGGATGCCGTCTTTGGGCGGGCCGCCCGAAAGGATCTCGGTCCAGTTGTCGACGGTCGTGGTCTCGAAGTCGGTGTTCGGCCATTCGAGGCGCCAGAAGGTCGGGTCTGCCTGGGAGGTGGTGGCGGCGAGGCTGAGGCCGGCGGCGAAGAGGGCGTGTTTGACATGCATGGGCGAGGTCTCCTTCTTGGGAGGAGAGTGACGGAGCGCGTGGTTCCGGGCTAGCCCCGATCACGCGGGATTGATCCGGGGTGCGCGGTGGCGCAGGATGCAAGCATGGAGCAGGACCTGGCAGGACGGCTGAGCGCGCTTTGGGACATGGCAATGACCCAGGGGCAGTTGTTGCTGCTGCCGTCCAGGCTTTATCAGATCGGCATTCTGATCTTTTGCCTCGCACTGGCGTGGGGGCTGAACCGCTGGCTGGGGCCGAAGTTTCACGAGTGGATACGCGGGCTGGCGGCGGGGCGGCCGAAGTGGCAGTTGCGCGCGCTGCTGACGGTTCACAAGCGGCTTTATCTGATCCTCTTTGCACTGGTCGTGTGGATCGCGGCGCGGATCATGGCCGAGATCACGCCCTTCCCGTCGCGGCGGTTCCTGCTGGAGCTCGCGGGCACGATCGCGGTGGCTTTTCTGATCGTGGGGTTTGCCGTGCGGCTGGTGCAGAACGATCTGTTGCGCCGGATCGTGAGCTGGGCGCTTTGGATCGGGATCACGCTCTATTACCTGGGGCTTTTCGACGATACGCGGGAGCTGCTGGACAGCCTTGGCGTGCAGTTAGGCGAGGTCAACCTGTCGGTCTGGACCGTTCTGAGCGCCATTGCCTCGATCGGGGTGCTGATCGCGCTGGCGCGGCTTTTCACGCAGACGGCGGCGGCGACGATCCGGAACAACGAGGACATTTCGCCGTCGATGCAGGTGCTGGCGATCAAGGCCTTGCAGGTCATCGCCTTTGGCGCCGCTTTCTTCATCGGGTTGAGGATGGTGGGGATCGATCTGACGGCGCTGGCGGTGCTGTCGGGCGCCATAGGCGTTGGCCTGGGCTTCGGTTTGCAGAAGGTGGTATCGAACCTTGTTTCGGGCGTCATCATCTTGCTCGACAAGTCGATCAAGCCGGGTGATGTGATTTCGATCGGGGACACCTTCGGCTGGATCAATGCGCTGGGGGCACGCTACGTCTCGATCACGACGCGGGACGGGAAAGAGTACCTGATCCCGAACGAGGACCTGATCACGGGACAAGTCGTCAACTGGTCGCATTCGAATGACTTCGTCCGGCTCGATATTCATTTCGGGACGGCCTATCACGACGATCCGCATCAGGTGCGGAAACTAGCGATCGACGCGGCGAAGAGCGTGGACCGGGTGCTGGAGAGCCGCCCGCCGGTCTGTCACATCACCAGCTTCGGCGACAGTTCGGTCGATTACATCCTGCGGTTCTGGATCCGCGATCCGACAGGCGGGCTGACGAACATTCGCGGCAACGTCTTCCTGGCCCTTTGGGATACGTTTCAGGAGAACGGCGTTACCATTCCCTTCCCGCAGCGCGAGGTGCGGATGCTGGGGGAGGAGGGGGCGATTTCTTGAAAAGGAATCGGACGGGAAATTTCAGTTTCCGATGCCGGGTGAAACACTTAGTGAG
>JASJDQ010000192.1 GCA_030065075.1 Paracoccaceae bacterium | reverse complement strand
CGATACCTCCGTGCACCGGGTCCGGTTTTGAAGCATACTGTCGCGCCCGCAATCGGTGTGAGGGACCAGTTCGGGGACGAGAACTGACGCGACGGGCCGGCATCACCCAGGTACTTCGCGACGATATCGCGATTGAACTCGGGCGATCTGACGACAACCTCGCCTTGATGGGCCCCGGGAAAGCTGCCATCGCCGCTGGCACGATAATCGTTGGTCGCAACGATGAATTGCTGATCGTCTTCCACTGCCGAGCCGTTGAAGGTCAGATTTCGAACGCGCCATGCGTCTTGGTCGGCAAGCGCACCTTCGATCTTGAAGCGTGCCGGGCGTGTCAGATCGAATTCGTAGCGGACCCCGGTGATCGTATCGAAGTCGTGGCTTGGAAACGCGGCAGAGACCAGGGGCTGGGCGGTTCGAAGGGGAGCAATTCGGTTATAGTAGCCTGCGACATGTTCCAGCCAGTCGCGCAATTGCGCGCCGGTCACCAGTATCGCGGTCAAGAGGTTGGGATAGGCATAGATATGCGCCACGTGGCGGAGTGCGACATCGCCCGGTGGCACCTCCGTAAAGCTGCCAGGGCCGCCGCGCCCGCCCGCCTTGAACGGGGCCGCGCAGGATAGGAGCGGCAGTGAATGATAGGGTGTTCCGTGCAGAATTTCGGCCATGCGCGTCGCTTGTGCGTCCGCCACAAGTTGGACGGCAGAGGTCGGACCCAACGGTGTGAAGTAGCTGTGGAGTGGCACCGATGTGCGGCCGATCGGGCGGCGCACATAGGCAAGCGTCGCTTGATGGGCCGAGCGCGTGGCCTCTAACACCACTGGGTCTTCCTCATCCGGCGGAACGGGGTAGGCGAGCGATTGGCTGTCACGGACCAACCAGCCGCCATTTCCCTGCGTCAGAAGCAGATCGATTACACCCAGATGGCTTCCGCCAAAGCCCGGCATGACGACTGGTTTTCCGTGAATGCGCCCCACTTCCGTGTCGACCGCAGCGTTCGCCTGGTGATCGTCCGAGGGGAAGACAAGGTGGGTGTGCCCTGCAATGATGGCATCAATACCGTTCACGGCGGCCAATGGCACGCTTGCGTTTTCCATGTTGGCCGTGGCTTCGGGCCGACCGATGCCCGAATGGCTGAGGGCGATCACGATGTCTGCGCCCGCTGCTTTCACCTTCGGCACCCACTCTGTCGCGGCATCGACGATCTCTCGGGTTATCAACTGGCCTTTCAGGTGCCTTTGGTCCCAGGCTGTGGTTTGCGGTGGCAGAAACCCGATCACGCCGATCTTCAGCGTGTGGTGTTTGCCGGCGTAATCTTCGACCTGCCGTTCAAGAAGCACGAATGGTTTCAGGAAGGTGGCGCCTTGGTCCTTAGCGTGGTGCAGATTGGCGTTCACGATAGGGTGGTGGGCCGCTGAACACGTGCGTTCCAGAAATGGCAGCCCATAGTTGAACTCGTGGTTCCCAACTGTTGCGGCGTCCAGCGCGAGGGTGTTCAGGGCGGCGATCATGGGATGGGTGCCTTCTGGTTCCTCGTCTGCCCAATAGTCGCCCATCGGGGAACCCTGAAGGATGTCGCCATTGTCGAAGGTGAGAGTGTTCGGGACTTCGTTCCTGAACACTTTCAAAAGGCTGGCCACACGGGCGAGACCGTTGCCGCCCGGCGCATCGCGGTAGTAGTCGAACGGCCAGATCTGCATATGCAGATCGGATGTTGCCAACAGGCGCAGGTGCACGTCGTCTGGGCGTGGCGTCTTCGTGAATTTTGGCGCCCCTGTTCCGTTCGTCAAATCGTTCCCCATCCTGCAACCATACCGAGTATGCCTTTCTGCCACTAGCAGAGATCGGTTTGCCAAACCGGGGGCTGCGTGGCACATCGGCGCTGAAGGGCAGGTTAGTTATGAAAGATGCAGAAACGGTTATGTTCGGCGGCTCGGCGCTGGATCGCGCAGCGGAGTTTCGTGCCGATGCGACGAAGGTTGCGGAATTGCTGCAAGCGGGCAGCGTGCTGCCGCTGTGGCGGGGCAAACCTGCCTTGTGTGTCGCGTCGCGTCAGCCTGTGTTTCTGCCTGCGGGTCACATGGTTTTCGATGGCTGCGATGAAGCGCCGGTATTCATGGGAATGGACGATGGGACGCCGCGCTTTGCCCGGGACATTTCGCATTGGGTGCCGGAGAGTACAGCCGAGACGGTTGGACAGTTCACCGATCCGTCCGAGCAGCTTCACCCGGCGTTGCCTGACAACCAGGTCTTTGCGGAACTGCGCGCCAATATGGCCAGCCTGACGCCTCGCGCGGCAGAGCTGGTGGCCAGTGGCAAGGCGCTTTTGGAATGGCACCGTTCGCATCGGTATTGCGCGCGCTGCGGGGCTCCGAGCGAGATAGCGGAAGCGGGGTGGCAGCGGCTTTGTTCATCCTGTGATGCGCGCCATTTTCCGCGCACCGATCCAGTCGTCATCATGCTGATATTAAATGGTAATTCCGTTCTGATGGGGCGCTCTCCACACTGGCCGGAGGGGATGTATTCGCTTTTGGCGGGTTTCGTAGAACCAGGCGAGACGATCGAAGCTGCCGTCCGCCGCGAAGTGCTGGAGGAATCCGGCATCACGGTGGGCGATGTTCGTTATCTGGCGTCCCAACCCTGGCCGTTTCCGAATTCACTGATGTTCGGTTGCGAGGGCATGGCGACCAGCGAGAAGATCACCATTGATCCGGCCGAGCTTGACGACGCTCTCTGGGTCACTCGCGAAGAGATGATGGATGCCCTGGCAGGGGAAAGACCCGGCATGCGTCCGGCACGAAAGGGCTCGATTGCGCGTTTTCTGATCGAAAAGTGGCTTGCGGATGCGTTGGACTAGGTGGGAAGAGTGAACCATGAAGTTTTCGTCCCGCGAAGATATTGATGCGCCGATTGACGACGTATTTAAAGCCGTCACCGATTTCGATGCTTTCGAGAGGCGAATGTTGCGCCGGGGCGTCGATGTGACGCGCAATGAAGAGGTCCCGTTGGACAGCGTGGGTGCGCAATGGCAGGCCAACGTTTCATGGCGAGGTCGGACCCATAAGGTGGACGCGGAACTGGTGTCGCTGACACCCGGGGAAGGGTACGCGATTGAAAGCAGGTCAGGCGGCGTGGAATGCATGGGTGTTGTCGATCTGGTGGCCTTGTCCAAATCGCGGACGCGCATGTTCGTCTCGATCGATCTGAAGCCGACGACACTTTCGTCGCGCCTTTTCGTTCAGTCGCTTCGTTTGGCGAAGGGAAACCTGACCCGGCGGTTCAAGGCGCGTGTGTCTGAATTCGCCAAGGGCTTGTCAGAATGAGCGCAAGCCGCGGGCACGGTCCAGAGCGAAGCTGAGCACCGGTGCAAATGTGGCGGTGAGCAGGGCGCCGCCCAGCCCAACGAAATAGATCGTGCCGATGATGCCGCTGAGCATATCCCAGTCGAAGGTTTTCATCGCGCTGAAGGCGCCAAGGGCCAAAGCGCTGATCCAACCGGCGCCGGACATGCCTGCCAGGGCCGCGAGGCGCAAGCGATGCGCCAATGGCAGCGCACCGAAACGACAACCCGCCCATTCCATCATGGTCGGCAAGCCAATCCGTCCAATCAGAATAGCATTGACCGTCAGCAGCGAGACTACACCGAGTTTCACCATGAGCTTGGGAGAGAACTCGGCGACCACAAAGCCGGTGCGGAGCCACAGAAGGATCAAGCCGCTGAGCCAGAAAATGGCAAGCCCAAGTCCAACGGTCCGATGGTAACGTTGCAGATCCTCGAATTCGTGACGTGACAGCGGTCGAAAGAGAGACCTTGCCGCGCAAAGATCTGCAATGATCGCAACGCCGAACCCCAAAGCCAGGCCCAACAAGTGGGTGGCACGCGCCGCGTCATTTACTAGAGTCAGATCCATCGAAAATACCCGGTCCTCGTCACTCTCCTTCGGAGTGCGCCTCAGTTTTTGCGAAAATGTGGCATGTATTAGTCAGCAATAAGGTTCGGCGGAAACGGTCTGTCGCCATATGCTGATCAGCAAGGCTGGCGTTGTGGCCGGGGACAGGTTATTGTGTCTCCAGACCCGGAAAACGGGCAATGTGGCAGTGAGCAGGCCAATGACAGAGATGGTGCATGGCGTAGCCCCGGTCGGCAGTGGCGAGCCTATTCTCCCCCGGTGGTGGCGGACCATCGACAAGTGGTCGATGAGTTGCGTCCTGATGCTGTTCGGCATCGGGCTGTTGCTGGGGCTTGCGTCGTCTCCTCCGCTTGCGGAACGCAACGGTTTCAGCGCGTTTCACTATGTGGAGCGCCAGGCTGTCTTCGGCGCCCTGGCCTTGATCACGATGTTCGTCATCACCTTGATGACGCCGAAGACCGTCCGCCGGCTGGCCGTTCTGGGGTTCGCGATTTCCTTCGTCGGTCTTGCGTTGTTGCCGGTCTTCGGTACCGATTTCGGCAAGGGTGCCGTGCGCTGGTACTCGCTGGGCTTCGGTTCCGTTCAGCCTTCGGAGTTCCTGAAACCGGGCTTCATCGTGCTGGTCGGCTGGATGATCGCGGCCTCGAACGAGGTGGCGGGACCGCCGGGCAAGACGTACTCCTTCGGGCTTGCCCTTGTCATCGTGGCCTTGCTGGCGCTCCAACCGGACTTTGGGCAGGCCTGCCTGATCCTCTTTTCCTGGGGGGTCATGTATTTCGTAGGCGGCGCGCCCTTTCTGATCCTGGCGGCCATTGCCGGTCTGACGGTCTTGGGCGGGGCGTTCGCCTATCAGCATTCCGAGCATTTTGCGCGCCGGATCGATGGCTTTCTTTCGGCCGAGGTCGATCCAACGACACAGCTTGGTTACGCTGCGAATGCTATCCGCGAAGGTGGTTTCTTCGGCGTCGGCGTGGGCGAGGGCACTGTGAAGTGGTCGCTGCCGGATGCGCATACCGATTTCATAATTGCGGTGGCCGCCGAGGAATACGGCCTGATCCTGGTGCTGGTGATCATCTTTCTTTACGCAACGATTGTGCTGCGCTCGCTGTTCCGTCTGATGCGGGAGCGCGACCCGTTCATTCGCCTCGCGGGTACTGGTCTGGCTTGCACCTTCGCAATGCAGGCGATGATCAACATGAGCGTGGCTGTCCGACTTTTACCTGCAAAGGGCATGACTTTGCCGTTCGTGAGCTATGGTGGATCCTCGCTGGTGGCGGGTGGCATCATGATCGGCATGCTTCTGGCACTGACGCGAACACGTCCGCAGGGCGAGATCCGCGATTATCTGGTCCGGAGCGGGCGGTGAGCGCGCCGCATCTGGTCATCGCCGCGGGCGGCACCGGTGGGCATATGTTTCCGGCTCAGGCCCTTGCCGAAGAGATGCTGGGCCGTGGGTGGCGTGTCTCGCTTTCCACCGACGAGCGCGGGGCACTTTACGCTGGTGGTTTTCCCGACACCGTGACCATTCGACAGGTATCGAGCGCCACATTTGCGCGTGGTGGGATAGGGGCCAAGCTGGCGGCACCCTTTCGAATCGCCTTCGGGATTGTGGCGGCGGGCCTTCGTTTCCTTATCGATCGCCCGACTGTCGTGGCCGGGTTTGGCGGGTATCCGTCGATCCCCGCGCTTTCCGCCGCATGGATATTGCGCCTGCCGCGATTGATCCACGAACAGAACGGAGTGTTGGGGCGCGTGAACAGGGTGTTCGCCAAACGGGTGGACCTTGTGGCTTGCGGGACATGGCCGACGACACTTCCCGAGGGTGTGGAGACGGTTCACACTGGCAACCCGGTGCGTGCCCAAGTACTGGAGCGCCGAGACGCGGGCTATCAGGCCCCGGGGTTGGAGACCGTCCATATACTTGTTATCGGCGGAAGTCAGGGCGCGCGGGTCTTGTCGGACGTTGTGCCGGCAGCGATTGCAAGGCTGGGTGGCGGGATAATCGACAGACTGCATGTGGCGCATCAGGCGCGGCCAGAAGACCATGAACGGGTCGCCAAGGCCTATGCCGATGCCGGGATAACAGCCGAAGTCTCTCCCTTCTTTACCGATGTTGCAGACCGTATTGCAGGGGCGCAGCTGGTCGTCAGCCGGTCGGGGGCGTCTTCTGTTGCAGACATCAGCGTTATCGGGCGCCCGTCGATCCTGATCCCCTATGCAGCCGCTACGGGTGATCATCAGACGGCGAACGCGCGTGGGCTGGTTGATGCCGATGCCGCGATCCTTGTGCCCGAGACCAAGCTTGACCCCGCTTCGCTTGCGGAGCAAATCATGACCGTGCTGACCGCGCCCGGCGCGGCCGAACGCATGGCACATCACGCGCATGCATACGGCAAACCGGACGCAGCCCAGCGTCTGGCCGCAATTGTCGAACAATTGGGCAGGAGAACGACATGAACGCCGCCGCCGCGACGAAATTGCCGACCGAGATGGGGCCGATCCACTTTGTGGGGATCGGGGGCATCGGGATGTCGGGCATCGCCGAGGTGCTGATCCACGCGGGATACACCGTGCAGGGATCGGACTTGAAGGCGTCCAAGATCACCAATCGGCTCGGTGAGTTGGGAGCGACGATCTTCGAAGGCCAGCGGGCCGAGAATCTGGAAGGCGCCGAAGTCATCGTGATCTCGTCGGCGATCAAGCCGGGCAACCCCGAGTTGGACGAGGCGCGGCGCTTGGGTCTGCCGGTTGTACGGCGGGCCGAGATGTTGGCTGAACTGATGCGACTGCGATCCAATATCGCCGTTGCCGGGACGCACGGGAAAACGACGACGACGACGATGGTGGCGGCGTTGCTGGATGGCGGTGGTATCGATCCAACGGTGATCAATGGCGGCGTCATCCACGCCTATGGCTCGAACGCGCGCGTCGGGCAAAGTGACTGGATGGTAGTGGAAGCTGACGAATCCGACGGCACTTTCAATCGGCTGCCGGCGACGATCGCGATCGTCACCAACATCGATGCCGAGCACATGGAGCACTGGGGCACCATCGAGAGCCTGCGCAAGGGGTTCGACGATTTCGTCGGGAACATTCCATTTTATGGGCTGGCCGTCCTCTGTACCGATCATCCCGAGGTGCAAGCGCTGGTAGGGCGGATTACCGACCGGCGGGTTGTGACCTTCGGGTTCAATGCGCAGGCCGATGTGCGGGCGGTGAACCTGACATATGAGCGGGGCGTGGCGCATTTCGATGTGGAACTCTCCGACGGTGTGGTGATCGAGGGCTGCACGCTGCCGATGCCGGGAGACCACAACGTCTCGAACGCCCTCGCGGCCATCGCGGTCGCGCGTCATCTCGGGATGAAGGGTGCCGAGATCCGCGAGGCGCTTGCGGCGTTCAAGGGCGTCAATCGCCGGTTCACGCGCGTTGGCGAGGTGAACGGCGTGACGATCATCGACGATTACGGGCACCATCCCGTGGAAATTGCGGCGGTGCTGAAGGCCGCGCGGCAGGCGGTGGGTGCCGACAGCGATGCTCGGGTCATCGCGGTGCATCAGCCGCACCGCTACTCGCGGCTGTCGTCGCTGTTCGACGACTTCTGCACTTGTTTCAACGAGGCGGATGTTGTGGGTATTGCCGAGGTGTATTCTGCTGGCGAAGACCCCATACCGGGCGCATCGCAGGACGATCTTGTCGCGGGTCTGGTCCGGCACGGACATCGGCACGCGCGGTCAGTGATCGACGAAGACGATCTGGAGCGCCTGGTGCGCGAACAGACACGCCCCGGCGACATCGTCGTGTGCCTCGGCGCCGGGACGATCTCGGTTTGGGCGAACAATCTGCCTGCCCGGCTTTCAAAATCAGCCGCATGAGGGGCGCTGCCCCTCTTGTCCTTCGGCCAATCTACCCCGGAGTATTTTAGCCAGGAAGAAAGACATCTCGAGTTAAGCAGATGTCGCGGTACAGGCGGGAGCGCCGATGACCGCACAGGGAGAAGGCGGTGGCTTTCTCGGAGAGCGTTCCGACCGGGGCGCTCTCTTTTCTTCTTCCTGTTTTAAATGCTCTGGGGAGCGCGAGGGGTGAAAACCCTCGCATGGATCGACGCCGGAGGCGGCGAAACTCTGTCAGATCAAGCCCTGCTGGCGGAAGAGGGCCTTCAGATCGGTTTCAGGTCGCGCGCCGTAGTGACTGATCACCTCAGCCGCCGCAACATTGCCCATGGCGCCCGCGACGGCGAGCGGCTGGTTCGTCGCGTAGCCATAAAGGAACCCTGCCGCGAACTGGTCGCCCGCGCCGGTCGCGTCGACCGGAACGGCTTTCTTGACGGGGGCAGAGGTGGTTTCTCCTTCCTTCACCAGCAGCACATCGGCGCCCGAACGTGTACAGATGGCCAGGCCTGCATCGCTTGATGCCTGTTCTAGCGCGGTCGACAGGTCCGTCTGATAGAGCGATTCCCATTCGTGTTCGTTGCCGATCACGTAGTCGAG
>JASJDQ010000016.1 GCA_030065075.1 Paracoccaceae bacterium | reverse complement strand
CGGCATGTCTATTGTCGACGGCGATATAGGACAGGTGCTTGCTTTGGTCGTGCGCAACATAAATGCGCTAAGACAGATATGGTGGATGCGGCCGACGCACCGCTTGCGGGCGGCGCTTCGCAGCGTCTCGCAGTTCAACCCGCTTGGACGTGCACGGCGCAACGTGGCCCATCACTATGACCTGTCGGGCGAGCTGTATGACCAGTTCCTTGACGCGGATCGGCAGTATTCCTGCGCCTATTTCCGCAATGCCGACGACACGCTGGAAAAGGCGCAGGCGCAGAAGAAGGCTCACATCGCCGAGAAATTGTTGCTGAAACCGGGCATGCGCGTGCTGGACATCGGTTGCGGCTGGGGCGGGATGGCCCTGTTTTTGGCCCGCCGCTATGGCGTGAGGGTCCTTGGGATCACGTTGTCACAAGAACAGCTCGACCTTGCCCGGACGCGTGCGTCCGAGGCAGGTTTGAGCCATCTCGTCGAATTCGAGCTTTGCGACTATCGGGAACTTCGCGGGCAATTCGACCGCATCGTCTCGGTCGGTATGTTCGAGCACGTCGGGCTGCCGCATTATGACCGGTTCTTTGCAAATCTGTTCGACTTGTTGATGCCCGACGGCATCGCCTTGCTGCACACTATTGGCTGGACAGCCGCGCCGCAGGCGACGAACCCATGGATCGCGAAATACATCTTTCCGGGTGGTTACATTCCGTCGATGTCAGAGACGATGGCGTCCATCGAGAAGGCCGGGCTTTGGGCGGCAGATGTCGAATGCTGGCGCTTGCACTATGCCTATACCTTGCAGCACTGGCGCGAGCGGTTCGAAGCGAACCGGGAGATAATCCGCGACCTGTATGACGATGAATTCGTCCGGATGTGGCGGTTCTATCTCTGCGCCTGCGAAGAGACCTTCCGCCATGGCCGTCAGGCGGTCTTTCAGTTCCAGCTCTCTCGCAAGGTCGATGCCGTGCCTTTGACGCGGGATTACCTTTACCGTGAGCCGCAAGAGCCCGCGACGCTGAGCGCGGCAGAGTAAGGACAACGATGCGGGCGATGGTGTTTCACGGCGACGGTCCCCGGCTGAGCGAGGAAGAGGTCGACTTGCCGCCACCCGGGCCGGGTCAGGTCTTTATATGGGTCGAAGCCTGTGGCGTTTGTCGCACCGACTTGCATGTCGTGGATGGCGAACTGCCAGAGCCTGCTTTGCCGCTGATCCCGGGCCATGAGATCGTTGGGCGCATTGAGGCTGTTGGTGACGGTGTGGAGAGGCTTGAGGTCGGGCAACGCGTGGGCGTGCCCTGGCTCGGGCACACCTGTGGCGCTTGTCCGTATTGCCAAGCGGGTCGGGAGAACCTTTGCGATGCCCCTGGCTTTACCGGTTACACGTTGAATGGGGGGTATGCCGAGGCTTGTGTGGCGGATGCCCGGTATGTCTTCGCACTCGCCGACGACAGCGATCCAGTTGCCATAGCACCGCTGTTGTGCGCCGGGCTGATTGGGTATCGCTGTTTGCGCAAGGCAGGCAATGCGAAGCGGATCGGGTTCTATGGGTTCGGGGCAGCGGCGCATATCCTTGCCCAGATCGCCGTGTATCAGGAGCGCGAGGTTTTTGCTTTCACAAGGCCCGGCGACACTGCCGCGCAAGACTTTGCCCGAAATCTTGGCGCCGTTTGGGTGGGGAATTCGGATGAGGTTGCGCCTGTACCCCTCGACGCTGCAATCATTTTTGCCCCTGTCGGCACATTGGTGCCGGCTGCTTTGAGAGCTGTGAAGAAAGGCGGACGGGTGATCTGCGGCGGCATTCACATGAGTGACATCCCGTCGTTTCCCTATGCGGATCTGTGGTACGAACGCCAAATCGTTTCCGTCGCGAACCTGACCCGTCAGGATGGCGAGGAGTTCTTTCCCCTCGCGGCCGAAGCTGGCGTGAAGACAGAGACCGTTCCCTATCCGTTGGACCGGGCCAACGAGGCGCTCGATGATCTGAGGCATGGCCGATTGCAGGGCGCCGCTGTTCTGGTGCCCTGATTTGGCGGTCACTCGATGATCAGTGGGCCGAACAGCATAAGCAGGCAGCCCAATAACCCAAGCACCGGAAAGATGACCGGGACGACGGTCACGTCCGGTGGAGCCGGGTCGCCGCGGCGTTTGATCTGAAGGAGCGCCGCGTTGACCAGTGTGAACACGACGAGGATGGCTTGCGTTGCCCGTTCTGCGAGCACGCCCAAAGGAAACCAGAGGGCGAGGCTTAAAACAGCTATGGTGACAAGTGCCGTTGCCAACAAGGGCGTACGAGTAAACGGGTGAACGCGCGCCAGGACGTCGGGCAGCCGCCCTTCCCGCCCCAATCCGTAAATCACCCGCGAGGCCATGACGATCAGGATGATCACGCCGTTCAGAGTCGCCACGATCGCTATCGCCGTGATCAAGATGGGGCGCGTGTTGGTGAGCTCTCCAAAAATCAGGCTGATCGGTGCGGTTGAGGCGGCAAGTTGATCCAGCGGAACGCTAAGGACAGCGACCGCGCTGACGCCAAAGTAAAGCACTGTCGCGATGACCAGTGTCAGGATGATGCCGATTGGAAGCGTGCGCGTGGGGTCCTTTGTTTCCTCCGCCAGATTGACGACATCGTCGAAACCGATGAAGGCGAAGAAGGCAAGGAGGCTTGCCATGAAGACTCCGTTCAGCGCCTGGGTGTCTGACAACGGCGGGAAAACGTCTGCCAGCCGCGATACGATGGTGGGGTCCGCGATCAGCCCAGCAAGAACGATCGCAAGAAGCCCGAGAATCTCAATGATCGTGAAAATCGCCGCAAAGGTCACGGACTCGGCAATGCCCCATGCCGCGACCAAGCCGAGCAACAGGACGATGGCGATAAGGATGACCGTCTGCGACCCCGGCAGAACGGTCATGATGTAGCCCGCACCGCCGACGGCGATGGCGGCCGCCGACACCATGGCCGCCGCCACGATCAGCGCGCCGGTCAGAAGCGTCAGGATGGGTCGCGCGAAACCAGCCTCGACATAAACCGCCTCTCCCGCGCTTTTTGGGTGGCGCCCGGAGAGTTCGCAGAAACTCCCGGCACTGAAGGCCATGATGAGCGACGCCAAAAGAAACGCCGCCGGCGCGTGGACACCGGCGACCGCGACCGTTTCCCCGATCAGGACGTAGATGCCTGCACCGATCGTTACGCCGAGGCCGTAGAAAACCAGTAGCGGCAGGGTGATCACACGGCGAAGCTTTGGAGTGTCCGTCACGGGCTTACCCTTCGGGTTTCGCGGAAGGAATGTGCACGAGGTGCTGAAGCCGTGGAAGAACACTTCGGCTTCTCAAAAGGATGACGGGGCATCGCGCGACCGCGAGCAACTCTGCAATCCGGTGAAACCCACCTGGCCTCGCGACTTCAGCATCCAGAACGACAGCCAATGCATTGATGCGATTTATGTATTCGAGAAAGCCGCCAATGTCGTCGAGTCCCGGAATTTTCGATTTCTCGACCACAGTATCAAATTGCTCTGCGACATGTTCTGCGACGCGAGATACGCTTGTTTCCACTTCCGGCGCAAAGGAAAGCGCGACAACGGCCCCCCTTCGTCGATGCAGCGGGCGATGCCCGATGATCGTGATATCCCAAGCGTCAGCTTCCGCGGCGATCTGGCTTTCCAGCGACCCCCGCCGCACATCGGCAGACCAGATCGCTCCGACAGATGTCGCAGAGCGCGCCAACATCCTTTGGAATGCCTTGGCCTCGCTGACGACCAGCCTTTTTTGTTGCTCAGCATCAGGTGCCAAGAGCAACTGACCGCTTACAGCGACAATGCGTTGTGAGGCAAATTGACGGGCACCTTGGTGATCTTGCAGGACCAGCAGTCCGCCAAGCACGGCCGGATTTCGTCCCGCTATCAGTGTCGCAAGCCGCATAGCGCCACCTGCGTCGGCCGCACTTTCGGCACTGATCAGAATTCGCAATGCATCTGGCGACCGTTCTGTCATGACCGTTTCTCTTCGGATGTGTCTCGGACGCCAAAGGCTCGGCGCGTTTCAGCAAAATCGCGCAACGTGACTTCGACCAGGCCGTTCAAGCTGCCTTTCGCAAACTCGCCGTCCTTGCCGCGCCGACCGGCCGATTTTCCGGTCAAGACCTCGATCCCGTCGTCTATCGTTGCGACGGGGATGACGCTGAACTTCTTTGCTCGCACCGCCTCGACCACATCTGGTCGCAGCATAAGGTGTTCGACATTGGACGCCGGGATCAGAACGCCCTGATCTCCCGTCAACCCACGTTCGTTGCAGATATCAAAGAAACCCTCGATCTTCTCGTTGACGCCTCCGATCGCCTGCACCTCGCCACGCTGGTTGACCGATCCTGTCACCGCGAGAGTTTGACTGATCGGCACGCCTGAAAGGGCTGAAAGAAGGGCGTAAAGCTCTGCCGAAGAGGCGCTGTCGCCGTCAACGCCGCCATAGCTTTGTTCGAAGACGATGCTGGCATGAAGTGATATCGGCACGTCGAGGGCATAGGTCGCGGAGAGATAGCCGGACAGGATCAGCACACCCTTGGAGTGAAGCGGGCCGCCGAGTTCAACCTCGCGTTCGATGTCAATGAGCTTGCCCGCGCCCATCCGCGCCCGAGCGGTGATGCGGGACGGACGCCCAAAACGCGCGCGACCGAGACTATAGACCGAAAGACCGTTCACCTGACCGACGGCGCGGCCAGCGGTTTCGATCAGGATGGTCTCTCTCAAGATCGCCTCTTGCATCCGCTCGCGTATCCGTGCGGAGCGCTTGTCGTTCATATCTATGGCTTGTTCTACATCTTCGAGAAGAACCGTCGAACGTCCGGCTTCACCTGCGTAGTGGTTGGCTTCGCAGGCAAGGTCACTGAGCAAACTGGTCTCGAGCGACAGCTTTTCGGCATCGCCTGCGTGGCGCACCGCTTCATCGAGCAGACGGGCCACGGCAGCGGCGTTGATGGGCCGGAGGTCGTTCTGGCGCGCCAGCAAGGCGATCTGCGCAGTCAGTTCCGCCGCGTTTCCGTCGGTCCGCGGCATATCCGTTTCGAAGTCGGCCTGGATCTTGAAAAGCTCCTGGAACTCCGGATCGAGGATGGAAAGCAGTGCATGCAGTCGGCGGTCCCCGACCAGAACCACACGCAGGTCCAGTGGAATGGGTTCGGGTTCAAGGGAAACGGTCGAAATCAGGCTGACGCGATCGGCCATCGATGTGATCGATATTTCCTGGCTCTTCAGGCACCGCTTGAGCGCATCCCACGCAAACGGCTCCATCAGGATATGGCGGGCGTCGATCACCAGAAACCCACCGTTTGCGCGATGCAGCGATCCCGGTTTGATCAAGGTGAAGTTGGTTCGAAGCGCGCCTTGTTCCGACACATGCTCGATCCTGCCGACTAGGTGGCTCATGCTCGGCAGATCCTCTTCCACGATTGGCGCGCCTGTTTCTCTTGCCGGATCGTGCGAGATCATGACGTTCACCTGATAACGCTCGAATTCCGGCAACAGGTGATATTTCACGATCGCACCCGGGAACGGTCCGTCGCCGCGTTCCCTGCCCGCTGCCGCAAGAAAGAGTTCTGCATTTTCTATGATGTCGCGGCGCACCGCCTCAAGGAAGGCACTGATTGCGGGATCCGAGGGGACGCTTTGGGCGACTTCAGCCAGGCGCTCGGATACGGCCCGCTCTGCCATCTCGGCATGAAGTTGTGCTAGCCGATGGCGGTGCTCCTTTTCGAGCTTCGGCGCATTTCGAAGAACGACCGCCAGTTCTTCCTGCAGCTTGGCGATCTTCTGTTCGATCTTCTTACGGGTCTCTTCGTCGAGATCGTCGAAGGACGCCGGTTGCACGACTTCGCCGTCAATCATGGCAGCAAGAACGAACCCAAGCGGTGTCCGAATGAGCGCGACGTCTTCCGCGCGTGCCTTGTCCGCGAAAGCACCGAGTTCTGCTTCGTGGCGCCCGCCGAACTCCTGTTCGAGGACGCCGCGTTGCGTTTGGTATTCTTCAGACTCGAACAGGGCCGGGATGTCGTTGCCCAGATCGTCGATCATGTCCTGCATTACGCGCCGCAGAACAACTGCGGAGCCCGACGGCAGTTTCAGCGCACGCGGCCGGTGCGGAAATTCAAAATTGTTGACGTAAACCCAATCCGGCGGCGAGGGTCGGCTGGTCTTCTCTGCCTCCAGAATTCGACGCACGGCCCTGTGCCGACCGAAGCCTTCGGTGCCCAGCACGTAGACGTTGAAATCCCTTAGCCCCATGCGCACCGACAAGGTCATGGCATCAATGGCGCGTGCCTGACCGGGAAAGCCGTCAGGTTCGGAAACCTCGTCCGTCGTGGCGAAGCCAAGTCTCGACGGATCGAAAGTCCGTCGCAAGGCGTCGGGCTTCAAGCTTTTTGCAACGGGCTTCCCATCTTGAACCATTGCCTGTTTCCTTCCCGTTTAGACGTTAGGTCAGTCCCATCTCGGGACGCAATGGTTCACGGTCTTCGGGGTCTGCGACCTCGGTCATCGTTGCCTCGGTCAGCAGCAGGACACTTGCAACCGAAACGGCGTTCTCCAGTGCAATCCGAGCCACCTTTGTCGGGTCGATGATCCCCGCCTCGATCAAGTCGACGTACGTGTTGTTGGCGGCATCGAACCCATAGGCGCCCTCGCCTTTCAACATCTCGGCCACGACGACACCGCCGTCCACACCCGAGTTCTCGGCGATCTGACGGCTTGGTGCTGCCAATGCGCGCTTCAGGATCCTTAGCCCCGTGCGTTCGTCACCTTCGGCATTGGCTTCCTCGGCTTCGATGCTGGGCACGCACCGCAAGAGCGCCAGTCCGCCCCCGGGCACAACGCCCTCTGCGACCGCTGCCTTGGTCGCGTTGATCGCGTCGTCCAAGGCCTCTTTCTTTGATTTCATCTCGGCCTCGGACGGAGCCCCTGCACGGATTACAGCCACACCGCCGGAGAGACGCGCCAAACGTTCCTGCAGTTTCTCGCGGTCATAGTCGCTTGTCGCGCGGTCGATCATCGCCTTGATCTGCGCGATCCGGCCGTCGATTGCCTCCCGTTTTCCTGCGCCGCCAATGATTGTCGTCGTATCGGCATCCGAAACGACCCGTGCCGCCTGCCCAAGCTGGGCGAGACCGACGTTCTCCAGCTTGACGCCCAACTCTTCGGACGCGATCTGCGCGTCAGTCAGGATCGCGATGTCTTCCAGCATCGCCTTTCGGCGGTCGCCGAACCCGGGCGCCTTGACGGCAATGGCCCGAAAGACGCCGCGCAACTGGTTTACGACAAGCGTCGCCAAGGCCTCGCCCGAGATGTCCTCGGCAATCAGCAGGATCGGCTTGCCTGACTTTGCGATCTCTTCCAAGAGCGGAACCAGATCGCTCAGGCTGGTGATCTTGCGGTCGGAGATAAGGATCACGGCTTCCTCCAGAACCGCCTCCATCTTTTCTGGATCGGTGATGAAGTACGGGGAAATATAGCCCCGATCGAACTGCATCCCCTCGACCACATCGAGGGTCGTTTCGGTTGTGCGGGATTCTTCCAACGACACGATCCCGTCGTCGCCGACGCGCTCCATGGCGTCTGCGATCATTTCCCCGATCGACATATCGTTATGCGCCGAGATGGCCGCGACCTGCGCCTTTTCGGTTCGGGTTTTTACCGGCTTCGACAGCTCTTCGAGCGTCTTCTTGGCAATGGCCAATCCCCGATCCAGCCCGCGCTTGATGTCGACCCCGCTGGCCCCGGCAACAATGTTGCGGGTGCCATCCGAGAAGATCTCCTGCGCCAGTATGGTTGCCGTGCTGGTGCCATCCCCAACAGCGTCGCCCGTCTTCTCGGCTGCCTGACGCAATAACTGCGCGCCGAGGTTCTCGGCGGGGTCTTTTAGCGAGATTTCCTTGGCGATCGTTACGCCGTCGTCGCAAACGATGGGCGATCCGAACCGCTTTTGCATCAGCACGGATTTGGAACGGGGTCCCAACGTCACCCGTATGGCGTCAGCCAGCATGACGGTACCGCGCAGAACCTTCTGACGAGCTTCGGCGTGAAACAACAGTTCCTTGTGGGCCATGGTTATTACTCCAGTTCCTTTGCGTGAGAGATTTTCACACGAAGCCGGCGGCTCAATTGACACAGGTCATTCCGCTGTGTGGTTGGCTCGTTAGCGTCATGGGTGAGACCGACTTGAGGAGCGTGAGAATGGAATCGCCGCCCATCGAAAAGACGCCCGGCACACGCGACGCCGCGAATATGACGGACTACGCCGACATGCGCGGTCGGTTTTCCTGGGACGATGCCCGCCGGGAGGTCGACTATTTCGACGGCGGGAAACTCAATATCGCCCATGTTGCCGTAGATCGGCATGTCGCTACCGGGCACGGCGATCAGGTTGCGCTGCGTTGGATCGCGAAAACGGGCGAGACGACGGATTTCACCTATGCCGAGCTTCAGGCCCAGACAAACAGGTTCGCCAACGTCCTGAAATCCCGCGGCATCGGAAAGGGCGAACGGGTCTATTCGCTTTTGGGCAGGGTGCCAGAGCTTTACATCGCCGCATTGGGCACGATGAAAGCAGGCGCTGTTTTCTGCCCCCTGTTTTCCGCTTTCGGGCCGGAGCCGATCCACTCGCGGATGGAGATCGGGGATGCGGCGGCCGTTGTCACCTCCTCCCGCCTCTACCGTCGAAAACTGAAGAAGCTGCGCGACCGGCTTCCGAACCTTCGGGAAGTCTTCCTGATCGATGGTGAAGAAGACGGCACGCACCGTCTGGTGCCCTTGATGGTTCAGGCGTCGAATGACTTCGAAACCGTGCCGATGGACCCGGAGGACATGGCGCTTCTGCACTTCACCTCCGGCACGACCGGCAAGCCGAAGGGCGTGGTGCACGTGCATGAAGCGGTAGTCGCGCATCACACGACGGGGCGTATCGCGCTCGATCTGAAGCCCGGCGATGTCTACTGGTGCACGGCGGATCCCGGCTGGGTGACCGGTACGTCCTATGGAATTGTCGCGCCGCTGACCAATCGCACAACGATGATCGTGGACGAGGCCGAATTCGACGTCGAACGCTGGTACGCGACGCTGGCGCGCGAGGCGGTAGCAGTTTGGTATACCGCCCCGACGGCGATCCGCATGTTGATGAAGGCGGGCGCCGATGCCGCGAAGGCGCATAAGTTTCCAAATCTCAGGTTCATGGCAAGCGTGGGTGAGCCGCTGAACCCCGAGGCTGTCGTCTGGGGCAACGAGACCTTCGGCATGCCTTTCCACGACAACTGGTGGCAGACCGAAACGGGCGGCATCATGATCGCCAACTATGCCAGCATGGACGTCAAACCCGGTTCGATGGGCAAGCCGCTGCCGGGGATCGAGGCGGGGATTGTCGAGGTCACGGACGATGGTGCCCGCGAACTGACCGAGCCGCTGGCCATGGGCGAGCTTGCCCTTCGCCCCGGCTGGCCATCGATGATGCGTGCCTATCTGCACGAGGACGAACGATACGCAAAGTGCTTCCGCGATGGCTGGTATCTGAGCGGCGACCTCGCGATGCGGGATGCGGACGGCTATTTCTGGTTCGTGGGCCGCAGCAACGATCTGATCAAAAGCGCGGGCCACCTGATCGGACCGTTCGAGGTCGAAAGCGCGCTGATGGAACATCCCGCTGTCGCAGAGGTCGGCGTGATCGGGGTGCCGGACGAAACCTCTGGCGAGATCGTGAAGGCTTATGTCGCGCTGAAGCCCGGGCATGAGGCCACGGACGACTTGAAGTTGGAACTGACCGGCCACGCCCGCAAGAAGCTGGGCCCCGCCGTAGCGCCCAAGGAGATCGCGTTCCGCACAAACCTTCCGAAAACGCGCAGCGGCAAGATCATGCGACGACTTCTGAAGGCGCGGGAGTTGGGGCTTCCGGAGGGCGACATCTCAACCTTGGAGAGTGACGAGCAATGAACAAGACCAACGTGAAACCCCGCCTCGATCACGCCCATGTCCGCGCTCTGCTGAAGGAGATGATCCGTATCCGGCGGTTCGAGGCCAAATGTGCAGAGCTTTATACGCAACAAAAGATCCGTGGTTTCCTGCACTTGTATGATGGGGAAGAAGCAATCGCCGCCGGGATCATTCCGTTGCTCAAGGCGGAGGACCGCGTGGTCGCCACCTACCGCGAGCATGGCCATGCACTGGCGCGTGGGGTCCCGATGGGCGCGGTGCTGGCCGAGATGTATGGCAAGGCCGAAGGCTGCGCCGGCGGGCGCGGCGGGTCGATGCATCTTTTCAGCCGGGAACGGAATTTCTATGGCGGCAACGCGATCGTTGGGGGTGGCTTGCCGATGGCTGTCGGTCTGGGACTGGCCGACCGGATGGAGGACACCGGCAATGTGACTGGCTGTTTCTTCGGCGAAGGTGCGGTTGCCGAAGGCGAGTTTCACGAAAGCATGAACCTGGCGGCGCTCTGGCGGCTGCCGGTGCTTTTCGTTTGCGAAAACAATGGCTACGCGATGGGCTCGGCGCTGGAACTGACAGAGAGCGAAACCGACATCACCGCCAAGGCGGCCTGCTATGGAATTGAGGCGGCCTCGGTGGATGGCATGGATGTCGTCGCGGTCGAAGCGGCGGCACGAAAGGCGCTGGCCTTCATTGCCGAAACCGGCGCGCCCTATTTCCTGGAGTGCAAAACCTATCGGTTCCGGGCGCATTCCATGTTCGACGCGCAGCTCTACCGGACCAAGGACGAGGTCGCGGAGTGGCGGGACAAGGGACCTGTCGTGCGGTTCCAGGCCTGGCTGACCGAAAACGGCCTTCTGCACCCGCCGGAAATCGACGAAATCACCGCCGAAGTGGATGCGGAGATCGCCGAAGCGGTCGCTTTCGCGGAAGCCGGCAACAACGAACCGGTCGAAACCCTGACCCGGTATGTCATGTCGCCAGAGCGTCCACCGCCCCCACCGGCGCCGGCTCCGGCCAAGAAAATGCGGGTCATCACGTATCGCGATGCGGTGCGGGAGGCGATCGATCAGGCGATGACAGATGACCCCCGCGTATTCCTAATGGGCGAGGATGTCGGGCATTATGGCGGGTGCTATGCCGTCAGCATGGGACTTCTGGACAAGTTCGGTCCGGATCGCATTCGGGATACGCCACTGTCCGAGTCGGGCTTCACAGGCGCGGGCATCGGGGCAGCCCTTGCGGGGATGCGGCCCATTGTCGAGTTGATGACGGTGAACTTCTCGCTTCTGGCGCTGGATCAGATCCTCAACACCGCCGCCACGCTTCGGCATATGTCCAACAATCAGTTCGGCGTTCCCCTTGTCATCCGCATGGCGACCGGTGCGGGAAAGCAGTTGGCGGCCCAGCATTCACACAGCCTTGAGGGATGGTATGCCCATATCCCCGGCCTGCGGGTGCTGACCCCGGCAACGGTCGAAGATGCGCGAGGGATGCTTTGGACGGCGTTAGAAGACCCGGACCCGGTGCTGATCTTCGAAAACGTCATGCTTTACAACATGGAAGGCTCGCTTGACGAAAACGCGGGCCCGGTGGACATCGACCGCGCCGCGGTTCGGCATGTGGGTGACGATGTCTCGTTGATTACCTACGGCGGGTCGCTTCCAAAGACGATGATTGCGGCCGAACGGCTTTGGCAGGAGCATCAGATCAGCAGCGACGTCATCGACCTTCGATCCCTGCGCCCGCTCGACATGAAGACCATCCTTACCTCGGTCACCAAGACCCGGCGTGCGGTTATCGTCGACGAAGGCTGGCGAAGTGGCAGCCTTGCGGCGGAGATCGGAATGCGGATGGCCGAAGACGCATTCTTCGAACTTGATGCGCCGCTTGCGCGAGTCTGTAGCGAGGAGGTTCCGATCCCCTATCCTCATCACCTGGAGCAGGCCGCAATTCCGCAAACGAACAAGATCATGGACGCCGCGCGACGCGTGGTGGATGCAAAACCATGAGCGAGTTCAGGATGCCCTCGCTCGGCTCGGACATGGAGGCCGGTATTCTTGTAGAACAATCGGTTGCGCCCGGTGACACGGTGCGCGCAGGCGACGTGATCGGCGCCGTGGAGACGCAGAAAGGGGTGATCGAGATCGAAGTTTTTCATGACGGGACATTCGAGCGCTGGTTGGCAGATATCGGGAAGACAGTGCCCGTTGGTGCTCCGCTGGCCATGATCCGAGGGGCCGGTGATCCACCCGAACAAGAGCCTGTGCCGCCCGAGACGGTCCCGATTCCACCGGACACCGAGCCTATCCGTCCCGTGACCACGCCAGAACCGCCGGAGGTCGTGCCGCTTCCCCCGGAGACCGAACCGACGCCCCCGGAAACGGAACCCGTGGAGCCGGAAATCGAGCCTGGCCCATCGGAACTGCCGGACATGCCCGCGCCCGAACCCTCACCGATACCGGAGGAGGCACCGGAGCCACCCTTTGTCGAACCCGAGGCGCCACCGCCGGAGATCGAGCCGGAAAGAGAGATGGCCTCTGCGGCACGACCACGGGTCACGCCCGCGGCAAGGCGATTGGCGGCCGAGCGCGGCATTGACCTTATGGTCTTGGGCCAGTCCCTGGACAGACCGATCAAACGACGCGACATCGAGGCGCTTCCGTCGGAGGACAAAGGCAATGTCGCGACCGATTTTCGAAGCGCCATTGCCGCCGCCATGTCACGGTCCAAGCGCGAGATCCCTCATTACTATCTGTCGCACGAGGTCGATCTGACAGCAGCCGATGCATTCGTGACCGCCGAGAACGCTGGCCGCGCGCCCTCGGATCGGCTGCTAATCGGTGCTGTTTGTGCCAAGGCAGTGGCGGCCGCCATTGCCAAGTACCCGGAGTTCAATGGCCATTACACCAATGATCGCTTTCACCCGTCGGAAGAAGTGCATCTGGGCTTTGCCATCAACATCCGCTCCGGCGGGCTTGTCGCGCCTGCGCTGTTCGACACCGACAGCCTGAGCCTGGATGAGTTGATGCACAACATGCGCGATCTGACGGCGCGCGTCCGGGCGGGCCGGTTTCGTGCCCGTGAGCTTTCCGATGCCACCGTCACGCTGACCAGCCTTGGCGAGCGCGGGACAGATGCGGTCTTTGGCGTCATCTATCCGCCACAGGTTGCCATCGTTGGTATGGGCGCGCCACGACTCCGGCCTGCCGTCCTCGATGGTAAGCTGGAGCCGCGCCTGATGGCGACTTTCTCCCTCGCGGCTGACCATCGCGTCAGCGACGGTCATCGCGGCGCATTGTTCCTGCGCGCCATCGACAAAAACCTGCAAACCCCGGAGCGCCTATGACCCCGACAGAAACCGCCCTTGCCGAAGAGCTTTACAAGATTGCACCAGACATCGAATTGGACGACATCGACCGCAGTGGTGACTTGCGTGACGAGTTCGATATTGACTCGATGGACTTCCTGAACCTGGTGACAGCGCTCGGGAAACGGTTTGGAATTCCGATGCCGGAAGCAGATTACCCGCGGATGCAGAGTTTCGATGACTTGGCCGCCTATCTGGATGCGCAATCGGATAAGCGCCCGTGCGTCTGAAGCTCAGTGTCGTTTCACGAAACGGTGCGGCTCGTGCCCCCGCACAACGCGCCTGCCCTTGAAGGGTCCCCGGGTTTCGGTCACGACCGTGCATTGTCCTTCCGCCGTTCCGTCCTTCTCGAAATAGACGACGACCCAGTCGCGGGTTCGGTCGAGCCTGTGGGCATTCGGCGTGTTCGAATACAGCGCCGTCAGCCGCCACGGCCCACGCTTGGTGTGAAGGATGGACAACCAGGCCTCTCCGGTCGGGTTGAACCGGCGCGGCGCGATCTTGGGCAGGTCGTGCTCGCGGTCTCGGCGCCGATACTCGCTGTCGACATCGAGGATTGCCTCGATCGGGGGGGTGGGCATCTTGCCGACCGGACGGGAAATACGGCGACGCGAGAGCATCTCGGTCAGTGAATGCCGGATACCCCTCAGCCGTCGCTGGCCAATGCCGCCCAAAGTCTCTAATCGACCGTCGTAGGCTGCTGTCTCCAATCCTTCGAGGGTTTCGATGCCGAGGTCCTCGTGGATCTTCCGCGCCAGCCGCGGACCAATCGATGGAACGGTTTGAAGAACCTTTTCGGGGTCCACCTCGCCCCGGAGTCGCTGGATCATGCCTAGATCGCCGGTTTGCAGCAATTCCGCAATCGCGCCTGCGATCGAGGTTCCGATTGTCGGCAGGTCCACCAAGCCTTCAGTCCCTTGCTCCTCCAGCACCTCCCGAATGCCATTCGGCATTTCAGAAACGAAATCAGCGGCTTCTCGGTAGGCGCGAATGCGAAATGGACCCGCGCCTTGGCCGGACAACAGATCAGCGACCTCAGCCAGCTTTTCGCTGATGAAGAGGTTTTCGGCGTGCGCGCCAGACATGTCGTTCGCTGTTTGGGACACGGCAACCCCATCTTGTTGACGCTGAAACATAGCAGCCCGACCGGTGCGCGGATTGACGCGCCTCAATCCGCCGTCATTCGTGCCGAAGGGCCTCTATGGGGTTCATGCGGGCGGCGCGGCGGGCGGGGAAATAGCCAAACACAACACCGACCGCGGCCGAAAACCCGAAGGCGATCAGGATGATGACCGGGTCCGGTGCAAAGGGAACGGCAAGCACCTGCGCCCCGATGTATCCAAACGTCAGGCCCAGAATGACGCCGATCAGGCCACCGATCAGCGAGAGGACGACAGCCTCGACCAGGAACTGCATCAACACCTGATTGGCCTGCGCCCCCACAGCCAGACGTATGCCGATTTCGCGTGTGCGTTCCGTCACCGACACCAGCATGATGTTCATGATCCCGATCCCGCCGACCAACAGGCTGACCATCGCGACGGCCGCCAGCAACCCGGTCAGGATGTCGGTGATGCCAGAGAGCATGGTGGCGACTTGCTTCATGTCCATGACGGTGAAGTCGTCTTCCTCCCCTTGTCCGATGCGGCGGATGTCCCGCATGAACGTCTCAATCTCCTGCTTCGCGCGATCTGTCGAAACGCCTTCACGGACAGAGACATACATCATCGTGACATCCGAATTTCCCGCGACGCGCCGGTGAAATGTGCGAAGTGGCATCAGAACGAAATCATCCTGATCGCTGCCAAAGGTCGAAGCCCCTTTGGACTGAAGCAGCCCAATCACTTCGCAGGACACAGCCTTGATCCGGATGGTTTGCCCCACGGGATCGGACGCACCAAAGAGCTCCTTCCGCACGGTTTCCCCAAGGACGCAGACGGCGCGCCCCGATTGGAGCTCGGCAAGCTCGAAAATGCGACCACGCGCGACCTCCCAATTGGCTGCCTCCAGATAACGGTTGTCCGTCCCGACGATATCCGTTCTGCGGTTTTCGTTCCCGAAAACGGCGCGCGCACGCGTCGCTGCGATGGGGGCCGCGATATCGACAATGCCCATCTGCTCTTCCAGCCGGTCATTGTCTCGCAAGGTGAATTGAGCACTTGCCGTGCCGCCAGGCCCGCCTTCCATCGCGTCCTGCCCGGGCATTACCATAACGATGTTCGTTCCGAGCTTTTCGACATCCGCCGTCACCTGAACGGCCGAGCCCTGCCCCACGGTCACCATCGCGATCACGGCGCCGACTCCGATCACCACCCCAAGCACGGTCAGAAAAGATCTGAGCGCATTGCGGAGGATGGCTTGAAGCGCGAGCATGATCGTTTCCCAAAGCATCTCAGGCAGCCTTTCCGATCTGTTCGTCGCGTTCGACGCGGCCATCGACCATCCAGATCAGGCGGTCGGCGAACGCTGCCATGTCGCGCTCGTGTGTGACCATGACGATTGTAAGGCCGGTCTCGCGGTTCAGGCCTTGCAGGACTTCCATGATCTCGATCGATCGCTTGGTGTCGAGGTTCCCGGTCGGTTCGTCGGCCAGCACGACGCGCGGGCTTCCGACAAGTGCGCGGGCGATAGCGACGCGTTGTTGTTGTCCGCCAGACAGCTCGGACGGATCGTGCCGGGCCCGGTGCTCCAGCCCCACCTTGGCCAAGGCGGAGTGAGCGGCCTTCAATCGTTCCGATCGGGATAGACCTTTGTAGATTAGGGGCAGTTCGACGTTGTGAAGCGCACTTGTGCGCGCCAGAAGGTTGTAGCCTTGGAAGACGAACCCAAGATAGTGACGTCGCAGCAACGCAAGTTGGTCGCGTGTGAGCGAAGCAATCTCGGTCCCGCAGAACCGGTATTCGCCGGACGTCGGACTGTCGAGGCAGCCGATCACGTTCAGTGCGGTCGATTTGCCGGAGCCGCTTGGCCCCATGATCGCGACAAACTCGCCATCGTCGATGGTCAGATCCACATTGTCCAGGGCGCGCACCTCGCTGGCACCAGAGCCGTAGACACGTGTGATCTTTCGCAAGTCGATGAGTGGAGCGTCACTCATCCAACTGCTCTATGACAAGCTGATCTCCAAGCGCTATCTTTCCGGAAAGAACTTCGGTAAACTTGCCGTTGCTCAGACCAGGCTCTATCTCGATTTCTTGCGGGCCGTCTGCCGCCAGGACCCAAACCGTCCGCATGTTCGTGGCCGCCGTCGTCCTGTCGGGATCATCGGGGATCAGCATCCCCAGCAATCCGCTGCGCTCGTCAGACGTGGCGTCCTGTTCTTCGGGTGGAGAGAAACGCAAGGCGGCATTCGCAACAACCATGGCTTGCTCGACTTCCGCCACCGTGATGTCGGCGGTCGCCGTCATTCCCGGACGCAAGATCAATTCGGCATTATCAATTCTCAAGATCGCCTTGTAAGTGACTACGCCATCAACGATTTCTGGCGCGAAGCGCACCTGAACAATCTCGGCGGGGAACCGGCGATCATCATAGGCGTCGACCGTGAATTCGGCGGTCTGTCCAACGCGGACGCGACCGATGTCGGCCTCGTCAATACTGACCTGAAGCTCCATTTCGGTCAGATCCTCGGCCACCGTGAAAAGGACAGGCGCAGAAAGGCTCGACGCCACGATTTGACCCGGATCGACCGCGCGGTCGAGGACGATGCCCGCGACCGGCGAACAGATGCAGGCCTTTTCCAGTTCGGTCTGCCGGATATCCAGATTGGCTTCTGCCAGCGCCCGCTCGGCCTTGGCAGATTGCAGTTCCGCCTTTGCCCGCGCGAAATTCGCTTCGTTGACGATGAAGGATTGATGGGCCGTTACCCCGCGCTGCTCAAGCTCGCGCGAGAGTTCGTAGGTTTGACGCGCTTCGGTCAGCGACGCCTCTGCCACGGCGACGCGAGCGATGGCGGAATCGAGCGAGGCACGGCTGACCTGCAAGGCTGCTTCAAGCGTATCGGTATCGAGCGATGCCAGCACCGTGCCCTCTTCCACCGCCTCGTTGAAATCGACGTTGACACTTTCCACGGTTCCCGAGAGCTCGCTGGAGATTTCGAAAAGGTTCGTCGGCTCGACCGTTCCGGTCGCCGTCACCAGAACGACAAAAGAGCCTTCGGTCACCTCAGAGGTGATGTACTTGGCCGCTGCCTGACGGTCATTTGAGGCCACACCGAACCACAGGATCGACAGGAGTGCTGCCAACAGCACCACGATCAGCGTCCGCTTCCACCACGTTCTGCGCGGTGCATTCAGACCTATTGTCTTGGCTACGTCCTCGTCTCTGTCCGCCATGGCCTTGGCCCTTCCACTTGGACGCGCAGATATTACTCGGCAGGCCGAGGCGCGAAATGATCGACATCAATTATTGCGCGCTAACCGAGTGGCCAAAAGACCGGAATGAGCATCACCAAAAGAAACAGCGTCAGAAGGGTCAGCGGCCCACCAACGCGCAGGAAGTCGATGAACCGGTATCGGCCCGGGCCATAAACAAGCAGCAGCGCCGGTTCCAGCGGCGCGATAAAGGACAAGGAAGCCGACAGCGTCACCATGACGGCGGCCGGGCGTGGATCAATCCCAAGAAGGCCAGCCGTCGAGACGGCGACCGGCAACATCGTCAGCGCCGCTGCAGCGTTCGACATGGGCTGGGTCAACACGATGGTGAGTGCCCCGAGTGCCAAGAGACTTGCCGTGATGCCGAAGGGCGCGACCCAGCCAACCAAGGTCTTGGCCAGTACATCCGCAGCCCCTGAATTGAACATGGCCAGACCGAAGCCGGTCATGCCGGCAACCATGACCAGAAGCCGCCAATCGATCATGCGATAGGCCTCTTGCACGGGCACGGTTCCGGTCAGGGCCAGGATCACGACGGCCCCCAAAAGGCCCATGGCAAGCGGCAGGATCCCGAGCGAGGCAAGAGCCACGCTCACCACCAGCAACCCCAGCGCAAAAAGGCCTTGGGGAATGGTTGGTCGTGGCGGCCCGACCTCGGTCAGGCCCCAAAGGTCCGGGTTGCCGTTCAGCATCTCAAGGTCATCATTGGCGCCCTGTAGCAAAAGCACGTCGCCGGCTTGAACCCTGAGCGCGCTCAGCTTGGTGGCAAAAGCGCGCCCTTTGCGATGAACCGCCAGCACCACCACCCTGTAGCGTCGAAAAAAAGATGTTTGGCCAAGCGGTCGGCCGACAAGCCGGGAATTCGGCATTACCACAGCTTCGCCCAGACCAATGTCATCCGGGCGCAAACCTGTTTGTTGCTGTTCCGCACTGGTTTCGATGTCGAACCGCTTGTCATCGCGGGCGCGCAGTAGTCCGTCGAGACTGCCCCGGACGATGAGCCGGTCTGAGGCTTGCAGCGTTCTGAGGGGATGTGCCGAAAGGCGAACGCCGTTACGGATGACGGCCAAAGGCTCAAGCTCGAGCGCGCCCAAATCCAGCTCGGTGATCTGTGCGCCGACAGCACTCGAATTCGAACCAAGGGTCAATTCCGCAAGGTAATCACGAACACCGTAGTCCTCGACCAGGTCGAGCGGTCTTCTGTCAGGGATGAGACGTCGGCCAATGAAGACCATGAAGACCGTGCCGCAGATCGCAACGATGCCGCCCACGACAAAGAACTCGAAAAACCTGTAAGGCTCAAGACCAAGACCGTCGATCATGCCGCTGGCTGACAGGTTCGTCGACGTTCCGATCAGCGTCATCGTCCCGCCCATGAGAGAAGCAAAGGCCATCGGCATCAGCAGGCGGCTTGCGCTTGTTGCGGTGCGCTTGGCGTAGTGAATGACCCCGGGCGTCAGGACAGATGACGTGCTGGTATTGCTCAGAACGGTCGACAGCATGACCGAGAGCCCCATCACAATCGCCAAGCTGGCGTTGTTGCCCCCTTTGCCACGACGCAAAATCGCCTCGGTCGCGGCCTCGGCCAATCCGGCACGTGACACGGTGCCCGCAATCACGAAGATGCAGGCCAAGGCGATGACCACTTCGCTCGAAAAGCCCGAAAGCGCTTCGGCCGGGGTCAGAATGCCAACGGCAACGACGGCCACGATCATCGCCATCGCGGCAACATCGATCGCGATCAGTTCCAGCGAAATGACAACAACCGCGACGCTCAAAACCGCAAGAACAAATATGACATCGAATGTCATGGGGACTTCCTTGCGCCATACCGGGCGGACCTGTGCCGCTCGAAGTAGACCTGATGGCAATCAAGCCGGACTTTCAAGGGCAGGAAATGACTTCGATCAATGTCTACGCAGGTGTCGATCTGCCAATCTGCCGGTGCAGACGTGGAGTTGGCCAAATGTCCCAATCAGAAAAACTTGTCATCGATTTTTCAGAAGTTCGCCGAGGTGATGTCGGTCAGGTCGGCGGCAAGAACGCGTCTCTGGGCGAGATGATCCAGGCTTTGCGACCGAAGGACATTCTTGTGCCTCCGGGGTTCGCTACGACCTCGGCAGCGTTTCGGGGCTTCCTGGACAAGAACAATCTGAACACGGCCATCAAGCGCGAACTTGACTTGTTGGCGTGCGACACGGCGACGCTCCAGGAAGCCGGTGCGCGCATTCGCTATCTCATTCTGACCGGCGAGTGGCCCGAGGCCACGGCAAAGGACATCCGTGAGCACTATCGGCTCCTCGGCGAGCAGGCGGGCGAGCCCGACCTGCCGGTCGCTGTTCGCTCCAGCGCCACGGCGGAAGACTTGCCCGATGCGAGTTTCGCCGGGCAACAGGAAACTTTTTTGAACGTCATCGGAGAGGCGGCGCTGCTGACGGCCTGCAAGAAATGCTATGCCTCGCTTTATACCGACCGGGCCATTTCCTATCGCCAGATGAAAGGGTTTGCGCATGAAGACGTCGCGCTTTCCGTGGGTGTCCAGCAGATGGTGCGGGCCGAGACAGGTGGTTCAGGGGTCATGTTCTCGATCGATACCGAGTCGGGGTTTCCCGACGCGGTGCTGATCAACGCCGCTTGGGGATTGGGCGAAAACGTCGTGCAGGGCGCGGTCGATCCTGACGAATACCAAGTCTACAAACCGTTTCTGGACAACACCGACCTGGAACCCATTCTGGAAAAGCGGCTTGGCGCAAAAGCGATCAAGATGATCCAGGATCGGGATGGGTCGCCGCGAAATGTCCCGACCTCGAAAGCCGAGCGCGCGCAGTTCGTTCTGGACGATAGCGAGATCCTGACGCTGGCGCGTCACGCCAAAATCATCGAAGAACACTACGGTTTGCCGATGGATATGGAATGGGCGCGCGACGGTGTGACGGGAACGCTTTACATCGTGCAGGCTCGGCCGGAAACCGTTCAGTCCCGGGCCGATGTCGGGACGCTCAAGTCCTATGCCGTCACCGACCCCGGCCCCACCTTGGTGACCGGGTTGAGCGTGGGCAATGCCGCCGTTACCGGACGCGTGTCGATCATCGAGGACCCCGAGGATATCGAGCGTTTTGTTGACGGCTCTGTGCTGGTCACCGGCACGACCAACCCGGACTGGGTGCCGATCATGAAACGCGCGGCAGCAATCGTGACGGACCACGGGGGACGCACCTCGCACGCGGCTATTGTCAGTCGCGAACTCGGCCTGCCAGCGATCGTCGGATGCGGGGACGCAACGCACCTTTTGCACGACGAACAGGATGTCACCGTCTCCTGCGCTGGTGGTGACGAAGGCATCGTTACCGAGGGTGTTTCGGCCATCGAAGTGACCGAAGAAAAGCTCGACCAGCTGCCCGAGACGCGAACCGACGTCATGCTGAACCTCGCCAACCCCAGCGCCGCGTTCCGCTGGTGGCGGTTGCCGGTCAACGGAGTGGGGCTGGCCCGCATGGAATTCGTAGTCAACAATTCAGTCCGGGTTCATCCTTTGGCGCTTCTCGAGCCCGAACGGGTCTCCGACACCCATGCCCTTGCCGAGATCGATGCTCTGACCCGAGGCTACCCAAGCAAACCGGACTACTTCGTCGAACGTCTTGCCGGTGGTTTGTCGCGGATCGCGGCGTTTTGCTACCCCAAGCCCGTCATCGTGCGGATGAGCGATTTCAAGACGAATGAATACGCCGATCTTCTGGGGGGTCGTGACTTCGAGCCAGATGAGGAAAACCCGATGATCGGGTTCCGTGGCGCCTCGCGGTACTACTCCGAGGCCTATCGCCCCGGGTTCGAGCTGGAATGCCGGGCCATTGAGCGGCTACGCGGCAAGATGGGGTTTGACAATGTCATTGTCATGATCCCGTTTTGCAGAACGCCCGAGGAAGCGCGACGGGTGCTTTCCGTGATGGCCGAAAGCGGGCTGGAGCGTGGCAAGAACGGTTTGCAGGTCTATATGATGTGCGAAATCCCGTCGAACGTCGTGCGCGCCGCCGAATTCGCCGAGTTGTTCGACGGGTTCTCCATCGGGTCGAACGACCTGACCCAGCTAACGCTGGGAATCGACCGCGATTCCGACCTGCTGGCCGACCTTTTTCAGGAGGACGACCGCGCCGTGCTTTGGATGATCGAAACCGTTATTCGCGAGGCGCATATGGCGGGCCGCAAGGTCGGTTTCTGCGGTCAAGCCCCCAGCAACGATCCAGCCTATGCGAAGCGCTTGGTCGGGTTCGGCATCGACAGTGTCTCGGTCACGCCCGACAGCTTCGTTGACGTTCTTCGAAACGTCGCGCACGCCGAGGGCGGCTAGACCTCCTCGATTGCGCATTCTCGGAAAAGGGCTTCAACGATTGCGCCCTCACACAGTGCGGTGCCTTCCGTACCGACCGTTGCACTTGCAGCGGCAACGCCCCAACGTAGCGCCTGATCGGGCGGCTCGCCGCGTGAAAGGGCGTAAACCAGCGATCCCACAAGCGCGTCCCCGGCCCCGATCTTGCTTTTGACGGGGACCCTTGGCGCGTGACAGAAGTAGCGGCTCGACGGGGTCACCATGATGGACCCTTCCGCCCCACGCCCGGTCACGACGTGCCGCGCCACGCCCCGGGAGACCAGAGAGGTCGCGAAGATCAAACTGTCATCAATGGTTTCCATTTTGCGATGCGCGACCTTGGCGGCTTCTTTTCTGTCGAGGCGCAGCAGGAATGGTGGAGTTGTCGGACTGGAGACTAACCGCTCCAACGGCGCTTTTGATGTGTCGATGACGAAAAACTCGGTCTTGCGCGCGATGTGGGCTTGGATGTCCTGCGGAAAGGTGTCGGGTAATCCCGGAGCAACGCCACCGCTGAGAACGACATAGCCGTTGTCGGGCACCGCTTCACCGATTGCGTCCAGTAAGTCACCGGCTTCGCTCGCAGTCAGCGGCTCACCCGGCAGGCTGAAGCGTTGCTGTTCGCCGGTCAATTCATCGGTTACGGCAAAGCTGTAACGGGTCTCACCTTCGACGTTGTAGGCGCAAACGTCGATACCCTCGCCCTTGAGGAGTTCGAGCAAGCGCGCGCCGGTCGGTCCCCCCGAGACAACGAATGCCGTCGCCCCGCCCCCAAGCTTGCCGATGGCCCGCGCCACGTTCACACCGCCGCCACCTGGATCGATCCGGGGTGGGCTGCAATAAAGCTTTTCGTCCGGACGGATCCGTGGAACCGAGGTGGCATAGTCCAAGGCTGGACTGAGGGTTATCGTCAGTATCGCTGACAAAACGGCGGTATTCCTCTTTTGTTTGACTGTGCCTCGGGCAAAGCGAAATGAATTTGAGATGCGTCAATCCAAGCCTTCGTTTTGCTTGTTATCCTGAGCAAAGACGTGCCATCCGGGATTTGCCGCATGATCTTTGACAATCGAGCTGACGCAGGACGGCGACTTGCCGCTGAACTCAAGGACGTGGACGCTTCGAACACAGTCGTCATTGCCCTTCCGCGAGGCGGTGTGCCGGTCGCCGCAGAAATCTGTTCCGCGCATGGTTTGCCCATGGATCTGGTGTTGGTCCGCAAGATCGGCGCTCCTGGCCAGCCCGAACTGGCCGTTGGTGCCGTGACGGACGGCGATACGCCGCATGTGACCGTGAACCAGAGTGTCGCACATCAATTTCGCCTGTCGAAAGCGGATGTCGAGGATATGGGCAAGGCGTTACTGCCCGAAATCGAGCGCCGCCGCGACAAGTACCTGGGCGGTCGCGCCCGACCGGACCTTGAAGGAAAGACGCTGATCGTCGTTGATGATGGGGTTGCGACGGGTTCGACTTTGCTGGCGAGTCTCAAAGCGCTGAAAACGCGCGACCCGTCGAAGATCATCGTGGCCGTTCCGGTGGCGCCCGACGAATTCGCGGGTCAGCTGAAAGGGCTTGCAGACACGGTCATATCGCTCAGTGACTTGACTTATGGCGCGGTTGGCGCCGCCTATCGGACCTTCGGGCAGGTGGACGATGCGACGGTCACGAAATTGCTCGAAGAATTCGGGTCGGAAAACGCGAACGGACAGTAACAGACAAAAGCGCCGGTTGAAGCCTTTCGCTAAAGCCGCTTCAGATTTGCCGTCAACCGAAACGCGGCTGCAAGGACGGCCTGGGCAAGAACCGGAGACCGGCCCGCCCCCATGACGGCATCGTTGTCGCGCATGCCGCCTTCGCGAAGTGTGCAACTCCAATGCCCATCCTTGTCATTGGCCCGCCCGCGGATGTGGATGGCCCAGTTCGGATAAGCATGATCAACGATCAGTATCGCCCCATCGGTGGTGCCGACTGTCCGCCCGAGGTTTTTGGTTTCCGAAGCAGCCTCGGGCAACAGATAGATCAACGCGTTGGCGACACCGTCAAAATCCGCCGGGCTCATGTCGCTTCGGGATTCCAATTCGTCGATCAAGATCTGGAGTTCCTGGTCTTTCATCGCTTTTCGGTCCTTCATTCCGTTAGACTTCGACGAAGCCTACCACATAGTTCTTGCCATATTCCCGCGCGCATTTCGGGCAGGTCGTGTAGAACATGAACACGCGCTTTCCGGATTTGCCAGCAGCCGTTGCCGCGACTTCCATTTCATGCACCCATTCCTTCGCGTGACCGTAGGAGCCTTCGAAGACACGCGTCAGGAAATCGCCGCTCATGGTCACCAATTCTTCTTCCGGGACATCTTTCGTGACCGCGAAGTAATGCTCGGCTTCGGTTGCGCTCAGGTCTCGGCTGAGAACGAGGTACCGGTGCGGGTCTTGCGCGCCCGCATCTTCGATGCGCGACTGAACGCGCGTGAACACCGCACCCATGTTCAGCGGGACGTGCATGATGCCCCGGGTCGTGGCCCGCACGAAAAGCTTGTCTTCGAAGTGCAGACGCAACCCATCCCAGCCTTCGGGATCAAACCTTGGACAGCAGCCGGTCGGCGCATCGGTCATGTCCATGCGTGGCAGCTCGCTCACGTCCAACTCAACATGCTCCATGATCTACGTCCTTATCCCCAGAGCGGAATAGAGCGGGCAAACCCCGATCACCGCGGTCACTGTCAGAATGGCGCCGACACCCATGCTTGCGTAGGCCAACCATGCGATTGACCAAGTGGCCGGCAAGTTCAGTAGCGGCGCGACTAGCAGCACCAAACCAATGACCAGACGTACCATCCGGTCGAGACTTCCCATGTTCTGTGTCATATGGTCCTCCGTCACCTTCGGCATCGCGGGCGCGACACCGTTCTTGGCTATTTGCCGCAAGTTTAGTGTTGCCCGAAGGGGTCGGCATTGACGTCGGTCAATCCGTCGGCCTGGGATCTGCGTCCGGATACAAATCGATACAATTTGCGACGCAACCAAGGGTCAGGCGGTGACGTTCGCTCGACAACATGGCCTATCCAATCCTTTGGGGGCCAAAAAATGTACATCACACTCGACCATCCCGGCTGCGATGCAATTCTTCCTCAGCCATCTTCGAAGTACACACGCAAAATCAACGAGTTGACCCTTGAACCTGACACCAATTTGTTCCGCCAGGGCGACCCCGCGTCACAAGTCTTTCAAGTGAAATCCGGTGCTCTTCGCCTCTCGAGATACTTCGAGGACGGGCGGCGTCAGGTCATTTCCTTCAGTTTTCCTGGCGATGTCATAGGGTACCCTTTCGAAGGCGAATACAGTGCAAGCTGCAGGGCGCTCACGCCATGCCGTCTTCAACCCTATCGGATGCAACAGTTGATTTCGCCCGACGGCGAAGACCCCGCGCTTCACGCGGGGTTTGTCAAAGCCGCCATGCGCGAGATCGCCGCAATGCATGACCATTTCGTCTTGCTAGGGCAAAAATCCGCCGTGGAACGACTGGCCGCCTTTCTTACGGCATTGGCGTCACGCATCGGCGAACCCGTGGGCCAGTACACGCAGTTCAAGCTGCCGATGTGCCGCGCCGACATTGCCGACTACCTTGGCCTGTCGACCGAGACCGTCAGTCGTGCGTTCAGCCAGTTGCGGCGGGAAAAGGTCATTGCGCTGGATGGCATCCTGACCGTCGTCATTCTGGATTTGGATACACTGCACCGGATGGCGGAAGCGGCTTGACCGGAGAACTTTTTCCCTAAACCGGGAGCGCCTCAAATTGGCAATACAAGCCGGTATGGATTTCCGAGGAGATCAAAGAGCTCCAAAAGTGAGGCGGACTTCGGCTCACCAAATCAGCTGCGTTCGATCGTCGAGACGGTAAGGTTCGACCAAGCGTAGTCTAGGCCAAACTGAGCCGCGAAGAACGTGGGGCACGAGCCAAGTTCTGATGCCGCAGCAACCCACCGGATCGAGATTTCCTGTTGCCTTGTCCGTGTCGATGGCCTTCTCTGCGCGGCAAGTTCCGAACCTCTTCGGAAACGCGCGTGCTGACACATAAATCCCCCGGACCGGAGCGAAGATGACACTGACCCATCCCGATCGGCTTTTTCCAACCGACCCGGCTTTGCGCGATCAGGCGCGGGCGCTTTACGAAAGCGTCAGGGACCTGCCCATCATTAGCCCGCATGGGCATTGCGACCCCGTGTGGTTCGCTGAAGACAAGCGCTTTCCGAACCCAGCAGAGTTATTCGTCGTCCCCGATCACTATGTTTTCAGGATGCTGGCAAGCCAAGGCGTTCCCATGGATGCACTCGGCGTTCCACGCATCGACGGCGGCCCGGTCGAAACCGATCCGCGTGCAATCTGGCGCAGGTTTGCAGAGCATTTCCATCTCTTTCGCGGCACGCCTTCTGCGATGTGGCTGGACCATTCATTCGAGCACGTCTTTGGGTTGGACGTGCCTCTGAGCACTGAGACGGCGGATCACTACTACGATCATATCGAGGCCAAGCTCGCAACCGATGCCTATCGCCCCCGCGCGCACTTCGAAAACTTCAACGTCGAGGTGTTGGCAACGACCGAAGGTGCGCTGGACGATTTGCGGTGGCATCGAATGATCCGTGAAAGCGGCTGGACCGGGCGCATCGTCACAACCTATCGGCCCGATGCCGTCGTCGATCCCGAGTTCGAGGGATTTGCCGACAACGTCCGCGCGTTAGGGGAGATGACGGGCGAAGATACGTCCTCCTGGGCAGGGTATCTGGCCGCGCACCGCAATCGCCGCGCGGCCTTCAAGGAATTCGGCGCAACGGCGACGGATCACGGGCACCCGAGCGCGCGGACCGAGGACCTTGCGACTGCTGACGCCGAGGCGCTGTTTCAGAAAGCCCTTGCAGGGGCAACTACTGCCGAAGAGGCAGACGTTTTCCGGGGCCACATGCTGACAAAAATGGCGCGAATGAGCCTGGACGACGGGCTGGTAATGCAGATCCACCCCGGTTCGCGCCGGAACCACAATGCCCGGGTCTTCCAGCGACACGGGCGCGACAAGGGGTTCGATATCCCAGGCCGAACCGATTATGTGGCCGCGTTGAAACCGCTTCTGGATGCGATCGGCATGGAGCCGGGCCTGACGATCATTCTCTTCACGCTGGACGAAACCGCCTATGGGCGTGAGCTTGCCCCGATGGCCGGGGCCTATCCAGTACTGAAGCTCGGTCCACCCTGGTGGTTCTTTGACAGCTTCGAGGGGATCAAGCGGTTCCGCGAGGCCACGACAGAAACCTGCGGGTTCTACAACACCGCGGGCTTCAATGACGACACACGCGCGTTTTGCTCGATCCCGGCGCGCCACGACGTCGCGCGGCGGTCTGACTGCGCCTATCTGGCCACGCTGGTCGGCACCGGTCGGTTGCGCGAAACGGAGGCGTTCGAAGTCGCAAAAGACCTGAGCTATTCACTCGCAAAATCGGCCTATAACCTGTGACTCTTCCCCGGCTGACGCGAAGCGGACCTGCCCCGCGCCCCGGCATCGTGCATCTGGGGCCCGGTGCTTTCTTCCGGGCCTTCAATGCCGTCTACACGGACGAAGCGATGGCCGCAGCGGGCGGTGATTGGGGCATCATCGCAGTGAGCCTGCGAAGCGCGACCGCGCGCGACCAGCTTGGCCCGCAAGGTGGCGCCTACACCTCGGTGACCTTGAGCGAGGCAGGCATGGAACCTCAGGTGATCGGATCCATCGTCGACGTTATGGTCGCGCCAGAGGACCCGGCGGCGGTTGTCACCGCCATGGCGGACCCGGCCATTTCCGTCGTGTCGCTGACGATCACCGAGAAGGGATACTGCCACGATCCCGCGGCAGGACGTTTGAACCTTGACCATCCGGACATCGCGCACGACCTCGCGCATATGGCGACACCCCGGTCCGCAATCGGTTTTCTTGTTGCCGCGCTCTCAAAGCGCCGAGAAGCCGGGTGCGATGCCTTCACGGTACTATCCTGTGACAACCTCCCGTCGAACGGCGCGCTGGTGCGGAATGTGGTGCTGGATTTCGCGCAGCATCATGACACCGCGCTGGCCGATTGGATTGCCAGCGAAGCGCGCTTTCCGGCCACAATGGTCGATCGGATCACACCTGCGACAACGCCAGCGGACATCGACAGGTTGGCGGCGCAGACCGGCATCCACGACCCCGCTGCCGTCATGCACGAGAGGTTTCGGCAATGGGTGATCGAGGACGACTTCACCGCCGGTCGTCCTGCATGGGACCGCGCCGGGGCGCAGTTTGTCAGTCATGTCGACGCGCATGAAACAATGAAGCTCAGGTGCCTGAACGGGACGCATTCGGCGCTCGCCTATCTTGGCTACCTTGCTGGCTTCGAGACCATTGCCGACACCGTGGCCGATCCGGACTTCTCCGCTTTCTGCGAACGGCTCTGGACTGACGAGATCCTGCCAACCGTTGCCCAGCCAGAAGGCGAAGACCTGATGGCGTATTGTTGGCGGCTGATGACCCGCTACCAAGACCGCGCGCTGCACCACCGGACATGGCAAATCGCCATGGACGGCAGCCAGAAGCTGCCCCAGCGAATCCTCGGCACCATCCGGGATAATCTTGCGAATGGGCACATCCCCAAGGGCCTTTGCCTCGCCGTGGCGGCTTGGATGCGTTATGTCGGCGGGGTTGATGAGGCTGGTGCGGCAATCGATGTCCGCGATCCGCTGGCCGCTGAGCTGAAATCAGCGAGCGACGGGGCCAATGAACCAGAAGACAAGGTCGCCGCGCTCTTGGCTTTTGAGGCCGTATTCGGTGCTGACCTCACGCACCGCGACGGATTTCGCGCCGCGGTGACCTTGTCTTCTGGTTCATTGGCCCCGTCGCTCGCTGATTTCAGCTCAGCGGCCAGCGGATCGCGGACATCGATT